>CACXFT010000016.1 GCA_902767045.1 uncultured Prevotellaceae bacterium | reverse complement strand
GATTGCCATGGACTGCGCCGCTTCTGAGTTTGCAGTGCAGGAGAACGGCGAGTGGTTCTACGACTATCGTCAGCTGAAGAACGGTGCCCAGAAAGATCCCAACGGCAAGAAGCTCTCTGCCGACGAGCAGATTGCTTACCTCGAAGAGCTCATCACCAAGTATCCTATCGACTCTATCGAGGACGGTCTCGACGAGAACGACTGGGAGAACTGGGTGAAGCTGACCGCCAAGATTGGCGACCGCTGCCAGCTGGTTGGCGACGACCTGTTTGTTACCAACGTGAAGTTCCTGGAGAAGGGAATCAAGATGGGTGCTGCCAACTCTATCCTTATTAAGGTGAATCAGATTGGTTCGCTCACCGAAACTCTCGATGCCATCGAGATGGCTCACCGCCACGGCTACACCACAGTAACTTCGCACCGTTCGGGCGAAACTGAGGATACCACCATCGCCGACATCGCCGTTGCCACCAACAGCGGTCAGATTAAGACCGGTTCGCTCAGCCGCACCGACCGTATGGCTAAGTACAACCAGCTGATCCGCATTGAGGAAGAGCTCGGTGCCGACAGCAAGTATGGCTACACCAAGCTGAAGTAAGCAAACACTCATACAAACGGCCTGTTTCATGCAGGTAACATAAAAGCCCAAGACGCAAGTCTTGGGCTTTTTTGTAACCCCTCGACCCCTCGACCCCACCCCTAACCCCTCCCAAGGGAGGGGAACCGGAAAGGAGGGGGACTACGAGATGGTGGAAAGTTACACGAACCACCCCTTACCCCTCCTTTATGAAAGGAGGGGACTACGAGATGGAGGGAAAAGGAGGGGACTACGAGATGGGAGAAAGATTACACGAACCACCCCTTACCCCTCCTTTATGAAAGGAGGGGACTACGAGATGGAGGGAAAAGGAGGGGACTACAAGATGGAGGGAAAAGGGAGGGGACTACGAGCTGGAAGTGAGAAGAATGAGGGATGGTTATGAGTTTTGCAAGCGGCGGCGTGCAGCAGCCGCTTTCTCGCGGAGCACATGAATGCGGTCCATGGCATGGCGATGCGCAATGTTTATTTGGTGACGATATACCAAGCAGGTGATGAAGAAATAGACCGTGGTCTGTATCCACAGCATCTGATACTCTTGCTGGATATCGGAAAGCGTGGCCCCCATGGTGTTGATGCGCACGAATCCCCTCACGCCGAAGGTTGACGGGAGCAGCCACGACACCCCCTGCCACACACCGGGGATGTTGCTTTGCGGCCACGAGATGCCCGACATGAAAAGAAACGGCACCGATGTGAACACCACCAGCAGAAGCACATTTTCGCGATAGCGCACCAAGCACGAAAGCATCATGCCAAAGAAGATGCAAGCCAAGATGTAGGGAACCATCAGCCCCAGCCAGGTGTAGCCATTGAGTATGGAAACGAAACCAAACAAACGCGGCACCACCAGGGTGAGATAGGTGGCCATTACAGAGAAGATCATGAAATAGCAGAGCGACTTTCCCAACACAATTCGGAAGATGCCGTTATAGTGACGGCTCACGGGCACCAGGTCGCGATAGCGGTTCGATTCGCGCGCAGTGCCGGCCCCCAGACCAATGCCGAGCAGCAACGTCTGCTGGATGATGAGCATGAGCACACCCGGAATGATGAAATCGCCATAGCCCCCGGTAGGACTGAAGATGGGCACCTCGTCGAAACTGAGGGGTTGCGTTAACACCTCTTCGTCGTGCGAAGTAGAAGGGTTTGAAACAGCCACCTGAATTTGTTTGTTCATCTGCCCCGACACCGCCACCGCCGTCTGGTAGATGGCCTTATAGGTGAGCATGAGTGCCATGTCGCAATACACGCTCACCCGCGTTTGCTGTTGTCGCCCCAGCCTCACGGCGAAGTCAGACGGAATGAACACCACCCCACTCACAATCTGCTTTTCCACCAAGTCTCTCGCCTCGTCGAGGCTGTTGGCAAAATAAGCCACCTTCACATCAGGCGAACCATCGTAGAGCCGCAGGAACTCCCGGCTCTGATGCGAGTGCGACAAGTCGACCGCCACCACCGGCACTTCGTGGATGGTTTGATTGCAATAGATCCATGAATAAAGCAGCGGGTAGGCCAAAGGTACCAGAATGAAGAAAATGAGCACCCCCTCATCGGTGAAGGTTGTTCGCATTTCCTTCACCCAGATGTAGCACATGTCGGCGAGTCCTTCGCGCATTCTTCTGAACAGTTCTTTCATCATGCAGCAGAGATTAGGGAATATACACATAGGTGAGCATGGCCCGCTTCAGGTTGCGCATAACCAGCGCCGGCAACAGGGCGAAGAGCATCAGTCCTGCCATGCTGAACCACGCATCGAGCAGCGGGTAGCCATTGAACACAGCAATTTGATAGAGCATGTAGTAGTGCCTGAGGGGAAAGAGCTGTGCGAGTGCTTCAAGCGGTGTGTCCATTCCCATCACCGGGAAGGCCGAGCCCGCCATTGAAAAGCTGAGCACCCCCCACAGCGAGCACACACTCATTGACATGCGCAGCGAAGGAAGCAGTCCGAACATGAACAAGCCGAAGCCCTGCGATGCCGCCACCGTAAGCACCGAAAGCAGCACCATGGGCACAATGCCACCCGCATGGGGAAATTGCAGAAAGCCGAACATATAATAGAGGTAGGCAAACTGCACGAGCAGGAAAACCAGTGTTTGCGGCAAGAGCTTTCCCAGCACCGCAATATGAATATTCCCCCCTGCCATGTTGAGCCATTCCTTAGACCGGTTGAACTTGAGTTCTGTTCCCAGCGAATAGGCCGTGAGCAGGAGCATGAAGAGCATGAGCACGCCCGGAATGAGCACGGTGCTGAGATAGACGTTATAGTTGATCCATGGGTTGTTGATGGGATGCAAGTCAACACTGATGGGTTGCAGGAACGTTTGAATCTGTTCGTCGGTGAGTCCCTTTGCCCGCAGCGTGCCCTGCCCCACTGCCGCCGAGCCCAGCGTGGCAATGGTTTTCAGGTCGCGATAGAGCAAAGCCCCCGCCGTGAGCGAGGTGTTGGTATAATAGAAAGAGATTTTTGGTTGGCGTGCCGCGAGCAATCCATCTGTTGTTCCTTTGGGAATATAAAGAAAGGCATAGATTTGGTTTCGCTGGATAGCATTGCGTGCTTCGTTGAGATTGGGGTATCGCCCTACCACATGGGTGGTTTGGAAGCCGTCGAGCTTGCGCACCAGCGAGCGGGTGGTGGGTGTGTTGTCGAGATCAACAATGCCCACCGGCATTTCCACAGGCTGTCCCTCGTTCATCAGCGAGGTGAAGAACAGCACCACCAGCACGGGGAAGATGACCATACAGAAGAGGTATACGGGATTCGACCGAAGAATTCCGCACTCGCGCACAGCAATTGTCCAGATGCTTTTCAATACATTCATACGCTTCAACCGATATGATTTCCCTTCTCTTCGAAAACCATTCTATTTTTTCACTATCAGCGACATGCCGGGCCTTAGTCCCTCGAACTTCTGTATGGGCCGTGCTTTCACCTCGAATGTTTTCAGGTCGTACTGTCCGTTGGTTTTGGTAGCCTTCCACACCGCGTATGAGCCTTCGTCTTTGATGTAGAACACCTTCATGCGCAGTTCTTTGTTGAAGGCCGGCGAGAAGGCCGTGAACTCGTCGCCCACCTTGAGCCCCTTCAGCTGGTCTTCGCGCACATTGAAGGTTCCCCACAAATCGTCCATCACAGAGATGCTCATGATTGGCGAGCCAGTGCCAATGAGTTCGCCCACCTTGGGATAGATGCTTGAAACCTCACCATCCACCTGTGCCACCTGCACCGTTTCGTGAATATAGGAGTTCACCTCTTCCACAGCCCCCTTGGCCCTGTTCACCTGTGCCTGGGCAGCCTGTTTCTCTTCTCTGCGGGCACCGTTCTTCGCCATTTCGTATTGACTTTTGGCAGCTTTTTCCTGCGCCTCAAATGCCTTGTAGTTGGCCAAAGCCTCATCGCGTTTCTGAGCACTCATCACGCCCTCGTCGAAGAGTCGCTGCACACGCTCATAGCTTTTGCGTGCAATCTCGAGTCCGGCACTGGCCTGCTGCCACACCTGATAGGCACCGTTGATTTGTTCCTGCCGGGCTCCTGCCTGCGCCATCTGACTGAGCGCCGCGGCAGCATCCTCGGCACTCATAGCCTGTGTCTTCTTCGCCTCCACGTCGGGCGCATCCAAAATGGCAAGCGTGTCGCCCACACGCACAAAGTCGCCCTCCTTCACACGCAGTTCAAGAATGCGGCCGGGCACCTTGCTGGAAACCCTATACTCTGTTACTTCAACCTCGCCCTGAATGATTTCGGGCGAGCGGTCGAGTGCGAAGAAACCGATAACGGCCACAATAACCACCACCGTTGAGAAACCGATGATGGCAAGCAGGATGTTGTTATGTTGTGTTTTTGCTGACATATTCTTTAGCTATTGATGATGAAACATGAATGAATGGTAACGGTTTATGGGTTAATAGAGCACGCCCAAGGCTCGGCGCAATCCAATTTGCGACATGCGCAGGTCAATCTGTGCATCGATGTGCTGACTTTGTGCCTGCTGCCAGGCTGTTTGTGCTGCCATCACATCGGTTGTTTCCATAACCCCTTCGCGAAACCCTATGTTGGCGCAGCGCAGGTTTTCGTTGGCACTGGCAATGTTTTTCTGCGTTACCGAAAGGCGTTTCTGCGCTTCGCTGAGCTTATACCGACTCTGCGCTATTTGCAGGTCTATTTTTTCCTGCACATCGTTTAGTTCCATGCAGGCAATGTTGGTGGCGGCTTTGCTGGCACGAATCTTATAGTCGCCCTCGAACCAGTTCCACACCGGCACGCGCACCATCACCCCCACGTTCCACACGCCTGCGAAGCGTCGCTGAAAGCCGTTGAACACATTGGGGTTGCTAACCATGTAACCTCCGGTGAGCAACACTTGCGGCAAATATTCAGCACGAACAAGGCGTGTGGCTTCCCGGCTCAGGTCAACCGCGTTCTGCAACATGCGCAGCTCGGGCCGGTTTTCTTGTGTATCGTTAAGCATGGAGCCAGCCTCGCTCACCGCCAAGGCCGCCTGTTCCGATCCGGTTGTTTGTGTTTCGTTTACCTCATCGGCAAGGGTAATGTCTTCTTCAAGCGAAAGGCCACACAGCTGGCAGAGCAGCATCTTGGCCAGCGAGAGTCCGTTTTCGAGCTGCGTTACCTGCATGTCGGCCTCGTTCACGCGCACGTCAACCTTCAGTCCGTCGGCACGCGTGGCCACACCCTCGTCAATCATTTTATGCACATCGCTGTTGAGTTTGCTCACCAGGTTGCGGAAGCTCACGGCCAGTTGGTATTTGCTTCTGAGCGACACCACAGTCCAGTAAGTCTGGTCAATGTCGAAGAGCGTTGCCTGCATGGTGGCATCGCTTTCGTTGTGGGCCATTTGCTCCCTGATTTGTGCAATATGGTTGGCCGCAGTGATGGCTCCACCCATGTAAAGCGGTTGCCGCACCATCACCGATGCCGCCCAAATATTCTTGGTGTCGGTTCGTGTGGCATCGCCAATTTCCTGTCCAATGCGGTTTCCGGCTTCGGCCATGGGCGTGGCCATCTGGCCAAGGGTTGTTCCCATGTGTTGGGCCATTTCGGGGGTAATCAGTCCGCGCTGGGCCATATCGGTAACAATGTTGCCCAAGTTCTGCGACAGTCCGGTGGTGGCCTTTGTTCCCACATTGGCCAAGGCCGCCCGCTGGTTGTCGCTCAAGATTGATATTTCCTTGCTGAAATACTCATATCCACCCACCAGGTCAACCTTGGGCAGATATTTTGTGCGCATGGCTTTGCGCGTGTTCCGGGCCACTTCGCTTTTGAGCCTGGTTACGTTCAGCTGTTTGTTGTTGCGCAAAGCCAGTGCTCTGCAACTGTCGAGCGAAAGCATTCGCTGCGCTGCTGTGGGCACCCATGCCAGCAGAAGCATGCCAATGGCTACAAAAAGAAATTTTCTCATGCCTTTTCCTCCTTGTTTATATACATTCAGGCAAACTATTCAGTAGGTCTGTTATTTAAAGGTGAAGCTTCTGGAGCCAATCATGTGTCCGTCGGCAAAGATGCTCACCTGATAGGTTCCCGAAACCAGTGCCTGCGTAACGTTCCAATAGAGTGTTACGGGCAGTTCCTGTCCGCCATACTCCACACTTTTCTTCATGGTGCACTGCAGCGACCGGTTCTCGTATTGGAAGTTGCCTGCATTGCCGAGCACCGATCCCGTTGGCGAAGTAATGCGCACATAAACCGTTTTCATGCCCCCTTGGGCGGTAACGTTTTTGGCAAGCGAGAAGTTCACCTGAATGCTCTTGCACTTGCTCATGTTGTCGGTTTCCTTGCCTCGTTTGTTTTTGGCCACCATGCTAATGCCAATGGCATCGAGCTGTGCAGCAATGGCCACTTTCTCTGAAAGGGTTTGCTTTTCGGTGTTGAGTCCTTGAATCTGCTGGGTTGCCTCGGCATACTGTGCTTTCACACGGTTGTTCTCTTCGGTGAGGTTTTGGTTGATCCTGTTCAGCGAATCTATTTCAAGCACATAGCTGCGCAGCACCGCACGCACGGTGGCCAGCTCTTTTTTCAGTCGGGCAATCTCGCGGGCGTCGTTGGCTTTCACTGCCTTCAGTTCGGCCAGCAGGCGCTGGGTCTTCTCTTGTTCGGCCGAGAGTTGCGCCACAATGGAATCGTTGTTGATGCGGGTTTTCATTTCGCTGTACTGCTCGGCAAACTGCTGGTATTCGCTTTCCATTTCCTGTTTGTCGAGTTCGGCCAGCTCCTGCATCACACGGTTTTCTTCTTTCTGCTTGTCGAGACTCATGTAGAGATAGCCCATGCCTGCCATCAACAGCACCACAACGGCCACCATCGGAATCAATATTTTCTTATTCATCGTTTGTAATTAAATTATTCCTCTTATCTACACCTTATTTTATATAAGACGGTGCAAAAGTAATGGTTTTCGGCGAAACCACCAAGAAAAAAGAAACGGCAAAGGCACATATATACATTTTTTTACTTTTTTTGCTTTACCCTTGGGGTCGGGTAGGTGTATTTCTTTCGTTTTTGTTGTGCGTTTCGTAAAAAATGATTATATTTGCCGAGTAAAAAACACCTAACACTACTGGCCATGAAGAAGAGGAGTTTTCTTTATAGGGTCTTCGACCTCTACTACGACGGGTTTCGCTCCATGACGCTGGGCAAAACCCTGTGGGCCATCATAGCCATCAAGCTCTTCATCATGTTTGCCATACTAAAAGTTTTCTTCTTTCCCAACTTCCTGAAAACCCACGCCACAGCCGGCAACGAAAGCGAATATGTTTCGAACGAACTGCTGCAACGCTCTAACCAATAGCTCCATCGTCACAATCTAAAATCACAGTATATGATGAACAACCTATTCTTAGACATTACCACCGGAACAATCGACTGGTCGAGAGCTCAGTTTGCCCTCACCGCCATCTATCACTGGCTTTTTGTTCCACTCACCCTGGGGCTTGCCATTATTATGGGCATAGCCGAAACCTGCTACTACCGCACGGGCCGACAGTTTTGGAAAACCACTGCCCGCTTCTGGCAAAAACTCTTTGGTGTGAACTTTGCCATGGGCGTTGCCACCGGCATTATTCTTGAATTTGAGTTTGGCACCAACTGGAGCAACTACTCTTGGTTTGTGGGCGACATCTTCGGTGCGCCACTTGCCATAGAGGGCATCGTGGCATTCTTCATGGAATCAACCTTTGTGGCCGTGATGTATTTTGGATGGAACAAGGTGTCGCGCGGCTTCCACCTCGCCTCCACCTGGCTCACCGGCCTGGGGGCCACCATTTCGGCTTGGTGGATTCTGGTAGCCAATGCTTGGATGCAATACCCCGTGGGTTGCGAGTTCAACCCCATCACCATGCGCAACGAGATGGTATCGTTTCTGGATGTGGCACTCTCGCCCTTTGCCATCGACAAGTTCTGCCACACGGTAACCTCGTCGTGGATTATCGGAGCGGTGTTTACCGTTGCCGTCAGCTGCTGGTATCTGCTGAAGAAGCGCGAACAGGAGCTGGCCACCGAGAGCATCAAGATTGGTGCCAGCGTGGGATTGGTGGCTTCGCTGCTCGCTGCCATCACAGGTCACAGCTCGGCTTATCAGGTGGCACAGGTGCAACCCATGAAACTGGCTGCCATGGAAGCGCTCTACGAAGGCGGCACCGACCAGAGTCTGACCATTGCCGCATGGGTGAACCCGTTTGAACAACCCAACTATGAAAACAGCGACGAGGCTCCTTTGCGCATTGCTGCCCCCTATGCCCTTTCGTTTCTGGCCACGAACGATTTTCATGGCTATGTGCCCGGCATTCACCAACTGCTGAAAGGCTACACACGCCCCGACGGAACGAAGGAGCTATCGGTAGAAGAAAAAATTAAGCGCGGGCGTGCAGCCATTTATGCACTCATGACCTATCGCAATGCCACAAAAGCAGGGTCGGAAGAAGTGAAGCAGATGAGCCTGAAGACGCTGCGCGAGAACATGCCCTACTTCGGCTATGGCTATATTAAATCGGCCGACCAACTGGTGCCCTACATTCCGGTCTGCTTCTGGTCGTTCCGCATCATGGTGGGTCTGGGATGCCTGTTCATCGTCTTTTTCGCCCTGGTGCTGGTTATCACCTATCAAGAAAAGCTGAAGCAGATGGGCATTGCCGTGGGCAAACTATGGAAGAACATGCCCCTCAGTGAGCACCGCTATCTGCACATGGCAGCCATTGCACTGGTTCCCCTGGCCTACATCGCCAGCGAAGCCGGATGGATTGTTGCCGAGATGGGGCGCCAACCGTGGACCATTCAAGACATGCTGCCCACATGGGCAGCCGTGAGCGACTTGCATGCCGGGTCGGTGGCACTCACGTTCTTTATCTTTCTGGCTCTTTTCACCACCATGCTTGCCGTGGAAATAAACATTCTTTTCAAGCAGATTAAGAAGGGACCCGAGCACGAAGGATAAAAAAGTTTTAACGAGAATAACGTTAAGAACGTTAAGAACGATAGTAACGTTAAGAACGATAGTAACGTTAAGAACGATAAGAACGTTAAGAACGATAAGAACGTTAAGAACGTTAAGAACGATAGTAACGTTAATAACGATAAGAACGATAATAACGATAAAAACGAATCATTAACTATGACATACGAATTTCTGCAACAATACTGGTGGTTCTTAGTGAGTTTGCTGGGAGCCCTGTTGGTGTTTCTGATGTTTGTGCAGGGAGCCAACTCCATGATTTTCCAACTGGGCCGCACTCCCGAAGAGCGCCGGCTGGTGATTAATTCAACGGGGCGCAAGTGGGAGTTCACCTTCACCACGCTTGTAACCTTTGGCGGTGCTTTCTTTGCCTCGTTCCCACTGTTCTATAGCACCAGCTTCGGCGGGGCCTACTGGCTGTGGATGATTATCCTATTCTCGTTTGTGCTGCAGGCCGTGAGCTACGAGTTTCAGAACAAGCTGGGCAACCTGCTTGGCACCCGCACGTTTCAGGTGTTTCTGGTTGTGAACGGCGTTGTGGGACCGCTGCTGTTGGGTGGAGCCGTGGCCACTTTCTTCACGGGGTCGAACTTCATCATCGAAAAAGGCAACATCACCGACATGGCTCAGCCTGTCATCAGCCGATGGGCCAATGCCAGCAATGGGCTCGATGCCCTGCTCGACATCTGGAACCTGGTGTTCGGCTTGGCCGTTTTCTTCCTGGCCCGTGTGCTTGGCCTGTTCTATATTATAAATAATGTAAACGACCAACCCGTTCGCGAGCGTGCCCGCAGCTACCTCACCGGCACGTCGGTAGCTTTCGTTGCATTGTTTGTGCTGTTTCTGGTGCGCACACTCTTCGGTTATGGTTATGCCTACAACCCTGCCACCGGACTGGCAACCATCGTGCCCATGAAATATCTGAGCAATGCCATCGACATGTGGCCCCTCACGCTGGTGATGCTCGCGGGGGTGGGTCTGCTGCTTTTCGCCATCTGGCGCACGGTGAAAGACCCCGCGTTTGTGCGCGGCATTTGGCCGGCGGGCATCGGTGTGGTGCTGGTGGTGTTGGTGCTGCTGCTCTTTGCCGGATGGAACAACACCTGCTACTATCCCTCGAACGAGGACCTGCAGAGTTCGCTCCACATCCAGAACTCATGCTCCAGCGAGTTCACCCTGCGCACCATGGCATACGTGAGCCTGCTCATTCCCTTTGTGCTGGCCTATATCTTCTATGCCTGGCGAGCCATTGACAGTCGTCCCATCGACCGGCAAGAAATTGCCGAGGGCGAAGCTTATTGAGCCTTGCGCTCAATAAGCCCCGCCCCCCCCGGTAAGCTGGTGATGTGTTCTTCCCACCCCAAACTCCACGCTGCGCATGCTGTTAAGGGGAGTTGTACAGAACATAAGAAATACGATAACTAAAACACATAACAATATGATGAACATTGGAGACAAGGCACCCGAGATTTTGGGCAAAGACGAACAGGGACGTGACATCCGCCTGAGTGACTATCGTGGACGCAAGCTGGTACTTTACTTCTATCCGAAAGACAACACCAGCGGTTGCACCAGTGAGGCGTGCAGCCTGCGCGACCACTACGAAACGCTGCAGGCTCAAGGCTACGAGGTGGTGGGTGTGAGCAAAGACTCTGCCGCCTCACATCAGAAATTCAAAGAGAAGCACCAGTTGCCCTTTCCGCTGATTGCCGACGTTGACAAAACCCTGATGGAGTCGATGGGAGCCTGGGGTGAGAAGTCGATGTACGGGAAGAAGATGATGGGAACCATCCGCACCACCTTCGTTATCAACGAAGAGGGCATCATCGAACAGATTCTGCAAGGCAAGCAAATCAAAACTAAGGAACACGCAGAGCAGATTCTTGGGAAGGTTTGAACGAAGCCGCACGCAGGGCCATGTTCTCACGTAGCTGGTGGCGATAGAGCCATATCTCGCGCGAGTGGTAGTTGCCCTTCCTCCCTATCAGGGGCAACACATAATCTTGTGCCGTATAGCCATCTACTATCAGCAATCCCGTAGAAACATCAAGATGAATGTGCATGGTGTCTTTCAGCTGTTCTGTCACAGGCAGCAGCGGCGACGGCTCGGTAATAAGCATGGCCGTGGTGCTGTCTGTGCGCCAGTTAACCGGATTGATTGCCACACGGCTTCTCTCCCATCCCGGCATGGCGCAGGTAACATCGCGCACCGAGTTGTAACAGATGGTAACCCCTGTATCGTTGGCCCGTTTTGCCGGCACGATGTGAGGATGGCTCTCACGAATGGCAATGCCGATGGCATAGGCCGCAATCATTCGGCGGTAGGTTTGTTCGTTCATTTCTTGAAGCAGTTCCAGCATGATATGCGCACCCTGACTGTAACCGGCCAGTATAAAAGGCCTTCCGCCATTGAGGTGTTTCAGATAATAATGAAAGGCGCGGCGCACATCGCCCAACGGCAGGGTCATGCGAGCATGCGCCAGACTGTCGTTTTGGAAACTCTGCAGCGAACACTGACGGTAGTAGGGCGCAAAGAAGTTCAGCCTTCCGCTCACGAGCGTGTCCACCCCATGCATCTCGGCATAGAGCGGTAGCCGCAGGCTGTCGCTGTAGGTATCGGCATAATGGCAGGTCTCGCCACCGGGCAGCTCATAGTCGCCCGTTTCTGTCGATAAGATATAGAACACATCTGCCGCGGCCTGTCTGTTGCTGATATACCATTGTGCAGAGTCTTGATAGTCGGGTTCTTTTGGAACCTGTTCCATGCCAGCCTTTCTGGAACGGCACGAAGCTAACGCCAATGTCACAAGAAAAGCAACGGGCAATGAACGCAGGAGTTTGCAAATTGTCTTTGTCATATATCAATTTCTTTTATCGTTATCATCACTTTCGTTTCACACCCCTCGTTGGCTCGGCATCCAGTGGATTGTCGGGCCATGAATGTTTTGGGTAGCGACGACGCAATTCCTTTCGCACGTCGAAATAGGTCTGCTGCCAGAAGTTGCGCAGGTCGGTGGTGAGCTGCACGGGTTTGAACCCGGGCGAGAGGAGTTCCATCAACACGGGGGAGCCATCTGCCAGTGGGGTGTCAACAAGTCCGAAGCACTCTTGCAGTCGGACCCGCAGGATCGGAGCCTCTGCACCCAGGCGATATTCCAAGCGGATGCGACTGCCGGTAGGCACTGCGATGTGGGTTGGTGCCAAGCGGTCTACAGCCTGCTGCTGTTCATAAGTGAGAAAGCTCCAGACAACTTCTGTGAGGTTGAGCTTCTTCAGTTCAGCCGTTGTGGTGGCTTTGCCGATGAAAAGCGGTGCCCAATCGGGAGCCCTCCTGCAAATGTTCACGTTGGAAACATCGGGCAGTTCCAGCTCAGGATGTCGTGTAGCTATGAAGGCAATGCGGCGTTGCAGGTTCTGCACCTCATCGGAGAAATTGAGCATGGAAGCACCGTCTTTAACAATCGCCTCGCAGATAACGCGAAGCATCTGTTCACGATGGTTGCCCGTTAATGGTTTCTCCTCTAACAGAATGGCTCCTATGCGACGTTCATGTCGTGCCACAACGGTGCCCGCCTTGCCATCCCAATAGATATTTTCGCGTTCAGAAATATAGGGGCGCAGGTCGGTGGGGTCTACAATGCCGGCAAGGAACACCTTCCCCACTCCGCCCTTTTTGCGGTGCATAGAGGCCGCTACCATCCAATCGGAATTGAGCGGAGAGTTGAGTGTTAAAAGTGAAGCGTTGGCAGTAGCCTCAGCAGCGACCAGGGCACCGCCAGACAACTGATACACGTTCACTCCCTCCTTCCACATTTTTCCGATTCGCTCAGGATAGGCAGAAGCCAGGAGAGCACCTGCCTCGTAAGGATTGACGGGGGCATCGTTTTCTTTGACATGAATCATTGCGGCATATTGGCGGGCAATCTTGATGATGCGCCCCCAACAGCCAACGCATTCACTTCTACGCTCACGTCGCAGGGCATCGAGTCGGGTTTCTATTGAAATATCGCCGCTGCCGGCCAACGGGTCTTTCTCTTCTAAAAGGGCGGTGATGTCGGCGGCCAAAGCCTTGCGCTCAGGACTGTCGGCCACGAGCAGCATCTTGGCTATGCGTGGATGGCAGGGGAGCTTATACATAGCTTTCCCTTGCCGAGTAACCTGTTTCAATTCATCCAAGGCACCAAGAGATTGCAGCAGCGTTTGGGCATGAATGACTGATGACTTAGGTGGCGGCGTGAACCACGGCAGCTGTTCCACCTCACGTTCGCCCCAGATGGCAGCGTCGAGCACCAGCGAGGTGAGGTCGGCATCCAAAATCTCAGGCTTGCGCACCGTTTCCATACGGGCTTCCGTTCCTTTGCTCCACAGTCGGTAACACACGCCGGGAGCCATGCGCCCGGCACGCCCTGTGCGCTGTGTGGCCATATCCATAGAGATGCGAACGGTTTCAAGATGGCTCAGTCCGCTACGGGCATCGAACACCATCTTCCGGCAGAGTCCGCTGTCAACCACCACGCGCACACCTTCGATGGTGAGCGAGGTTTCGGCAATGGGAGTTGCCAACACCACCTTCCGCTCTCCCGGTGCACTCGGGGCAATGGCCCGCGCCTGTTCACTGTTAGACAGCATACCATACAGAGGGGATACCTTCGTGTCGCCAAGACTGGCAGAAAGCAATTCTTCCACGCGCCGTATCTCTCCCTCACCTGGCAGAAAAGCCAGAATGTCGCCCTCCTGTTCGCGGTGGGCTTGCATGATTGTTCTAGCCGTCAATAGCGAAACATTCTGCACCTCTGCCTCCTCTGCCGTGTGGATGACCTTGACAGGAAACATGCGCCCTTCGCTTACCAAAACCGGACAATGCAGGGTTTCTGCAAGTGCATTTGTATCTATCGTTGCCGACATCACCACCATGCGCAGGTCGTCGCGCAACAACTGCTGACATTGTCGGGTGAGGGCAAACGCCTCATCGGTGTTCAGACTACGCTCGTGAAACTCGTCGAACACCACCACGGCCACGTCCTCCAAGGCCGGGTCGTCGAGCAGCATGCGCGTGAGCACACCCTCGGTCACCACCTCAATGCGCGTTTGTTCTGATGTTCGGTTTTCGAACCTGATCCGATACCCCACCGTTTCACCCACACTTTCGTTCAACAGCCACGCCATGCGCGCTGCTATCTGCCGTGCCGCCACCCGTCGGGGTTCCAACACAACAATCTTGCCATTCACAGCAGGTAGCAGTGTTAGCGGCAGCAGCGTAGATTTTCCCGCACCAGGGGCCGCAGTCACAATCACAGCCGATGAAGCGCTCAACTTTTCGTTGAGCGCGTTTGCTACTGCCGCCACGGGCAGCCGTTCCAATTCTTGTTTCAAACGGTCGGTCATCCGCATCAAGTTCTATTCTTAACGATGTAAAAAATTGATGCAAAGATACGAACTTTATGGGATTTTTCATAATTTTGCGCCTTGTTTTGAAACATTTCTCAATTACCGAAAAAAAAATGAAAAAGCTCTGTCGCTATATATCAGACTATATGGCTATGCTGGTGCTGGCAGCCGCCGTGCTGGCACTGTGCTTTCCCGCTACACTCGGGCAGATTCCCCCCACAGTTATTAACTATCTGCTGGGCGTGGTGATGTTTGGCATGGGACTTACACTCAATCTCCACGACTTCCGCATTGTGTTCAGCCGGCCGAAGGATGTTATCACGGGCTGTCTGGCACAGTTCACGGTGATGCCGCTGCTGGCATGGGCATTGGCCAACATCTTCTCGCTCGACGAGGCACTGGCATTGGGCGTGGTGCTCGTAGGCTGTTGTCCGGGAGGCACGGCCAGCAACGTGATTACCTTTCTGGCCAAAGGCGACCTGGCACTGTCTGTGGGCATGACGGGGGTCTCCACCCTTCTCGCCCCATTCCTCACCCCGCTGCTCACATGGGTGTTGGCGGGAAAGAGTGTAGACGTGAATGTGGGCAGCATGTTTCTCAGCATTCTCTGGGTGGTGATTCTGCCCATCGCCGTAGGACTCTTGGTGAAATGGCTGTGGCCGCGATTCACCGAGCTCACCACCGACTATCTGCCTGCTTTCTCATCGCTGGCCATTGCCGCCATCGTGGTCATCGTTATTGCCGCCAATGCAGAAAAGCTGTTGGCGGGCGGACTGGTCATCGTGCTCGTGGTGATGCTCCACAACATCTGCGGACTCTCTCTGGGCTATCTCATCGGACTGCTGCTCCGCCTATCAGAACCAAAAAAGCGTGCCATCTCCATAGAGGTGGGCATGCAGAACTCCGGACTGGCCAGCAGTCTGGCCATCATCCATTTCGCAACCTATCCCCTGGCCACCATCCCCGGTGCCATATTCAGTGTGTGGCACAACCTCTCGGGAGCTACCGTAGCCTGGCTCTACCGGAGAAAGAAATGAGTGAAATTTGCAAACAAATCCAAGCTAATTTTATTGTTCTGCATAAAATTCGTACTTTTGCCATTGCATCTACCCATTGCGGTTGGCATGTCATCTGAGTTTGATAGAACCGGTGAAAAAAAATAAAAACATATGGAAGAGAATGCAATATACAGCAACGATATAGCCTTTGAACTGGCACGGCTTCATGTTCTGCATGGCATGGAATTCACAAAGCTCAACATGGCTACAGACTACAATGCTCGTCTATTGGCACTCCAAATTCAAAAATATTATGAGTGGAACCCAGATGCTGGTCAAATAATGATTTTCAAGGGCAATAAAATGCTGGTTATAACACGCCGCACCCTTGCTGACAGAAATTTCATTACTACATTCACAAGGCTGTATAATAAATAAAGAGTTGCCTAAGCAACCCTTTTTAATAAAGGAGTAGTGTCGGTCCTGTCTTGCTCCACACGGAAAATACCGGATTAGTCATTTCTGACATTGCAAAAATAGGTATAATTACTCTATTTACCAAATAATTTTGTAATTATTTTAAGATTTTCCTATTTTTGGCTTAATTTCCCAAAAGATTTTGTACTTTTGCAGATGCATCTGCCCTTTGCGGCTGGTATATCATCTAAGGGTGACAAAGCCTGTGGGCAGAGCACTACATATTAGAAGGCGTTACTGACGCTTTGTTTTTGGACTTCGAAACTTCCACAATCGAATACAGGACAAGAACAATGCAGAAGTGACTCCACGGGGTGTAGTATATATACGACTCCGTAGTGTGCTGCGAGGGCTAGCCATGTCCTCACTGGCACACTTTACGGATGTACTATATACTCCTGCGTGGGTGTTTACTCTGTCTGTTTTCCTGTAAGGCTGTGGAAGGCCCCGAAGTCAAACAGACGGAAGTTAAGCACCTACGTTTTTTTTGTATGTAGCTCCTCAAAAAAGTTATAATTCAGGTTGGGTGCTTGCCTGTTTTAGATTTAAGTGTCAATGCTCCAGATAGTGCATGAGGGGTTTACTCCAAGAACAAAAGTTATAACGGATACAGTAAGTAAGGAGAATGCAATTCGCAGTATAGTAAGAAGCGCTGTGATGTCATATGCAAATGGATTCTCAACTCGTCATCTTTCAGAGTTAAATAATGAGAATGGGGTGATAAACATGAAGATTCATAATGTGTTTATAGCAGCCCTTGGCAAAGAAATACAGTACTACTCTGCTCTTGCCCGTTCTCTTGACAGTTCGTTAGGTAATATGCTAGAATCAATGGCTATTAGTATAGCAGAACTTAATTACAAGGTCAGCCAGCATGTGGAAGGAACTTTATATAAAGAGCAAACTGACTATATCGCTGAACTGCTAGAACAGTATAAGCGAAGTGAAAACAGAAGAGTTCCCAAAATTGAAGATTATAAGGGAATCACAAAGATGAAAGGCACGGCAAGCACCAAACGCCATGAGAGTGATTATTACTTAGTCGATGAAGAAACGGGTATGCACTATCTCATAGAATTGAAAATTGGTGGGGACTTGGATAATAAAAAAGCTCGTTCTGAGAAGGAGGCTCTTTTGGAGCAATATTGTATCCTGACAAACAGACTTGGTGAGGACAATGTTAAAATCCTTTTTGCCACAGCATATAATAGATATGGTGAAGGTAGGCCCTGGACACAAGGACGCGTTCTTCAATTCTTCTCTCGCCAAGAATTGTGTATTAGTCGTGATTTCTGGAATTTGATCTGCAAATCAGAACGTGGTTATGACATCGTAATAGGCGAGTACACCAAGGATGCACATTACATCAATGAGGCTTTGAACGAAATTAAAGACGCATATTTGCCTAACGAACAATGAAAGATTCTAATTGGAGAAAGTGTGTTTTGAGGGCAGACAGTAGGGACATAATCAAACGAATTCCAGACAATTCGATTGATTTTATTTTAACAGACCCTCCGTATAATCTTGGTCTGCACTCGACAGGAAACATACCATTATCAGGCCGCACGGCTATGAATAATGATGTAGCAAGATGGGATATGATTGTTTTCAATCCAGAAGAATGGGCTGATGAGTTTATAAGGATATTGAAGCCTACTGGCAATCTGTTTATATTCACTTCTTATAATCAACTCGGCAGGTGGTATAATTGTTTAGACCATAAGTTTGACACGTCGAATTTCATGATATGGCATAAAACAAACCCTGCACCTAAGATATTCAAGGCAGGATTTTTGAATAGTTGTGAGATGATATTTACATGTTGGAATAAAAAGCACACATGGAATTTCATTTCACAAGCAGAGATGCATAATTTTATTGAAAGTCCAATCTGCATGAAACCTGAACGGTTAAGCAACCCCAAACACCCAACTCAGAAGCCTGTATCCATATTGAAAAAGATGATAGAGATTGCTTCTAATGAAAACGATATTATTTTGGATCCTTTCATGGGAGTTGGGTCAACAGGAGTTGCCGCTTTGAATCTTAATCGAAGATTTATAGGTATTGAACTTGACAACGCTTATTTTGAGGCGGCTAAGGAGAGAATAGAAGTAGCTCTATCACAAACTCAATCTACTGCAAAAACAGAAAGAAATATAAGCGAAAAAGATATGTTTTTTGTATCTGAACCTCTTGAATTGCCAGAGTCTCCAATACATAAATTGAACTTGTTCTTTGGGAATAATAAACAATAAGAAAGCCATGCTAAAAGAAAAAAAAAGTATATCATCTGATCTTTCTCCAATTATCAAATGGCCAGGCGGAAAAGAGAAAGAATTAAAATACATTCTTCCCAACGTCCCAGAGTTCGAACGTTTTATTGAACCTTTTGTTGGAGGAGGCTCGGTCTTTATGGGTATCGATGCAGAGAGATATGTCATCAACGATTTCTCAACGGAGTTGATAGAATTATATCGCTGCATAGAGAAATCAGACAACGATTTCTTCAGATATGTAGAGATAATGGATGAATCTTGGAAAAGAGCTTCTGTTTTTTTTACTTCTCACTTTGAGCTCAAAGATACCTATATACATTATAGGAATGAGCAGATTGGTAAGATAGAATTAAAAGAGTTTATTCGTATATTCTGTGCCAATCATAAACAATCTATTTTAAATATAATAGGTAATGAATTTGCTTCCTTTCCATGCATCCTTTTGAAAGAGATGGAAACAAACTTGTTCCGCAAAATGGTTCGTATGCGTGAATTGGAAATAGAGAAGCATTTGCTACCTGAAGGAGATTTAAACGACAACATAGAAACTGCTATAAAAAGTGCTGTCTATATGAACTATCGTTATCTGTATAATGACAGAAGTATCACAGACAAAAATCCAAAGTTGCATTGTGCCCTATTCTTCTTTATGCGAAATTATGCATATAGCGGAATGTTTAGATATAGTTCGAAAGGTGAGTTCAATGTGCCATACGGGGGGATTGCATACAATAGCAAGTTACTAAATAAGAAGCTAAAATATTATCAATCTTATGAATTGTTAACCCATTTCAAGAAGACAGAAATATACAATCTTGACTTTGAGGAGTTCCTAAATACGGTAACTCCAAAAGAAAATGATTTTATATTCCTTGACCCGCCATACGATAGTGAATTTAGCACCTATGCTCAGAATGCATTTACAAAAGAAGATCAGAAGCGCTTGGCAAAGTATTTGATAAACAATTGTAAGGCAAAATGGATGATGATTATCAAAAATACAGATTTCATTTTTAGCCTATATAGCAAAGAAAGTGTAAACATCCGAACCTTTAATAAGGAATATGTTGTTAGTTTCATGAATAGGAATGACAAGAAAGTTACACATCTCTTAATTACAAATTACTGAGAACAGAGAAATGAGTACCAAGGCATTGGCTTGGGTATATTATCTAATCAGGCACTCCATCGGAGTTAAACCCTCAACGCTAGAACGCTCAAATCTCAGTCCTCAACTCCTAACTCTTAACGTTTTAGGTTCATACATGTCGCGTGTAGCATTGCTACATGGCATGTATAGCAATGCTACATGTAACGTATAGCAATGCTACATGCGACATGTACGAACCTAAAAGGTAGGGCTTTGGGGCTCAAAACCTGCAAAATTCACAGATATTTCCGAAGCAACTGCCAAACAAAGGCTGGGGCTTCGCTGTACTTCCCGACCTGAAAAGATAGCAGGAACCTTTTACATAACTTTTCACTCAGATAGTTTTTCAGTTTTCTTGGCTGGTTGGAGATTATTGTGTAACTTTGCACAAGAAAAGAAACAACCAGAATAATATATAAGGTATATCACCATGAGAGGAATCATCGACTGCTTTCTGCCCACCGACTCCAAGGAGGGCATGAACGAAATGCTCAATGCCCTGCAACGAGAGAAAACCATTCGAAACATCTGCCTGCTGAGCGCAGAAGAAAACAACAGCTGCGCCGGCTATCACTGCATACAAACCGAGTCGCTCACATCTACACAAACACTGCTGCAAATAGACGATGCCGCCCGTGCGCCCTACACGCTGCTCAGTCTGAAGGCCACACCGTTCAGTCTGGGCAGGCACGCACTGGAACGCTTCGTGCGCGTGGCCGACGACACACATGCCGTGATGGTTTACAGCGACTCGTTCGGCCATCCCGTCATCGACTACCAGGCCGGAGCCCTGCGCGACGACTTCGACTTCGGACAGCTGCTGTTCATTCGCACCGAACTGCTCCACGAGTGGGCGAAACGCCGAAGGGAGGCTCCACAAGGTTTCCCGCTCGCCACACTGCAATATAGCGGACTCTACGACCTGCGCCTTTACCTTTCGCGCAAGGGGAACCTGTTCCACATCAACGAGCCGCTCTACACGGCCATAGAATCAGACACACGCAAAAGCGGCGAGAAACAGTTCGATTATGTGAACCCGCGAAACCGAGAAGTGCAGGTGGAAATGGAACGCGTGTGCACCCACTACCTCGACGTGACGGGAGCGCTGGTGGACACTACCGACTACGAGACACCCGACTTCGACGAACAGGAGTTTGAAGTGGAGGCATCGGTCATCATTCCTGTTTTCAACCGAGAGAAAACCATTGCCGACGCGGTAACATCGGCTCTCTCGCAGAAAACCAGCTTCCCCTATAACGTGATTGTGGTGAACAACCACTCTACCGACCGCACGGGCGAGATTCTGCACGAAATGGCCAACGCTCAACTCATCGTGATAGAACCTGAACGCACTGACCTGGGCATTGGCGGATGCTGGAACGTGGCCATCGACGACGACCGATGCGGGCGCTTTGCCGTGCAGTTAGACAGCGACGACCTGTATTCGTCGTCCAACACGCTGCAAACCATTGTGAATGCGTTCTACAAGCAGAAAGCAGCCATGGTGATCGGCTCGTATCGCATGTGCGACTTCGAACTGAACACGCTGCCCCCCGGACTCATCGACCACAACGAATGGACCGACCAAAACGGGCCCAACAATGCCCTGCGCATCAACGGACTGGGGGCTCCGCGGGCTTTCTTCACACCCCTGTTGCGCGAAATCGGGTTTCCCAACACCAGCTATGGCGAAGACTATGCCCTGGGACTGGCCTTCAGTCGGCGGTGGCGCATCGGGCGCATCTTCAGCGAACTCTATCTGTGTCGGCGATGGGGAGGCAACAGCGATGCGGCACTCAGCCAAGAGCGCATCAATGCCAACAACCTCTATAAAGACCGGCTGCGCACGGTGGAACTGCTCGCACGCCGACAGCACAACGCCACACGACAGTCTACACCGCTCACACGGTTCTTCGACCGGCAGCTGGAGCAATGGGAACTGGCACGCAGAAACTTCCGCAACCTGATGAACGTGGAAACACGAGAACTCACCAGCGGCGACAACACAGTGCGGCTGCAGTTCAACCCGGCACGCATCGTTTCAACCGGGGCCAAGATGGACAGCAAAACTCTTGCGCAGCGCCCTTGCTTTCTGTGCGAAGCCAACCGACCAAAAGAACAGATGGTGCGCCAACTGCCCAACTCGGCACTCGACCTGCTGGTGAACCCCTACCCCATCCTGCCCATGCACTTCACCCTGCCCGCAAGAGTGCATCAGCCACAACGCATTGGCGACTGCTACAAAGAAATTCACCGACTGATAGACCGCTATCCCACACTCACCGTGTTCTATAACGGACCGCATTCAGGAGCATCGGCACCCGACCACCTGCACCTGCAGGCAGGAGAAGGAATGCAACTGCCACTGCAAACATCGTGGCAAAGGCTCAACCGCAACCTGACACCCGTGCATATCATTAACGACGACGAGGGCATCTGGCTCGTGAACGACTATATCTGCCCCGTGTTTGCCATTCGCAGCCGTACAGCTGCCAACGACTATGCGCTCTTCCGCAAACTCTACCGGGCATTGCCAACATCTGCAGAGAGCAACGAAGAAGAACCCATGCTGAACATTCTGGCATGGCGCTTGGGCGATGAGTTTATAACCATTGTGTTCCCGCGCCGGAAGCATCGCCCCGACTGCTACTATGCCACGGACGACACGCAAACCATTGTGAGTCCCGGCACGCTCGACATGGCCGGACTCATCATCACCCCCAGGCGCGAAGACTTCGACCGACTCACCGCCGAACAGGTTGCCGACATCATACGCGAATGCGGTGCATCGGCCGATGAGGTGAAATGCATCATCGAGCACTTGCAGAAACCTGAAGCCACAGCCGAATCGACACAGGCAAACGCTGTGGCAACACCCGCCGGCAATGCACAACCGACAGTTACCGTGGGCATACTGCATGCCCAACGCATCGAGTTTATTCTCAACAAACCCTATTCTGCCAAGGGTGCCCAGCTCACAGGCCGGCAACTGGTGGAGTTCTCTGAGGGGGGCATTCTTTGGAACGGCAACCAGTATCGCACGCTCACCTTCCGCCCCACTTCGGCCGATGCGTCGTTCTCGCTGCTCGATGTGCCCATAGGCATCAACTTCCACTGGGAACGCCGACTCATGCAAACCTTCACCGGAACACTGCGCCTGGTGGTAGAGGCCGACCGCATCTGTGCCATCAACGAACTGCCGGTGGAAAACTATCTCGAAAGCGTTATCTCAAGCGAGATGAGTGCAACATCGTCGCTCGAACTGCTTAAAGCGCATGCCGTGATCTCGCGCTCGTGGCTGCTTCACCAAATGGAAAAACGCAAACAACAACAAGAGGGGGGCAACAGCTTCTTCTCGTTTATCAAAAAGGAAGATGAACTCATTCGCTGGTACGACCGAGAAGACCACACCATCTTCGACGTGTGTGCCGACGACCACTGTCAGCGCTACCAAGGCATCACCATGGCTTCCAGCCCGCAGGTGAAGGAAGCGGTGAGGGCCACACGCGGACAAATTCTCATGCACGGCGATGAAATCTGCGATGCACGCTTCTCGAAATGTTGCGGCGGGCGAACAGAGGAATATCAATACTGCTGGGAAAACATACAGAAGCCTTATCTGGTTTCGGTGGAAGACCCCTATTGCAACACCACTGACAAACGCATCATTCAACAAGTGCTCAACGACTACGACCAGGAAACCGTCAACTTCTACCAATGGGATGTGGCCTACACGCAAGAAGAACTCTCGCAGATTGTGGCCGAGAAACTGAAAATGAACTTAGGAACCATCACCGACCTGATTCCATTGGAACGGGGCAAGAGCGGGCGCATATCACGACTGCGCATAGTGGGAACGGAACGCTCCTTCACCATTGGAAAGGAACTGGAGATAAGACGCACACTGAGCAAAACCCACCTGCTCAGCTCGAATTTCGAAGTTGAAAAAAGACCTGGTTCATTCATCCTGCACGGACATGGCTGGGGGCACGGCGTGGGACTGTGCCAAATAGGGGCTGCCGTGATGGGGGAACAGGGGTTCAACTACAAACAAATCTTACTGCACTACTACCAGAATTCTGAAATCAAAAGAATCTATAAGTAGGAGGGTACAAGGGTGAGAGGGTACGAATATCATTAACAATCATCAAAAGAAAAAGAAATGCTGAACAAATCTCCTTGGAGTTGGGTTCCGTCGCTCTATTTTGCCGAGGGACTCCCTTATGTTGCGGTTATGACCGTTTCACTCGTTCTCTACAAACAGCTGGGACTATCCAATGCCGACATCACCTTCTACACATCGTGGCTCTATCTGCCATGGGTTATCAAACCCTTGTGGAGCCCGTTCATAGACATCATACGCACCAAGCGCTGGTGGATTGTTTCCATGCAGCTGCTCATAGGGGCGGCCTTCGGTGGGGTGGCTTTCACCATTCCAACCTCTTTCTGGCTGCAGGGAACATTGTGTTTCTTCTGGCTCATGGCTTTTTCCAGTGCCACACATGACATCGCGGCCGACGGGTTCTATATGCTCGGACTGAACGAACACGACCAAGCATGGTTTGTGGGCATACGCTCCACGTTCTATCGGCTGGCAACCATCATCGGACAGGGGGTGCTGGTGATGATTGCGGGCAACCTGCAGGTGATATACCGCAACAGCATTCCTTTCTCGTGGAGTCTCACCTTCTACGGACTGGCCGGCATCTTCATTGCCTTGTGGCTCTGGCACAGCTACATTCTGCCACGACCCGAAAAGGAACTGTCGGCAACTGACAACAACGAAGCGGAACCAACCCTTGGCACTCTGCTGAACAAGACATGGGAGGCAGTGAGCACCTTCTTCACCAAGTTTCCGCTGCGGCTGACCATCATCGGCATACTGTTCATGCTGCTCTACCGCATGCCCGAAGGTCTGCTTGCCAAGGTTTCGGCACTCTTCCTCATCGATGCCACACACAACGGCGGACTCGGACTCTCGCCGCAGGAATATGGTTTCGTGCAAGGCACCGTGGGAGTGATCGGGCTCACCCTGGGGGGAATCTTAGGCGGAATGCTTGCCGGCCGCGACGGACTGAAACGGTGGCTGTGGCCAATGGTGTGTGCCATCACCCTGCCCGACGTGGTCTATATCTACATGAGCTATGCACTGCCCACCAACCTCATCATCATCAACATCTGCGTCTTCTTCGAACAGTTTGGCTATGGCTTTGGCTTCACGGCCTATATGCTATACCTTATTCTATATAGTCAGGGCAACTACAAAACAAGCCACTATGCGCTGTGCACGGCATTCATGGCACTCTCGATGATGATTCCGGGGCTCTTTGCCGGGGCTCTGCAAGAGGCCGTGGGCTACAAAATGTTCTTCATTATTGTTATGCTGTGCTGCACCATCACCTTTGCCGTTACTGCTTTCTTAAAGATTGACCCCAACTTTGGAAAAAAGAAAGCCGAAACAAAAGAAGTTTGAAAAAAAAGTGATACCTTTGCCGAATGAACGAGAACACTGAGCTATACTTTGCATTGTTGCGCTGTTGCCTGGCCGGCAACAACAATGGCGGTATTCCTTCCATCGAACTGCTGCGCAAAGTTAGCTGGCACCACCTGCTGAAGTTCTCGAAGAAGCAGGGCACCGTAACCATCTACTGGCATGGCATTGAACGGTGGTTCCCTAATGGAGACTCGCCGGTTGATGCTTCGGCCGAAGAGATAGACCGCGTTCGCCCCACGGCAGCCGATGTGTTGGAGTGGATGGCAACCATCCGGCGGGTGGAGCTGTGCATCGACGAGGTGAACGACCGCTGCCTGTGGATAACCAAGCAGTTTAGAGAAGCAGGCTTCCGAACATGCATTCTGAAAGGACAGGGCAATGCACGCTACTACCCCAATGGAATGATGCGACTGCCGGGCGACATAGACCTGTGGGTGGAGGGCACCCCATGCAAAGTGCTCAACTATGTAGACAGCGTGGTGCCCGGCATGGTCAGAACCTACCACCATGTGGAGTTCGGTCAATCGAATGGTGTAAACATTGAAGTGCACTACCGCCCAACATGGCTCAACTCTTTCATTAACAACCAACGGCTGCAACACTGGTTCGGGCTGAAAGCAGATGAGCAGTTCTGCCACAAAGTGAACCTGACAAATGGGCAAGAAGCAACGGTGTGTGTGCCCACATACGAGTTTAACCTCTACTTCCAGCTCTGCCATGTATACCACCACCTGCTCAGCGAGGGTATAGGCATGCGGCATCTGCTCGACTACTACTTCCTTCTGAAATCGGGTGGACCCATCAGCGAGCAGCAACGAAAGAACATGGTTCAACAACTGAAATACTTCGGGCTGCACCGCGTTGCTCAGTCGATGATGTGGGTGCTGAAACACGTTCTGGGACTCGCCGACGAGTACCTCATTGCCATGCCAAGCGAAAAGCTGGGCCACATTCTCTTACACGAGATGCTGGAAGGTGGCAATCTGGGCAAACACGACGAACGCTTGTTGAGCGGTGTTCAACCAAAAGGGTGGAAGCACAATGTGCAGCGCTTGGTGCGCGATGTGCGCATGGTGTGGTACTTCCCGTCGGAATGTTTGTGGGAACCCGCCTTCCGTGTCTATCACTGGTTTTGGCGACTTGCCCATCAATACCACCATTAAGAAACAAAACACTATCACACATATATATAATAAGGTATAAGAGAGAAAGAAAAAACAATGAGAGTAATCAAAACAGAAATAGAAGGGGTTTACATTTTGGAGCCCCGCGTGTTTGAAGATGCCCGCGGGTATTTCTTCGAGTCGTATTCCCAACGCGACTTCGAAAAAGAGGTGCGCTCCATCAACTTCGTTCAAGACAACGAGTCGAAGTCGGCATACGGAGTGGTGCGCGGACTTCACTTCCAGCGCCCGCCCTACTGCCAGAGCAAGCTGGTGAGGGTTATCAGCGGTGCTGTGCTCGACGTGGCGGTTGACATTCGCAAAGGGTCGCCCACATGCGGCAAACATGTGTCGTGCCTGATGACGGGCGAGAACCACCGGCAGTTCTTTGTGCCGCGCGGGTTCGCACATGGGTTCTCCGTGCTGAGCGAAGAAGCCGTGTTCATGTATAAATGCGACAACTTCTATCACCCCGAAGCTGAAGGAGCCATCGCCTGGGACGACCCGGCACTTTCCATCGACTGGAAAATTCCTTCTAACCACGTTATCCTATCTGAGAAAGATAAGCACCACCCCCTACTCAGTGAACTCGACAACCCATTCGACTTTAACACCAATTTATACCTATGAACATACTTGTTACCGGAGCCAACGGACAGCTCGGCCGCGAAATGCGGTTAGTGAGCCATAGCTCCACCGACCGCTACTTCTTCACCGATGTGACAGAAGCTGAAGGAGTGGAAACAGTGAAACTCGACATCACCAACCTGGAAGCTATCCGGCAGATGGTGAAAGAAGAGCACATAGACGTGATTGTTAACTGCGCTGCCTACACCAATGTTGACAAGGCCGAAAGCGACTTCGACTTCTGCGAACTGCTCAATGCCACCGCCCCACAGAATCTGGCCGTGGCTATGAAAGAAGTGGGCGGAATGCTGGTTCACATCTCCACCGACTATGTGTTCGGGGCAGAACCCTATAACACTCCCTGCCGCGAAGACCAGCAGGGAACTCCCACCGGTGTTTACGGACTAACCAAGCTGCATGGCGAACAGAACATCATTGCCACGGGAGTGAAGCACATCATCCTGCGCACGGCATGGCTCTACAGCGAATTTGGCAAGAACTTCGTGAAAACGATGCTCTCGCTCACTGCCACCAAACCTGAACTGAAGGTAGTGTTCGATCAAGTGGGAACTCCCACCTATGCGCTCGACCTGGCACAAGCCATTGTGAAGGCACTCGACAACTACCGCCCCTACACCGCAGCTGCCGACTATCCGCAAACGGGCATCTATCACTACAGCAACGAAGGGGTGTGCTCGTGGTACGACTTCACGAAAATGATTGCCCACATCGCCCAACACAACAACTGCAACATTCTGCCTTGCTACAGCAACGAGTTTCCAAGTCCGGTGAAACGACCCGCCTACTCGGTGCTCGACAAAACCAAGGTGAAGCAAACCTTCGGCGTGGAGGTTCCCTACTGGATTGACTCGCTGCGCAAATGCATAGCAGCGTTAAGTGATAAGTAGTACGCAACACTATGAACTAAGCACTATGAACTATAAACTAAAAAAGGATTATGAACTATAAAAGGACTATCGTAATTACGGGCGGAGCCGGATTCATCGGTTCGCATGTGGTACGCCTGTTTGTGAACAAATATCCCGAGTATAAAATCATCAATCTCGACAAGCTCACCTATGCCGGCAATCTGGCAAACCTGAAAGACATTGAACAGAAGCCCAACTACCAGTTTGTGAAGATGGACATCTGCGACTTCGATGCCTTCTATCAGCTGATGCAGAACGAACACGTTGATGGCATTATTCACCTGGCTGCAGAAAGTCATGTGGATCGCTCCATCAAAGACCCCTTCACCTTTGCTCGCACCAACGTGATGGGAACGCTCACCCTGCTGCAGGCTGCCAAGCTCTATTGGGAGAGTCTGCCCGAGAAGTACGAAGGCAAGCGTTTCTACCACATCTCTACCGACGAGGTGTATGGCGCCCTGAAGATGACGCACCCCGAGGGCATCGAGCCTCCCTTCTCAACCACGGCCTCGTCGAGCGAGCACCATCTGGCATACGGTGAAGACTTCTTCTACGAAACCACCAAGTATAACCCTCACAGTCCCTACAGTGCATCAAAGGCTTCGAGCGACCACTTCGTGCGGGCATTCCACGATACCTACGGCATGCCCACCATCGTCACCAACTGCTCGAACAACTACGGGCCATACCAGTTCCCCGAAAAGCTCATCCCGCTCTTCATCAACAACATTCGTCACCGCAAGCCGCTGCCCGTTTACGGAAAGGGCGAAAACGTGCGCGACTGGCTCTATGTGGAAGACCATGCACGGGCCATCGACATCATCTTCCACCGCGGCACCATTGCCGAAACCTATAACATCGGCGGCTTCAACGAATGGAAGAACATCGACATCATTCGCGTTGTTATCAAAACCGTAGACCAACTGCTGGGCCGGAAGGAAGGCGAAGACCTCGACCTCATCACCTACGTTACAGACCGCCTGGGTCACGATGCACGCTATGCCATCGACTCCACCAAGCTGCAAAAGGAACTCGGCTGGGAACCCAGCCTGCAGTTTGAGGAAGGCATAGACAAAACCGTTCGCTGGTATCTCGACAACCAGGAATGGATGGACAACGTCACCAGCGGCGACTATCAGAAATACTACGACGAGATGTATGCGCAGGGCGGCGCTACGCTAAATGATAAATGATAAATGATAAATGACGAAAACAAAAAAAGGGAAACTTCTTTGCAGTTTCCTTTTTTTTTTATACCTTTGCCCCGCAAAGTGCCATCAAAGGGCATCGCGCATGAAAAGATTCGGGGTTGACTGGATTTGACGGCGAGATGAAATGGTACGTAAGCACGCGGAGGCTCGTCGGTTCCCTCCATAATCTGAGCAGGCAAAAATTTAATTGGCAACAACAAGTATGCTCTCGCTGCCTAATCGAAGTACAGTAGATTACTGGCTTTATCCTCTTACAAGGTAGGAGGACGAGACGTCGCTCCGAGGATGTTGTTCCGAATCCGGAGATTCAGCGGCGCAGGAAAAATCGGGAATAGCCCACGCGGGCCTCGCCACGCGGGTGAAACTTCAGAGGATAAGGCTGCGGTTGGTGGTCCAGGTCTTGCCACAGCTCGAAAACGAAGGCTGGAATAAGCGTGTAGAAAGCGTATGGTTTCCTTGTGCGGACGTGGGTTCGAATCCCACCAGCTCCACCCAACATTCACCAACATCAAACAAAGAAGACTCTCATTAGGGAGTCTTTTTTTGTGTAATCCAACAAAATTATATACCTTTGCAAACTTTACAAACCCCTGTTGGCAATAAAAAAGCCTAAAAAGAGTTATTAAATAAAACAAAAAGAAACAATTCATCAACTACGCGATATGAGAAATACCTGCATACTCTTGCTCCTGTTCATGCTGCTCATGCCCGTGAGCGGCTGGGCACAGTCCACCATGACCGACGACCAAGTGGCCGAGTTCATACTCAAAGAGAACTCCAGCGGCACGTCGCAAGCACAGATTGTAACCAAGCTGATGCAACGCGGCGTGGACATTCAACAGATTCGCCGGGTGAAAGCTAAGTACGATCGGCAGATTAACGACCGCGGGCTGGGTGTTGTGGCTGAGGAGGCCGTGAACAAAGCCAGCAGCCGCATGCGCCAGAACAATGGCAACAAGAAAGAAAGCACCACATCGAAAAACACACAAAACGTTGACATCAATTCCTCTTATCGCATACAAGGCGAAAACCGCTATCAGGAAACCTACGACGAAAACGACCCCGACTTCCTGCTCATGCAAGCTGAAATGGGCGGATTGCTGCCGGTAGACTCCATTGCCCTGCTCGAACAGATTCTGAAACAGCGCGAGATGGAGAAAAAGAAAATCTACGGGCACGACATCTTCAACACTAAAGACCTCACCTTTGAACCCATCATGAATATCGCCACACCGCAGAACTACCGTCTCGGACCAGGCGATGCTGTTATCATCGACATCTACGGAGCTTCGCAGAAAACAGTTCAGGCCACCGTATCGCCCGACGGAGAAGTAACCATCGAGGGCTTCGGACCCGTACAGGTGAGCGGGCTCACCATAGAACAGGCCAATGCACGCGTGCGCTCACAGTTAGGCGGCCGCTACAGCAGTAGCCAGATTAAACTCTCACTCGGACAAACACGCACCATATCGGTGAACGTGATGGGCGAAGTGAAAAACCCCGGCACCTACACCCTTTCGGCCTTTGCCAGCGTGTTTCATGCACTCTACATGGCGGGCGGTGTGAACGACTTGGGAACGCTGCGCGACATCAAGGTCTATCGCAACAACCGGCTCGTAAGCTCGGTCGACATCTACGACTACATTCAAAACGGCAAACTCACTGGAAACATCCGCCTCACCGACGGCGATGTTATTCAGGTGGGCACCTACGACTGCTTGGTGAACATAGTGGGTAAGGTAAAGCGTCCCATGTTCTACGAAATGAAACACACCGAAAGTCTCAGCTCGCTGCTGAAATATGCCGGAGGCTTCACCGGCGATGCCTACACCAAGTCGGTGCGCGTGGTGCGCAAAACAGGGCGCGACTACAGCGTGTTCAATGTAACCGAGTTCGACCAGACTTCGTTCCGCATGGCCGACGGAGACTCTGTGAGCGTAGACTCCGTGCTGAACCGTTTCGAGAACACCGTGGAGGTGAAAGGAGCCGTGTTCCGCCCGGGCCTCTATCAGTTAGGTGGAAGCATACACACCGTGCGCGACCTCATTGAACAGGCAGAGGGCATAACCGAAGAAGCCTTCACCACACATGCCGTGATGCACCGCATGAAGACCGACCGCACCCTGCAGGTGCTGAGCGTAGACATCCAGGGAATCCTTGATGGTAGCGTGGCCGACATTCCGCTAAAGGAGAACGATGTGCTCTTTGTGCCCACCAAGCAAGAGTCGCTTGTTGAACGCACCATCACCATCCATGGCGAAGTGCAATATCCCGGCACCTACAAATATGCCGACAACGAAACACTCGAAGACTTTGTGCTGCAGGCAGGCGGACTCTTAGAGAGTGCCTCAACGGTGAAGGTTGATGTGGCACGCCGCATCGTCAACCCCAAAGCCACCGACACCGACAGCCTCATCGCTCACACCTTTTCCTTTGCCTTGAAGGATGGCTTTGTTATCGACGGTGAACCGGGCTTCGTGCTCGAACCCTTCGACGAGGTGTATGTGCGCAAGAGCCCCGGCTACAACAAACAGAGCAACATCACGCTTCAGGGCCACTTTATGTTCCCCGGCACCTACACGCTCTCTTCGAAAAACGAACGGCTCAGCGACATCGTGAAGCGCGCCGGTGGCGTTACCGACCTGGCTTATGTGAAGGGAGCCCGACTGGAGCGCCGCATCACTCCCGAAGAGCGACTGCGCATGCAAACCGTGATGAAAGCCGCCGCCTTGAGCAGCGGCAACGACTCTATCGATGTGAAGAAACTCGACTTGGGCAACACTTATTTTGTGGGTATCGAACTCGACAAGGCCATTGCCTCACCGGGCAGCGATGCCGACTTGGTGCTGCGCGAAGGCGACCGCCTGATACTTCCCGAATACAACGGTTCGGTGAAAATCTCGGGCGACGTGCTCTTCCCCAACTCCGTGGCCTATGAGAAAGGCAAGAAAGCCTCTTACTACATCGAACAGGCCGGCGGCTTTGGCTCACGCGCCAAAAAGAGCCACACCTATATTATATATATGAACGGAACCGTGGCCAAGGTGGGACACGGTGCAAAAATCATGCCCGGCTGCGAGATTGTGGTTCCCAGTAAACCCAAGCGCACCACCACGTTGGCCGAGAGTCTTGCCATTGGCACATCTATAGCATCAATGGCCACCATGATTGCTACCCTTGCCAATATTCTGAAATAAACAACAAGAAGAACGAACGAACAGATATGGAAAAACAGGAAAGCACAGCACAGATTATCAACTTAAACAATGTTGTGAAAACGCTGTGGCACGAACGCAAACTCTTCTACAAGACACTCCCCATTGTCTTCGTTGTTTCATGCATCTACATCTTAGCCTTGCCACGCACCTACAGCACCGAAAGTAAGCTTGCGCCCGAAATGGAGAACAGCATGGGGGGCAATGCCCTGGGTTCAATAGCATCGTCGTTCGGGTTCAACTTGGCAGGCATGGAAACAACAGATGCCATCACCCCGCTTCTCTACCCCGACCTGATGGAGGATAACGGATTTGTGGCCGGCCTGTTCAACATCAGGGTGAAAGACTCAGAAGGAGAGATTGATGCCACCTACTACGAATACCTGAAAAAGTACCAGAAACAGCCTTGGTTTATGTTACCCTTGAAATGGGTGAATCAATTGCTGCCCAAGTCTGAAGAGCAAGGCAGTGGCAAGTTCAACCCCTACTATCTGTCGAAAGAAGACGATGCCATTATGAAGACTATCCGCCAAAGCATTGGCATAGCGGTTGACAAGAAAACCGGGGTTATCACCATCAGCGCCAAGGCGCAGGATCCGCTTGTTTGCAAAACCATCGCCGACTCCATCCAGCATCAGCTGCAACGGTTCATCACCAACTACCGCACCAACAAGGCCCGCATCGACCTTGAATACTACGAACAGCTCACCGCCAAGGCCAAACACGACTACGAGAAAGCCCGCCAGCTTTACAGCAGCTATGCCGATGCCAACACCGAGGTGATTCTGCAGAGCTTCCGTTCAAAACAAGACGACCTTGAAAACGACATGCAGCTGAAGTTCAACACTTACAGTGTGCTGAACACCCAACTGCAGCAGGCCAAGGCCAAAGTGCAGGAGCGCACACCCGCCTTCACAGCCGTGAAGGGAGCCGAGGTTCCCATCAAGCCAAGCGGCCCCAAGCGCATGGTATTTGTATTGGCCATGCTCATTCTGGCTTTCTTTGCATGCTCTGCACGCATCATGTTCAAACAATCAAAAAACACTCCATAATTCCATTCAAACCAAAGCAATGCTCCCGACAAAATTCAACATCTCCCCAAAGAAGAAGAAGGCAATACGCAATATTGCATGGGCAGTTTGTGGGAAAATTGTAAACTTGGCGAGCATGCTCGTCGTGGGCATCATCGTGGCCCGCTACCTGGGCAAGGAACAATATGGCGTGATGAACTATGTAATCAGCTTCGTGGCTATTTTCCAAGTGTTTGCCGATTTCGGTCTCGACTTCATTCAAATCAGAGAAGAGTCTAAGTTGCCGGCAGAGCGGAACAAGATTATAGGCACCACTTTTGCCATCAAGCTGATGGCTGCCACGGCCACCCTCATTGCCATAGCCGCGGTAACCTGCACCATGGTTGCCGAAGCACAGCTGAGGCTCTACATCGGCATCTATGCCTGTTCCATTCTTCTTAACACCACCTGGGTTACACGCAACCACTTCACCGCTATCGTTTGGAACGAATATGTGGTGAAGACCGAGATTTCACGCAACATCATCGGACTCGTGGTTAAGCTTGCCTTGGTTATGCTCCACCTGCCACTGGTGTGGTTCATTGGTGCCCTGCTCTTCGATTCGATTCTTCTTGCCACAGGCTATGTTTTTTCCTACAGCAAGAAGATTGGCCAAGTGAGAGCCTGGAGCTTCGATGTACAGCTTGCCCGCTACATGGTTAGGCAGTCGTTCCCGCTTCTGCTCTCCGGGGCAGCCATCATTGTGTATAACCGCATCGACCAGCTGTTGATTGACAGCATGATTGACCACAGCCACCTGGGGTTATATTCGGTTGCCGTTAAGTTTACCGAGATATTGGTTTTCATTCCCACCATCATTTCGCAAACCCTTCATCCCATGCTGGTGGAGATACGCCAGCAAGACCTGTTGCGCTACGAACAAACATCGCAGACATTCATCAGCGTCACCGTCTATCTGTGCATAGCCATGGCCGTTACAACAAGTCTGCTCTCCTATCCCATTGTCTATTTCACTTTCGGCAAAACCTACATCGGGGCAGCATCGGTGTTGGCTGTGCTGGCTTTCAAGGTTATAGGCGACGGTCTTTCGCAAACCTCCGGACAACTCATCATCATCGAGGGTAGGCAGAAATATGCCGTTGTACGCAACATCTTGGGTTGCATAGCCTGCATTCTGCTCAACCTCTGGCTCATTAACCGCTACGGCATTCACGGTGCAGCCTACACAGCCCTTGTCACCATAGGCATTTCAGGCACACTGGCCAATGCACTCATTCCCCCATACCAAGCAATCTTTCACAAGCAGATGAAAGCCCTCTTCACCGGATGGCGCGACATCGCACACATCAAACAACTGCTATGATTACATTATCCCGCATTCTATATAGCGCAAAGGCACGGCTCCCGCTCTCTATGCAGTTTCTCATAGAGATGCTCACCTATTGGCGCAAGCTGTGCCGCTACAATGCCAGCCGCCACACCGAAGGCGACATGCAAAAGATGCAATACACACTGCTCCGGCGCAACCACATTATAGAGAAAGGCATGTCTATGCGCAAGCCCAAGCACGGCTTCGGCCAGGCAAAGGTGTTGGAACTCATCGAGAGTCTGCGCCGCTATAACCAACGGTATGGCACTGCCGACAAAGCATTTCTGCGCTACCCCCTTGCCACCATCAAGACCTACATTGAATATCAGCAACACAACGGGGTGGACATTGCCCACATAGAGAGCCAGTTTGAACAGCTGTGCCGCGAGGCTGCTATCCCCGCCGACTCACTCAGCACCCCTGCCGGAGTGGAAACCGTAGCCGCCAGCTACCTGCAGCAAGAAGCAACAGCCAATTTCGAAAGACTGCTTCTGAGCCGTCATTCCATCCGCTTCTTTGAAAACGAACAGCCGTCACGAGCACTTTTAGAGAAAGCACTCGCCCTGGCTGCCCGCACCCCTTCGGCATGCAACCGACAGGCTTGGCACACCCACATCTACTTTGGCGACGACACCCACCGGCTGCTGCGCATGCAAACAGGTTGCAATGGGTTCTGCGACGACATTCACTGTGCCATTGTAGTAACAGCCAATATGAAGGGATTCCTCGGCCACGAGCCCTTCCAGTGCTATATCGACGGCGCACTCTATGCACAGAACCTTATCAACGCTCTCCACTATGTGGGGCTGGGCACCATTCCCCTCTCTTGCGGATTTATGAGCAACCAGCTTAGCCAGATGCAGCGAACATTCAACATTCCCGACAACGAGGTGCTGATTGTTATCATTGGCACCGGTATCATGTGCAAAGAAACCAAAATCGCAGTCTCCACGCGCAAGCCCGTCAGCACAACTAATACATATCACTAACATCTATTCCCACACACACAGCATCGTACATGTATCTTCTGCCTTTCATCTACTTTGCCTCGCTCACGTTCTATCTCTGGAACAAGCACAAGACATTCGACGTGTCGGTTTACATGTCGTTGCTCTTCAGCATCACGTCGTTCTGCTGCGTGCTGATGGTGTTAGGCGGGTTCATGTCGGGCAGTGGTGTGCTCTTCGACGGCTGGGAACCCGAGTTCGGATTCGTTCCCACGGTGCTCTACTGCGGACTCATCACGCTCACCATCATTCCCTTTTCGTTCATACGGCCGGAAAAGCTTAACACCATCGGCAACGTTCACCGATGGCTGCTGCTTGCCTTTTCCCTGTTTATAGTGGCACAGGGCGTGGTTATGGTCTACCTGGTTGGCGACTCCATCTCCGACCTGCTCAACGGCGACTTCAAACTGCTCAAGGATGCCCACTACTCGGGCGACATCTCTCCAGCCGACGTGAAGATGCTCACCATGCCCATGCCCATACAGGCCATGTATCTGCTCAGCTTCACCACCCTGCTGGGCCTGCCGTTGTTTTTCCACTACACCTGTGTAGAAAAGCGCAGCCTGTGGCTCACCACTCCCCTGCTGTTTGTTTCCATCAGTCCCATTCTGCGTGGCATGCTCATTGCCGACCGCACAGAAATTATTCACTACGCTCTGATGTTCTTTTTCTGCTTGGTTCTCTTTCAGAAATTCATTGGTCGCCGAGAGCGCAATTTCCTCCTCGCAGGCAGTGTGCCCGTTATTCTTGTAGGCGCCGTCTATTTCATAGCCGTTTCAGCTTCTCGCTTCGAAGACACTGACGAAGGCACCGGAGGCAGCGTGCTCGAATATGCCGGACAGTCGTATGCCAATTTCTGTTATTTCTACGACAACCACGACCCCAACCTTTATTATATAGAACGCGAACTGCCCCTCACCTCTTACTTCCTGCTCAAGAAACAATATGTTGACACCAAAGAAGAACGCACCGCCAAAGAGGGATTCTTCATTGGTGTGTTTGCCTCGCATGTGGGTTCGTGGCTGCTCGACGTGGGCGTGTTCGGCACCATCTTCCTGAGCATGCTTTTCGCAGCGGTGTGCTGTCTTGTCATCGGCCAATACAACCGCACGGCATTCGACATTGGCGACATTCTGATGATTTTCGCCCTGGGTGCCATTCCCACGTTTGGCATATTCTATTACCGATACTATTCCATTGCCACGGCCTTTGTTTATGTGGCAGCCATCTTTTTTTACATTCTCTCCAAGTACAACTTTGTGTGGAATTCTCGTTCAACAGAGCTTGCAACAGAGAGTGCGGAAACAATGGAACCAGAAAAAACCGAAGAAACATGAAATATTATTTCCCCATACATCTCGATGGCGGCAACCGTGGATGCGAAGCCATTGCCAAAGGTTCGGCCATGCTGCTGGGCGAACCGAAAGAGAACCTGATTGGACGGTGCCGCGACATACAGCTCGACACCCGCTTAGGGGTGGACCAATATGTTACCCTGATGCCGGCAGTGAGGGGTTCCTACATAGTTGACCGTTCATTAGGGTTCATCAACAAACTGCTGAGGACCCAACAAACCATGGAATGGCGACAGCTGTACCCTTACCGCCACTTCCTGAGCCTCATCCAACCGGGCGACATCATGCTCTCTACCGGCGGCGACATGATGTGCTACGACGACAACGAGGTTATCTACACCAACAACTACCTTCACCGCCACGGCGTGAAAACCGTGCTGTGGGGCTGCTCGATGGGACCCGACAATCTAACCCAGGCCAAGCGCGACACGCTCTTCCGCTTTTCGCTTGTTTATGCCCGTGAATCGCTCACCTACGATTTTTTCCAACAACTTGGACTTCAAAAGCTGTGCCTGTGCCCAGACCCTGCTTTCATTCTTCCCGCCGAAAAATGTCCGCTACCCACCTGTCTTCAACAAGGGCAGCGCGTTGTAGGCCTCAACATCAGCAACTATGTAATGGGCGGCACAGCACTCAACAGCCGCTTTGGAAAAGAGGTGGTGGCCCTTATTGAGCATATCCTGAACACCACCAACCTGCATGTGCTGCTTGTTCCGCATGTAACGTGGAACGATGGAAACATCAACCAAGACGACAGAGAAATCAACTGCACCCTGAAGGAACAGTTTGCCAACAGCAGCCGCATCAGCTGTCTCAACATCAACCAACTGAACTACTGCAACATTCGCTATATCATCTCCAAGTGTGCCCTGTTTATAGGTGCCCGAACCCATGCGGTTATCTCTGCCTATTCGATGTGCGTGCCCACCATTGCGTTGGGCTATTCCATCAAGTCGAGAGGCATAGCCAAAGACTTGCAACTCGACTCCCAACTGGTGGTAGACAGCAAGAACTTCACCCCCGAAGCACTTATCGACTCGTTCAACTATCTTACCGCACACGAAAAAGACATCCGTAAGCACCTTGCTGCCATCATGCCTGCCTACAAGCAAAGCACCTATTCCATACGCCAACAGCTACAATCACTCAATACATCTTCACTATGAGCAAGCCAAGAATCATTGCACTATACCTTCCGCAGTTCCACCCCATACCCGAGAACGACCGCTGGTGGGGACCGGGATTCACCGAGTGGACCAATGTGGTGAAAGCCCGCCCACTGTTCAAAGGACATGTGCAGCCAAAGCTGCCGGCCGACTTAGGCTTCTACGACCTCCGGCTTCCCGAAACGCGCGAGGCGCAGGCCCGGCTGGCACGCGAAGCCAGCATCGAGGGTTTCTGCTACTACCACTATTGGTTTGGCGGCAAACAACTGCTTGAGCGACCTTTCAACGAGGTGGTGGCAAGTGGCAAACCCGATTTTCCCTTCTGCATCTGTTGGGCCAACCACTCGTGGAGCAACAAAACATGGAACCGGAAGTCGAACATGCAGTCGAACTCGATGCTCATTGAACAGACCTACCCCGGCGAAGAAGACGATATTGCCCACTTCAACTCGCTGCTGCCGGCTTTCCGCGACCCCCGCTACATCACCGTCGACGGTAAACCCCTCTTCATGCTCTACAACCCCTGGGGGCACACCCGCGTGAAAGCATGGATAGAAACCTGGCAGCGCCTGGCCGTGCAGAACGGACTGAAAGGCATCTATTTCGTGGGTACCTGCGACTCCACCCTCACCTTCAAGCTGCAGGCCGACGGCACCACCAAGCGTGCTTTGCCCAACCTGGAAAGCAGTGCCCAACTCTTCAAGCAGGTGCTCAACATGGGCTTCGATGCAGTGAACTCCTTCGGTAGGCGCAGAGGAGAAATGCTCAGCAGCGGCAAATACCGCGACCTGATGAAAACCATTCTGCGCAAGGCGGGGATACCAGTTGGCGTTTCATACGATTATGCCCGCACGGTGAAAGGCTTCTTCGCCCCCGAAGACCGATGGGAGAACGTGTTCCCCACCATCATGCCCAACTGGGACCGCAGTCCGCGTGCCACCGCCTGGGACGGAATCTACACCGGTGCAACACCCGAAACGTTTAAAACACACATTCAGCAAGCACTCAGCATGGTGAGCCACAAGCAACCCGAACACCAGATTATTGTTTTGAAATCGTGGAACGAATGGGGCGAGGGCAACTATGTGGAACCCGACGAGCAGTTTGGCCACGGCTGGCTGAATGCCATCAAAGAAGCCATCAGCGAATAACAACTCTTTTTCCTGATAAACAATGAAACGGGCACTATACATCACTTTCAAGAAATACAACAGCGTGCTTGACGGAGGCGGCATGGCCAACCTGCGCAACCTCACCATGGCACAGAACATGCTAGGCAAAGAGAACGTAGATGCCATCTACATCCACGACGAAAGCAAACGCCGAAGCCTCTTCAACCTGCTGGCATCGGCGCTTTGCTTTCCCTTCGGCTATTTCAACGGACTGCTTCCCTGGAAGGTGAGGCGCATTGTTAAAATGGCTCATGCCTACGACTATGTTTTCATCAGCACCAGCATCTTCGGAATCATTGCCAAAGAGCTGAAGAAAAACGGATACCAAGGAACCATTGTTGCACACTTTCACAATGTGGAAAGTCTCTACTACGATGCTGCCCTGCCAAAGCATCTTCACTTCCGCAACATCATTATTGACTGCGCCCGCCGTAACGATGGCTACTGCTGCCGCTATGCCGACCGCGTGCTCACACTGAACAAACGCGACAGTAACATGCTGCAACAGATGTATGGGCGCAGTGCCCACATGATAGTGCCCATTGCCCTGCCCGACAAATGCTCGCACACAGTGTTCGATACAACAACCATGACACGCCGCAAACCGCTGTGCCTGTTCTTGGGCAGCTATTTCGCCGCCAATGTAGAGGGCATCACCTGGTTTGTGAAACAAGTGCTGCCCCATGTGAACATTGAACTGAAGATTGTGGGCAGGGAGATGAGCCGGCTGAAAGAAAAAGATGACTGCTTCAATAACATAGAGATTGTGAGCAACGCACCCAACCTGGCTCCATTCTTCCTTGAAGCCGACTTTATGATTCTGCCCATCTTTGCAGGAAGCGGCATGAAGGTGAAAACATGCGAGTCGCTCATGTATGGCAAAAACATCCTGGGCACCACCGAAGCGTTTGAGGGCTACGACATCGATACCAACCGCGTGGGGGGATGCTGCCGCACGGCCGACGACTTCATCAACCACATCAACCAATATGCACAGGCACCTATACCACGCCACAACACATACGCCCGCAACACCTACGAACAGTTCTACTCCGAAGAGGCTTCGCTCAAAGTGTTCCGACAGGTATTCAACTAAAAACAACAAAGCTTATCCATCAATGAAAATCTGCATACTCACCCCCCGCTTTCCCATGCCCGAGAATGGTGGCGATGTGCTGCGCATCAACAATATTGCACGCTACCTGAAAAGCCAAGGGCACGAACTGGTGCTCGTTTCGTACTACGATGAGAAACCCAACACCGAACAGGCCCGCACCATCTACAACCGCATCTACACCATCAGGCGCAAACCGCTGAACTCGTTCTTCTACGCGTTGTTCTTCATGCTCACCCGACGACCCATTCAGGCGGGCTACTACTACTCGCCGGGTTTCTTGAAACTGTTCAGGCAGGTGGTGAACAAAGAACAGCCCCAGCTCTTCATCGCTCACCTGGCTCGCATGGCATCGTTCTTAGAGAAAGCCCATCTCGAAGACAGGTCGATCATAGAAATGACCGATGCACTCTCGAAAACCTATACCCTTTCGGCCGGTGCCAAGGGCAGCTGGCTCAAGCGCCTCATCTACAGCATAGAGAAAACACTCATCAAACAGCACGAATGCCACATCGTGAACCGCTTTCCCAAGGTGGTGCTGGTATCGCAGGCCGACATCGACTACCTGCGCCAAAACGCCAATGGCAATGGTGCATCGCTGCACCTGCACACCAACGGAGTAGTTTGCCAACCCAACCCACACACCACCTACAACCCCAACAAAATTTGCTTTGTGGGCAACATGCGCACCTTGCAGAACCAAGATGCCGTTCTGCACTTCGTGAACAACATCTTCCCCATCATCCTGAAACAGCAACCCCATGCACGCTTCTACATTGTGGGTGCCCAACCGCCACGCCACATCCAAGAACTCGACAACCAACAGAACGTGTTCGTTACCGGGTTTGTAGACAACCTGGCAGCTGCCATTGGCGATTCGTGCATAGCGGTGGCACCGGTGAATGTGGCAGCCGGCATACAAAACAAAGTGTTGGTGGCCATGGGCACACGCCTGCCGGTGGTGCTAACTCCGCTCATTGCCCAAGCCATTCCCGAACTGCAAGATGGCGAGAACTGCCTGATTCGCAACGAAGCACGAGACTTTGCCCAAGCCTGTCTGCAACTGATGACCAACAGCAACCTTCGCCAGTCGATGGCCCGGGAAGGCTACAACATGGTTTCTCACCATTACAGCTGGAACAGCATGCTCGCCGGATACGAAGATTTTCGGTAAAACTAAGCTCAAAGCATAATATATTGTAGATTGGCACGTTATTAAAATAAACAACATGCCAAACTATTTCATATACATATTGGTAGCTTTTCTTGTGAGCGCAGTCAGTGGCTTTGTGCTCATTCCTTCAGTCATAGACTTTTGCAAGAAACACCATATCTACGACGTTCCCAACCAACGCAAGGTGCACAGCAATGCCATACCCCGACTGGGCGGTGTGTGCTTTCTGCCAAGCATGCTGCTGGCCTTGTTGATAGCACTTGCCGTGTTTGGCCGTGTTACTGGCGAGCAGAAGATTTCGGCCAACCCCTGGACGCTGATGTTCCTTTTCAGCCTGCTCATTGTTTATGCTACCGGACTCATCGACGACATTGCTGAGCTGCGGCCGCGCACCAAATTCATTGCGCAGGTGGTGGCCGCATCGCTGTTGCCCATTTCGGGGCTCTACCTGAATAATTTCTATGGTCTGTTCGGCATACACGAGGTTCCTTTCTGGGTGGGGGCTCCACTCACGGTGTTCATCATTGTGTTCATCGATAATGCCATCAACCTCATCGACGGTATCGACGGGCTTTCGAGCGGATTAACCTTCATCTCGCTGAGCGGCTTTCTCTATTGTTTTGCCCGCGAGAGCGTGTGGGTATACTGCATTCTGATAGCCGGACTGATGGGTGTGCTGGTGCCTTTCATGTATTACAATCTGTTTGGAAAACCCGAAAAGAACACGAAGATTTTCATGGGCGACTCGGGGAGCCTCACCTTAGGTTTCATTCTGGCCTTCCTGGTGGTGAAGTTTGTCATGGATAACCCACGGGTGATGCCTTTCCGCCAAGACGGGCTGTTGCTCTCCTACACGCTGCTCATCATTCCCACGTTCGATGTGGTGCGCGTCATTCTCAAGCGCATCCGCCTTCATCGGGGTATTTTCGAAGCCGACAAGAACCACATCCACCACAAGCTGCTGGCAGCTGGCATGAACCAACATCAGGCACTCATCACCATCCTGTCGTTTGAAATTTGCTATATGGTGCTCAACTTGGTGGTGCTGGCCGATTTCGACATCACTTACATCGTTGTAACAGATGTCATCATCTTCATGGTGTTCCATCTGATGCTCGATGTGGTTATTCACCGTCGCGAGCTTCTCAAAATTTCTTGAAGCTCAACCGCAGTTTTCCATTATTCAAAACCATTCGGCTTGAGTTGAGCGTTTCCACCCGGAAACGTTCTTCTTGTGCATTGATGCCGTAAGGGGCTATCACGAAAAGGCTGTCGCTGTCAACCACTTTGTCGCCTATCATACGGTCTGAGATGATAGGATTGCTCACGAACAGACTGTCGGCCTGGTGGCTGAAGCGGAACAGCACTTCAGGATGTTCCCATTTCTTATGGCTCACCGAGAGCAGCTTATGCTGGAAAGCCCAAAAGAAATAATCCTGCGAGAGGTTATTCACTCCTCCCGTTTCCAATGTGTCAACGCGCTCCATGTGCCAGAACCCGTCGAGACTGCCGTTGCCCGATGTTTCCAGCTCGCAGGATGATAGTGCCATCAGTGCTGCTAAAGCAACCATTAGCTTGAAAGGTCTCATATTTCTTTTTGTCATCTGCTAAATAGGTTTATGAAGTCCATTACGCTTGTCGCGACTTATGTCTATGATAATATGTTATTATGTCTATTTCCCCAGCAGTCCGCGCTTTGAAATGGTCAGCTGCCCTCCATAGTTATGTCCAAGAATGCTGCCGAAGTCCATGCCATAGGCTGCACTTAGGTGCCAGCCGTGGTTGAAGGCATAGCCACTCTCAACCATGAAGCTGGTGTTGTGGCGTTTTTCCAGGAAGGGAATGTCGTAACTGCCCAGCCCGTCTTGCCACGAAGCCAACACGCGGTAAGAGAGTCGTTCGGTGGGTTGCCCGTCGAAGCCTATGTGCAGTGCCATAAAGCGGTTGTTCTCCACCTCTATGCGTCCGTCGGTGTTGTAGATGGGCGAACGGTAGAGCGGATTGCCCATCACCTGCCCCCAATGCTGCCAGCCGGTGTAGATGTAGTGGTTGTAGTAGTTGTCGTTGCCCCCCAAGTGGTCGGCAATGAGCGGTGTGTGGTCGTGATACACCGGTCCGCTCTGATATTTGGTGTGCAGAAACTCCACCACCACATCGCGCAGCCATGTTCCCTGCTTGAGGTTCAGTTCGGCACCCACCATCCAGTCGGTGAGGTCGTAGAAGAAGTAGCGCCGTTTCTTCTTCTTCTGCCACTCGTCGCCTTCGCCATAACCATCGTAGTCTACGAAGAGCATGGCCGAGTGGTCTTCAAAGAAGCGGTCTACATAGATGCTTGCCCTCCATCGTTCGGCATCGTAGTTGAGCCGCATGAGCCACGACCCGAGTTGATTGCCCGACACGTTTTGGTAGAGGGTTTCTCCGGCATCGGCTCCGCCCGGGAAGAAAGCGTGCCACGCCCCTTTCAGAAAGCTTTCGGTTTGCAGGGGCTGCAAGGTTTTGTCGGGCTGCACCTCGTAGGGAGTGCCCCCGAACTGCGAAGCCATTTCCAGTCCTAACTCTATTGAGAAAGGTATAAACAAATCTTCGTTCCCAATCTTCAGATAGCCCGCCTTACTGTGATAGAGCACCCCGTCGGCATATTTCGACTGACGCTGAGTGAACTCGTGTTGCCAGTTCTGGTCGGTCATCTTGCCGTAGGCAACATGACCTTTCACATGCAGCCAGCCGTTGGCAAAGGGCAGTGTCCAATAGTCAGGCAACGCTATTCTCACCTGCGGCACGGGTCTGGCATTGATGCCCAGTGTTTGCGAACCACTGGAAAGAAGGTTGTTTTTCAGTTCCATGGGATATTCCTTGGCACCCACCGAAAGCAGCCCATGCAGCCAGCGCACTTCTCCGTAGGCCTGCTGCACCACCACCTTGCTGGTGTAGCCTGTGGGCACCACCATGTCTACCCCATAACCCACCGCCCAGCGGCGGGCCGAATCTTGTTGCAGGGGTCGTTCCACCCCGGCACGCACATAGCCGTTCCACTCTTTCAGCGAGCTCAAGCCATGCTTGTTGGCATTCAGCCACAGCGGGGTTTTCCCTTCCGAGGCCGAAGCCTGAGTTTCAACATGATAGGTGAGCCCCCGGTCTAGCTCCAGCCGGCCAGGGTTATCGTTCTCTATCCAATCTTGCGCGGCAGCTGGCAGCATGCCGGCAGCCAGCCACATCAATAGTATAAACTTCTTCATAACATCAAAAAACCGTCAACTCGTCAACTTCCACATTATATATAACGCACGCGGGCGCATAATATTGTACCATAGGGTTTTTCCCTTTCAAAGTAGGGAAATTCCCTTTGCAGCATCTGCAAATAGTTTTACCTTTGCAACATCGAAAGAACACTATTTACGAACAACAAAAAACAACAACGAATATGAAAAAGTTAATCATCGCCCTCACCGCTCTGCTCACCTTTGCCGTGGCAGATGCCAACGCCATGAGCTACGAACAGGCTCGTCAGCAGGCCCTGTTCCTCACCGACAAGATGGCGTATGAACTGAATCTCACCGAACAGCAATACGAGGCTGCATACGAAATCAACCTCGACTATCTGATTAGTGTGAACTCGCAAGCCGACCTCTACGGAGTCTACTGGGAACACCGCAACCTCGACCTGAGCTACATTCTGCTCGACTGGCAGTATCGGGCTTTTGTTGAAGCCACCTATTTCTACCGTCCGCTCTACTGGAGCGCCGGCTATTGGCACTTCGGCATCTATGCCCGCTATCCGCATCGCAGCTATTTCTATTTCGGCCGGCCTCACTTCTATGCCGTCTACCGCGGCGGTCACAGCTGGCGCCACAACGGGGGCCGCAGCTGGTATCACGGGCGCGACTGGGGGCACCGCCACTACTCCAGCGACCGCGGCATGCGCAACGGCTTCGACCGTGGCGACTATGGGCGCGGCAACCGCAACATGGAGGGCAACCACAACGGCTACAACCAGCAGAACAATGGCAACCGCAGCTTTGGCAGCATGCCGCAGCGCAGCATTCAGAACAACAGCAACGGAGCAAGCTTTGGCAACGGTGGTGTTCAAAACTCCAACCGTAACGATGGTGTATACAATGCCGGCGAACGGTTCGGCAGCACTAAAAGCAGCACCAGAACCACTGCCACCCGCCCGTCTACTTCATCGGGCAGCAACAGCTCCGGAGCCTTTGGCTCTTCGTCACGCGCAGGCAACACTTCTTCGCCCCGCAACACCTTCACTCCTTCAGGGTCTTCTTCATCGTCGCGCTGGCAGTCGGCTGGCAGCAGCCGCAGCGTTTCATCCGGCTCAACCAGCTTTGGCAACACAAGTAGAAGCATGGGGTCCAGCACTCGCAGCATGGGCAGCAGCTCGTCGCGAAGCATAGGCAGCAGCTCGTCGCGAAGCATAGGCAGCAGCTCGTTGCACAGCATGGGCAGCAGCAGTCGTGGTTCCAGCTCGTTCGGAAGCGCTTCGCGCGGTGGCGGCAGCTCGGTTGGTGGCGGCAGTCGCAGTGCTGGCAGCAGCCGAAGCAACGGCAACAGTTTCGGCGGGCGTCGGTGAGAGAGAAGGATAAACCCAAACCTAACGTTTGGGGTTGATATATGCCGCATGTACGAACCTAAAACCTAAAGGAACGACTCGTCGAACGAATAACTCTCGGCTACAATAGTGCTGTCCTGCTCTTGGGCTACGGGCTTCTTTTCGTCTTTCTTTTCCCGGGCCGGTTTCTCATCGGTTTTCACTTCTTCGGCTTTCACCTCTTCGGCTGTAACACCGGCACGGACGGCTGCATCGGCTGCCTGAAGCCGTTCAAACTGCTTGCGGGCACGATAAATCATCCAGGTGTTCAAACATTCCGAAACGCCATACAGCATCATGCACCAACCAATAATGAGCAACGGGGCTGCAAACATCTCAAGGGGCTTCACCAACATGAGCACAGAGATTACAAGCGTGAGCGTGGGGGCAATCCAATAGAACCAGCCCACCCGACAGAAACGCAGCGCACGCCCTAAGCTCACATACTGCCCTATGGCTCCCAGAATGAGTATGCCGGCAAGCACATACATCAAACCGGTGATGAAGGTGGTGGGCATCAGGGCCAGAATCAGACCGAGCACCATGCTGCCCACACCCACTATGGGAAACGAGGGGGCTGTGCCGGCTGCAAGCAAACGGCCATCGGCATCGTAGACCTTTTGCTCTTTCGATTCACGACGCATGCTGAAATAAACGGCACACGACACCAAACCGCTGATGAAAAACGCAACACCAATGCCAATGGTGAGCCAATGCACCGTGTCTTCCCTGAACTTAATGATGAGCACACCAACGACTATCGCCACCAGTGCACGAAAAAGTGATGACTGTAAAACTTTCATATCGGATAAAATGCTTTCTTCAGTTGCAAAGTTAAGTTTTTTTCGTGAAAAACATTAACTTTGCACCCCAAAAAAAGAAACAAATATATGTGCAACACTACTCTTCTTTTGGTCAGGCACGGAGAAACCGTAGACAACGTGAACCAGATTCTGCAAGGACAAACGCCGGGGGCGCTCACTGCCAAGGGCGAAGAACAGGCACGCCAGGTGCGCGACCTGCTGCGCAACGAAACAATCGACGTGTTTATTTCGAGCGACTTGAAACGCTCCATCGACACCTGCCGCATTATTGCTGAACCGCACAATAAACCCGTGAACACCACTCCTCTGCTGCGCGAACGCGACTGGGGCGGGTTCACGGGTTTATTCATTCCCGACCTGAAGGATAAACCCTGGCCCAACGATGTGGAAACACTCGGTCAGATGAAAGAACGTGCCCGACGCTTCCTGCAACTGCTGCGCCGGGAATACGCGGGGAAAACAATTCTCGCCGTGGGGCACGGCATCATCAACAAAGCCATCCTGAGCGTTCACCAAGGCATTCCCATGAACGAGATACAAAAAATGGCGAACGCTGAGGTTCGCCAATTAAATTTAGAATAAACTCACATAGTGGGTCAACCCTCAACAATGGGTTTATACTTGGGAACGAGCAGCTTCATGATGCACCAGCCAATGAGATAGGCCACGGCACAAATGCAGAAGATAATCATGTAGCCGGCGGGCTTCCCCTCGAAACCGAGGAACGTGAAGGCCGAACCCTGATTCTCGGCAAAGGTGAACAGATTGCCCGAACACTTGTTGATGATCATTGAACCCAGTCCGCCTGCCATGGCTCCAATGCCGGTGATGGTGGCAATGGTCGATTTGGGGAACATGTCGCCCACGGTAGAGAAGATGTTGGCCGACCAAGCCTGATGCCCGGCTCCGGCCAGTCCAATGATGATGGCCGGCCACCACGCGGGGTCGATGGGGCTTGCTTCCCACATGGCCAATGGCTGTGCAAACAAGGCAAAGAGGGGGAAGAAGGCAAAGATGAGCATGGCCAACATGCGTCCGGCGTATGGGTGCATGCCATGCTTCTCTACAAAGAACTTGGGCAGATAGCCTCCGAATATTGATACCACGGTTACAATGGCATAGAGCGTGAAGATGAGCAGCTGCCCCATGCCCGACGACGACTTATAGCCAAACTGGTCGCTGAAATAGGCGGGAGCCCAGAAAAGATAGAACCACCAAACACCATCGGTCATGAACTTTCCGAAAATGAACGACCACGTCTGCCGATAGGTGAAACACTTCAAAAAGCCAATGGCGGGTTCTTCTGCTGTCTGCTTTCTGCTTTCTGCATTAATTTCTTCCTCGTCTTGGTTGATGTAGGCAAGCTCGGCCTCGTTCACCCGACTATGCTTCGCAGGCTTGTCGTAGATGAACACCCACAGGGCCATCCACACAAAACCCAGTCCACCGATAATGATGAATGCCATCTCCCATCCGAACATTTCGGCCAAGGGGGGAATGGTTACAGGAGCTGCCAGTGCCCCAATGGAGGCTCCGGCATTGAAGATGGAGGTGGCAAAGGCGCGGTCTTTCTTGGGAAAGTATTCGGCTGTTACCTTGATGGCGGCGGGGAAGTTGCCCGATTCGCCCATGGCCAGCACCGAACGGCAGAACAGGAACAAATAAACGCTCACCGTGGCAATGCTCAGAGCAGTCATGGAACCTGCCTCCACAGCCTTGAGCGCTTCCACGCTGCCAATGCCCTCAATTTGCATGGTGAGCCAACCACAGGCGGCATGCAGGCAGGCACCGAGCGACCACACGAAGATGGCCCACAGATAGCCTTTCTTGGTGCCCATCCAGTCGATGAACTTTCCGGCAAAGAGGCAAAACACAGCATAGAGGATAGAGAACACAGATGTGATGGTTCCGTAGTCGGCATCAGTCCAATGGAACTCGGGCGCGATGAAGTCTTTCCATGTGAGCGAAAGCACCTGCCGGTCCATATAGTTCACCGTGGTGGCGAAGAACAGCATCGCACAAATCACCCAACGGTAGTTGGTCATTTTTGGGGCTTTGGTTGAGGTTGTCATTTCGTTATTGCGTTTCTTTCGTTATGAACGTTATGAACGTTATGAACGTTACTTTCGTTATGAACGTTACCTTCGTTATGAACGTTACTTTCGTTCTGAACGTTATTCTCGTTATTTACGTTATGAACGTTATTCTCGTTATTCCCGTTTTTCACTTCAGCTCAACCACCGGAATATTGTCCTTGTCGTTATAGAAGAGGTTCTCGCCTGCCATGCCCCAGATGAAAGTATAGTAATAGGTTCCGGCAGCAGCGTGAATGCTCCACTCGGGCGACATGATGGCCTGTTCGTTGTGCAGCCACACCACACGACTCTCCTGGGGTTCTCCCATTACATGGGCAATGGTCTGACCCTCGGGCAGGTTGAAGTAGTAGTAAGCTTCTATGCGCCGGCCGTGGGTGTGAGGGGGCATGGTGTTCCACACGGCTCCCGGGTTCAGCTGTGTGAGCCCGAGCTGCAGCTGGCAGGGGCCTTCTTCAAGCACGTCGTTCACAATCAGCTTATACACCGTGCGGTTGTTGGCCTCTTCGGTGGTGCCCACGGGTCCCCATACGGCTGCCTTGAGCGAGCCTTTCCGTCCGTCGAGTGTAATCCACTGTGTTTTATAGTGCTGATGGGCAGTGGCCGAGTTCAGGTAAAACTTGGCAGGCTTGGCAGCATCCTTGGAACGGAACTCCACGTCTTTGTTCACATCCTTGCCCGGGGCAATATGTCCGCGACCGATGTAGAGGGCCTCCTTGGGCGCGAGGGCATATTCCTTGCCGTCAACCACCACCACACCGTCGCCCTCACCGCAGTTAACAACGCCGAGTTCGCGGTTATAGAGGAAATACTTCTCCTTGATGTTGGGGTCTACATCGAGTCCCAGCTCAAGAAAGTTCTCGAGCTTCAGTCCCTTGGTTACGGGCATGGCACCGCCATAGATGAAGCGGTCGTAGTGAGAATAGGTGAGGTGAATCTTATCGGCCTCCATCACCTTTTCCATCACGAAACGGTCGCGCAGGGTCTGCGTGTCATAGTGCTTCACGTCTTGCGGGTGGCAGGCTGTCTGGAACTTCACATCTTGCTGGGCCTGAACGCCCAGCACGCCCATCAAAAGGGCAAAACTAAAAATTGCTTTTTTCATTGGTTTATTGTTTTTCTTTTCGTTATTTTCGTTAGGAACGTTATGAACGTTATTATCGTTAGGAACGTTAGGAACGTTAGGAACGTTAGGAACGTTATTATCGTTATGAACGTTATGAACGCCATTAACACCTTTCACGCCATTTAAAAAAACTCACCCCTCATCGGCAACAATGCGCCTCCGGTTCCACAGCACCATGCCAATGGTAATGATGGTGAGTAGGGCGGCCCCCACCCATTCGAGATAGGCCACACACTTATAGATAACCCACCCGAACAGGCTCGACGCAAAGTCGAGAGCGCCGGCTTCGAAGCCCTCTGGAATTTTGGCGGCATCGTTTTGGGTAGCTGCATACACCTCGTGGGCTGCCTGAGTGAAGGCGGGTGCCATGTCGGTAACAAAGTAGAGGCCAATGACCAGTGCCACAAACCCAATGATGAGACTCTTCACCACATTGCCTTTGGTATAGGGCAACACCAGGGGGAACAGATAGAACATGCCTGCCAACGAAGCAAGGGGCAGGAACTGGTTGCCGGGCAGGAACACGGCCACGGCAAGGATAACGGGAATAAGAATAACCGAGCACACCAGCGTGGTGGGATGGCCGATAACCAGGGCTGGCGACATGCCAATGTACACCTTCTTGCCGCTGAACTTCTGTTTCACCACCTCTTGCGTTTTCTCGGCAATGGGTTTCAGTCCGTCGATGAACAGACTGGTGATGCGGGGGATGAGTTCCATCACGGCTCCCATGGTCACACCTAAGGCGAGAATCTTCTTGATGTCTAACTGGGCGGCAATGCCAATGAGGGCTCCCACGATAACACCCAGCACAAGAGGTTCACCCAAAACGCCAAACTTGCGTTTCAGTCCTTCGGCATCAACATCGAGCTTCGAGAACCCGGGAATGCGGTCGAGCAGCCAGTTAAGGCCCACGGCAAACGGGGTGAAGCTCTGACAGAACGGCTGCGGGATGGAAATGCCCGGCAGGTCGTAGTGTTTCTGAAACTTTTCGGCGGTGAGATCGGCCATCACAAGGGTTACCACATAGCACACGATGGCAGCAAAGTAGCCCCAGGCCAACGACTGGTCCATCACAAAATAAGCCACGGCACCAATGAAGGCGAAATGCCAATAGTTCCACAGGTCGATGTTGACGGTGCGCGTACACTTGGTGATGAGCAACAAAAAGTTTACCCCAAGCAGAATGGGAATGATGAGCGCGCCCACGGCAGTGTTATAGGCCACGGCAGCGGCGGCTGGCCAGCCCATGTCGAACACGCTCAGTGCCAACTGGTAGAGTTCAGAGATGCCCTCGAGTGGCGAGGTAAAGTTGTCGGTGAGCAGCTTGGTCACCACGTTCAGACCAATGAAACCCACGCCCACGAAGAGTCCGCTTTTCAGGGCTTTGCCAAACTTCATGCCGATGCACAGTCCGATGATGGTAAACAGGATGGGCATCATCACAGCTGCGCCCAGACTGATAATGTAACTGAATACTTGTTCCATAAGGTTGTAGTTGTTTTATTGTTTGTTTTCGTTTATTTCGTAAGTTTATAGTTCCCAAGAAGCCTCCATTTGTAGTCCTCAAGAAGCCTCCATTTGTAGTCCCCTCCTTTCATAAAGGAGGGGTTAGGGGTGGTTCGTGTAACTTCACCTATTACTTATTTCCCTCTCTTCCGTCCACCCTTCTTCGCAGGCACATTTTTGCTCATGCTGAGCACTTGCTGTTCCTGTTTATTCTGGGTGAGCGTTGCTTTCAGAGAGCCGCTGACGAAAGTCGTTCCCTCTTCGGTGAAGCCCAGGCGGAGCAGGTCGTCGCGAACGAGTTCGGCACGGTCGTTAGCGGTGATGGCAACTGCTGTGATGGCTTTGCCGCGCTTGGTGATGGTTGCCCGCGCCTGATAGCCATTGCCCATGCTGAAGGTGGCAGGCAGTTGTGCGGCAGTCTCGCGCCCTACTTTATAGTCGTAGGTTGCCAGCAATGGTTTCGCTTTCTGGGGCGAACCGGCCAGCATGAGCAGTTGTGCCAGTTCTGCTATTGCCGAATGGCAGGGCGTGTCGGCCAATCCGCCGGCATCGATGTTTCGCGGAAGCTCTTCGCCTGCGGGGTCGGCCATCTCTCGGTAGGCATCGCTATATGCTTTGGCATCATCAATCTGATACCCTATGCTGTAGCCCCCGCCGCCGGCCACACGCTCGTAGTGGAGCGAGACCGCGCCAAGCGGAGTGGTAATCACATATTCCTCACCTCTGCTGCACACATAGCCATCGCCATAGACCTTCGAGAGCTGTGCCTTCAGTTCTTGGAAACGCTGGCGGGCCGACTGCTCGCTGAGTCCGGCCGCGGTCTCTTCCACGCTCACGCCATACACCATGGCTGTGCTGTCGCTCTTGAGCAGGTAGAGCCGGGCATCGGCACCGAATGTCTTCCCCTGATAGAGATAGAAGTAGTTCTGTTGGTGGGCAGGTTCACTGAAGCCCTGAGCCACCAGCCGGGTGTGGAATCCCTTGGCCGATAGGCCCATGGGGATGCCGAGGAAGGCGTTCCGGTTGAAATGGTTGTCGGCACAGGTGTGTATATCGGCCATGGCCATCTGCAGGGAGTCGGTGTTCACCGCTTGCGGCACATCGGCAACAGCCTCAACGGGTTGTTTCTTCTTTTTCTTCTTCAGTTTCTTGAACAGCTGTGCATCGGCCGTTACACAGCATGCCAACAGCGCAGCCAGCAACAGCAAAACTCTTCTATGCGCTTTATTCTTCATCAATATTCCTAACAATGTTATAGGTAATCAAAACTGTTCACTCATCACCCTTCACTGTTTACTCTTCGAAATACACCCTCTTCACCCTGTTCGATACCGACGTGAGCACTTCGTAAGAGATAGTGCCGAGCATGCCGGCCACCTCGTCGGCGGTGAGGTCGGGACCGAACACCTGCACGCGGTCGCCTTCGTTGCAGTCAATGCCGGTCACGTCTACCAGTGCCACATCCATGCAGATGTTTCCCACGTATGGGGCACGCTGTCCGTTCACCACGCAGCATCCGTGACGGTTGCCCATCATGCGGTCGAGGCCGTCGGCATAACCGATGGGAATGGCGGCAATCACGCTGTCGCGTTCCATCACGGTGTTGCGACTGTAGCCCACGCTGTCGCCGGCGGGCACATGGCGCAGCTGCAGGATGGTGGTCCACAGGGCCGACACGTTTTCGTAGAGTCCGATGCCGAGCCTACACATATCGAGTTGTCGCTCGGGGAAGCGCAGGATGCCGGCCGAATTGCAGATGTGGCGCAGGATTTTATGGGGGAAGGCGGCCTGCAGTTTCTTGCTGGCCTGGTCGAAGATTTCGAACTGACGGGTAGAGAAGTCGTCGAAGCGGTCGCTGTCGGAGCCTACGAAATGTGAGAACACGCTGCGCGGGATAACAGCCTGCTGATGTTGCAGTCGGTCGATGAGTTCGTCGAGCTGGGTGGCGGGGTCGAAGCCAAGGCGATGCATGCCAGTGTCTAACTTGATGTGCACGGGCCAGCCGGTGATACCCTCCTTGCGGGCGGCAAGGATGAGTGCGTCGAGCAAGCGGAAGCTATACACCTCTGGTTCCAGCCGATAGTCAAAGAGGGTTTTAAAGCTCGACATCTCGGGATTCATCACCATGATGTTGGCGGTTACTCCGGCTCGGCGCAGGGTCACTCCCTCGTCGGCCACGGCCACGGCAAGATAGTCCACCCCACGGTCTTGCAAGGTTTTGGCCACTTCCACAGCCCCGGCTCCGTAGGCATCGGCCTTGATCATGCACACCATCTTCGTGTCGGGATGCAAGCAGGCACGGTGGCGGTTCAGGTTCTCAACCAACGTGTTCAGGTTCACTTCGAGTGTGGTCTCGTGAACCTTGTTGCTCAGCTGGTCGGTGATGCGGTCGAAGCCAAAGGCACGGGCACCCTTGATGAGAATCACCTCTGAGCGCAGATGGGTGAAGGCCTCGCTGCCCATGAAAGCTTCTACCGACTCGAAGAAGTGTGTTTCAATGTTATCGGAGAGTCTGATGCACTCGGTGGCATGGGCACGCACAAGGTCGGTGCCAATGCCTATGAACTTTTTCACGCCCCGCTTCATTAGCAAGTCTGAAACCTGGCGATAGAGGTCGTGGCGGTTCATACCGCTTTCGTAGATGTCGCTCAGGATGAGCGTGCCGCCGCCATACCGCCGTTGCATGAAGTCGAGGGCGATGTCGAGCGAGTTCACGTCGCTGTTGTAAGAGTCGTTGATGAGGGTGCATCCCCGCCTGCCGTCTACCACCTCCAAGCGCATGGCAACAGGTTCCAACTGGGGCATGCGCTCGGCCAGTGCGTCGGGCGACACTCCCAAGTAGAGGGCAACAGTAGCGGTGGTGATAGCGTTCTCAACCGAAGCGTCATCAACAAAGGGAATGGAGAACGAACCTTTCCCCCCGGCGAAAACATAATTTACAGTGACCCCTGAGTTATCGGAATTTTCAGAATTATCTGATACTTTGGAAATAAACATGGCTGCCTGCTGATCTTTGAGCGACCAACCGATTTTCTTTCCCTGATAGCCCGAGCGCCGCATGCAATGGCTCACCACCTCGTCGTCGGTGCAATATACCACGGCCTCGGCATCGCGGAAGAGCTGCATCTTCTCCATGCATTTCTCTTCAACCGAACGGAAGTTCTCTTGGTGCGCCGGACCAATATGGGTGAGCACACCAATGGTGGGCTGGATGATGTCGTGCAGGGTTTCCATCTCACCCGGCTGGCTGATGCCGGCCTCGAAGATGCCCACCCGACTCTTCTCGCCCAACAGCCACACCGACAGGGGTACACCAATCTGGGAATTGTAGCTGCGCGGCGAACGGGTGATGGCCGGCGAGGCTCCTTGGTTGGGATTCTCTCTGAGCACCTGGTAGAGCCACTCCTTCACCACGGTTTTACCGTTTGAACCGGTGATGCCCACAATGGGAATGTCGAACTCGTCGCGATGGCGCTCGGCCAACCGCTGCAGGGCGGTGAGGGTGTTATCGACTACCAGAAAGTTGGCATCGGCATATTGCTCGCCCACCACCTCGCGCTGGGAGATAACAAAGTTGCGCACACCACGCCGATAAAGTTCAGGGATATAACGATGACCATCGTTGCGGGTGGTCGTCAAGGCAAAAAACAACGTTTCCTCCGGGAAACAAAGCGAACGACTGTCGGTGAGCAGAAAACCCACCTGAGCACCCCTGCTGCCTATGCGCCGGGCACCAATAAGAGCCGTTATCTGTTCTATAGCGTATTTCATAATCGGCAAAAGTAACACTTTTATCATGATTGACAAAAAATAATATTCAAAAAATAATTAAACATGGACAATCAGATAACAAAAAGCCCGCGCCCCAAAGGGGAACGCGGGACATTAACTAATATTTCAAATAACTTAATCGCCTTTCACAAGGCTTCATGAATGCTGTCTCACGACAGTATGTTTGTTGACTGTAGCCTATGGGGCTGTAGACTTTAGACTGTAGTCTATGGACTGTAGACTATAGACTTTAGACTGTAGACTATAGACTGTAGACTGTTGAGCTTTAGAGCTAAGATTCATCTACTCTCTCCGTGTAAATCACTTCACCACAACCTTGCGGCCATTCACAATGTAGAGCCCGCGCTGCGGATTCTCCACACGGCGACCCTGCAAGTCGAACACCTGCTTTCTGCTTTCTGTTTTCTGCTTTAGTTGTGTAGCGTCGCCTATGCCAGTAACCTCATCATCCCAGTTGATGGCGAAGCCGCGAGCCTCGGCACTTGCAGGCAGGTAAGCTTTGTTTGCACCCAGTGTGTAATATCCGCTCTTCGATTCCACACCTACACGATAGAAGCCAACAGCACCCGAATAAACTCCTAAGAAGTAATCGGCGGTAGCTCCTGCTGCGAGTGCAAAATCCTTGGGAACGTATGTTCCTTGCAAAACATTCACATTAGAGGTACTGAAAGCAGCACCCGTATTGATGGTGGCATAAGCTGTTTCACCATAGACTGATGGATTATTTTTCAGGAGAACGGCTGTACCTGCGGGAACTTGATTTCCTTCAAGCTGAGTGGGAACCAACCAGTCTCCACGCTTTACCATCGTGTAGGCATCAGCATTGCTAATGGTTACATCGAAGGGGAGGCAGAGCGAGGCGTATGCCACATCACCGATGGTATGCAAACCTACAGGCAATTTATTCACTTTCACGATGTACCACGCAGAGGGGGAATTGGCTGTTCCTGAAAATCCAGTAAGGTCGCCCGTAATGCCGCCATTTGTACCGGTCCAGTTCCAACCCTGTGCATGTATGGGCTGGCTACTACCAATCGCCAAATTGTATTGACAACTACCAAGAGAGGTTAATGTAACGTCTGTTGGAGTGGGCGAAGTGGAACCATTCACTGCCGAAAGGTATTCACCCTTGTTACAGTTGAGAATGGAATAGGTGAGATCGCTACCTGCAAATTTGAAGATATTACCATAGTTATTTTCATCGAGCGTAGTCCATACAATGGAGTTGGCAATGGTGGTAGAGATATCGTGGGAGGATGGAGAGGTCAAGCTGGGGTCATACACCAAGGCTCTGTAACCACTGGAGAAAGCCTTAGCACTCACGATGCGCCAGTAACCGTTGGCAAGTGTGATATTTTCGGAAGAGGCAACGGTAGAAAGAATCCCAGAAAGCTGTGTTTGTTCCATTACCGAGAGAGATTCTATGTAGTATAGATCGCTCTCCAGCCCTGTCTTCACAGCACTGAGTGAGGTTCTGATTAATTCTGTGACAGCTTCCTTTGTGCCAACAGCCCCAGCCGGTGCAGAGAGGTTCAGCGTATTCAAATAGTTCAAACAATATTTGCCTTTAGGCAAGAAACGGCAAGAAGAACCTTCGTCTCTTGCTGTCCACCCCTGCAATCTTGAGCTTTGATGATTTAAATAGAAATCATCCCCATCGAGCTTGAAGCAATATGAACTTGATATGCTGGAAGTGGAAGCATAAACCTTAAAGTTGTTTCTGTCATCAGTCGTAGACATATAGGAAACAGTGTTACCATTCTTTTCCTTACGGAGAGTGTATGTACTACCAGCAGCCTTATTGTAAATTTTAAGACCATCGTAGGGGTTACCGATAAAGCACCACAAGTTTGCATCTGTCAAACTAGCATACGCGTCTTTTGCAATAACTGGAGTTTGAATTTCCAGACTACTTGCATCATACTGCCACGTATAATCACCTGCATTGGAGTGTATGTCCACCACATACCATTTGGTTCCTGAAGCAAAGTTTCCTGCAGACAAAGCAGGGGATATCTCAAACGGACCGTTCCATGTGGCGGTCACTGTAACCTCATCTGTTTCGTCCGAGATTTCTTCGATACTATAACTAAGTGTTGTGAAGTCGCTGACAAAAGATGAAGGAACAAATTCCGAGGCTGGCGACAGCAATTCTGTTTCAACACTCACACCAGCATTAATTGTGGTTCCATCACTCCACTTAAGTATATAAGTAACATCTTTGGTTGTATTCTCAGAGACTTCAATTGTAAGGTCAGAACTGCATGCAGAAATAGCAGCCTCAGCATCTGCATGACCCATGTCATCTGAGCCATTGATACTGTAAATCTTATCACTGGGAAGAGTAATTACATCAGTACCATCAGACTTTACATAAATAGTAGTCACATCACCAACACTATTCACTGTTAACGCCTCGCTAAATGTAACCTTATACATGCGTAAGAATGTGATTTGCTGACCACTTGTGTGAGCATAAGGCTGACCAATACTATTTACTGTAGACCTGTCAATCCATAGATTATTCGTATAGTCCTTGAATTTGATAGTAGCGCCATTACCATAAGATCTGAAAGAATTGGCCGAAGCATCATCGCCTAGAGTAAAAGCACCACCTGTTGATGTGCGTCCTCCCAGATACTTGCCTGCACTGGTATTGTATATTCGGTAACCGACTGTGCTATTTTGTTTCAGCTCCCAAATCCACTCAGAACGCGCAGCCACATCAGGATATGTACGACCTGCTCCACAATTCACGGCTGTTCCATTCGTATTCTGCCACCAGCTGTTTGCATTGGCTGAGATCATTATTGCATAATAGGCGGGATTCACATTTGTCGAGGCCACAAAGGGTTTCGGTTTCACAGTCACAGTTAAGGTTCCGGTATTAGCATTAATAGCATCTTTCACTTCTTCAGCCGTCTTTTCTACACCACCAATATAATATGCTGCTCCATAAACGGTAGAAAAGCTGGTAATTTGGTTATCTGAATTGGTGTAGTATTCTGATACTGTGATATTTCCGTTAATTGTTACCGTAGATGGGTAGTTCTCAACAGCAACGCCATTTACATCCGTACTTTCAACCGTAAAAATAGTACGATAGAAACGCTCAAACTTGAATATGGAACCAGCATCTGATATATCATTATATATACCCATATAGTTTCCAGTGCCTCCATGATTACTCAGTACAGCTCCACACGTTACTCCATCATACGAATATGAACCGCCTGCAGGATCAAAAAGATTCAAAGTTTTTGAAGTTGAGCTATACCAAGCCATTTGGAAATGCGTGCAATCGTCGCTGGTACCACTTGTAACGAGTTTAGAATTACCTTCATTATAATCAGTAAACTTCCAATAGCCACCATCTGGATTAGAAATAAGAGCCTTTCCATTAGCATCTTCTTCTATTTTCCACATATATTCTTTTGTTGCGCCCAAGCCATTATGCGCCTGAACATACACATTATCAATTTGCATCAAGCAAACTGTTGAACTACGTGATGGCAATAAAATACGATAAAAAGCACCAGGTACCAAGGCGTTACCTTTGGAATCCTGGGCTGAACTTACCGATGTCGTAGAATAAGCCCATGCCCCCATACAAACGAGCATAAGCATTGTTAATATTGTAGTAATTCGTTTCATAAAGTCTTGTTTGATTGTTTGTTTTGATTGTTTTTTGATTAGTTGCTTTCTTTTGTTAAAAGCCTAAAGGAAGGAATGCCCTGAAAGGGCAAAAGCACAAACCCTGTAACACCATTTCCCCTGCATATCACTCCCCTCCCTCGGGAGGGGTTGGGGGTGGGCTTTAATCGTCCCAGACAGAGTTTTGCGAAGGGCCTTCGACGGGCTCCATTTCACGAGCCCAGCCAGCATCGGCAGAGTTTCTTACCACGTTTGTTTGATCAATTCGCAAGGAGCCTTGCATCAGTTCCAGGCCGTCCATAGGTGCGGCGGAGCACAAAGGTTTTAAATAGTTTCGTTTCATCTCGAATAGGTTATTTAAATTATTATTATTGGTTTAGATAAATACATAGGAACCCAAGTTCGGGACAAAAGTAACCACTTTTGCGCCAACAAAAAAAAAAAACGGTTAATTTAGGTTAACAGAACAAGAAAAGAACAAGCCCCCTAAGTTAGGGGGGTGGGGGTCTGTGGATTATTTATAGGTAAAAAGCAACAGTTTTGATTACACGAACCACCCCTAACCCCTCCTTTATGAAAGGAGGGGACTACAAATGGAGTTTCAAATGGAGTTTAAAGTGGAGAGTTTAAAGTGGAGAGAGAAAAGTGGAGAGAGAAAAGTGGAGAGAGAAAAGTGGAGAGAGACTCAAGCTCGTGGTCCCCTCCTTTCATAAAGGAGGGGTTAGGGGTGGTTCGTGTAATTCGATGTTGAAAGGGTTAGGCATGGCAGGATAGCGGCGACGCAGCTCTTTCACCTTGTTCAGGGTTGCCGCGCGGAAAGCTTTGTATTCGGTGCTATCAGGATTGAAGGGCCGGTGGGCGAGTGCCGCACGCAAAGGCTCCCACTCACGGAGGAACGCCCGGGTTTCGTCACTGAAGAAGGTTTCGCCAAACCGCTCCCAGATGTAGTCGACAGCCTGTGCCGACGGGTGCAGCATGTCGGGAGCATAGAAACGGTAGTCGCGCAACTCGTCGAGCACAATCTCGTAGGAGGGGAAGTAGTGGAGCGTGGAGAGTGAAGAGTTTAGCGTTAAGAGTTTATCGATGGCCAACAGGAGGATTGCCTTGGAGAGCTGACTTTCGTGATAGCCATACTTGCGATAGCGGATAGGACTGACGGTGAAGATGACACGCACATCGGGGTTGACGCTGCGCAACAGCTCAACGGCTCTGCGCAGATAGACGGCACACTCTTCGATGGTTAGTTCGCGCTCTTCGAAAAGCCGCTGCGGACGTTTCTCACAGTTGTCTACAATCTCTCCCGTTTCCTTCAGAATGTAAACGTGGTTCGTGCCTAATGTGAATACAGCGGTTGAGAATATCTCTCCCTCCCCTTGGGAGGGCTGGGGCAGGGTCCGTTGCACGGTGTGCAGGATGCTGGCCGGATTATACATCGTGCCGAACGGATTCACCGTGGTTCGGAACATCGCCTCCGTTGCCTTGCGCCCGATGTTTTCGGCAAAGCAGGAACCCACGAAGAGCATGCGCTCGCAGGGCGCAAGCTGAAACGAGGCTTGGGGAATGTCAACTATCGTACGGAACTGCATATTCTTTGAAACTCATGTCGCTGTTCGGCAATTCTCTGTGGGTTGGCTTCGGCCAATATTTGTTCGGCGCTCATCTTGCGGGAAGTCTGATAGAGCAGTCGGCCCCCGGCGAGCTGACTGTCACCAAGCATGAAGCGCAGCACCAAACCAATGTCGTGTACGTTGTTCACCACCGGGAAGCGGGGAATTGTTTGCTCGTCGCCGTTGAACCGGTCTTTGATTTGATAGGTTCTCACCGCCCATTCGTCATTGCCCACGGGCACAATATCTATGCACTGTCCCGGTTGTAGTGAAACAATCCATTCGTTGTAGGGCACGCCCGTAATCACATGGTCGTGGGTGAGCGTCCAGCGTTCGCTGATGCAAGAGTTCTCAATCCATATATTCTGGTTTTGCTCGTTGAACTGGACCCACACTTCGGCATCCCGTACAAAGATTGATGGGTGTGGCTTGTGCGAAGATAGCAACTTATTCATGCTTACTGCAACTTATCCATGCTCACTTCATCAAAATTTTCTGTGCTGTACCATCGGCAGCCTTACGGATGCTGATGCCCCTGACGGGTTGCTCAAGCTTCCGGCCCTGCAAGTCGAAAGTCTCATTTATCATTTTAGACTGATCATTTAGATGCGCAGCATCGCCTATGCCGGTAGTTTCGTCGATGAGAGCTTTCAGCTGTTCGGCAGAGAGGGCATAGTTATAGATGCGCAGGTCGTCGATGAGTCCGGAAAAGATGGGGTCGTTGTTGAACTGGCTGCGCCCGATGTAGTTCATCACCGGTCGGAACATATCGGGAGTGATGGTGAGGCTGTTGTTGTATGCTTTCTCCACTCCGTCGATAACGATGGCTGCCCTTCCATTACCGATGGTTACAGCCACATGGTGCCAAGCCTTTGATTCAAGCACGGGGCACGACATCAGCTGTTCGTCGCCTCCGTTTTTAATGGCGAATCGCATCACGCTTCCGTTGTTAGGTGTAAGGAACATATACTCCTGTTCGCCGTTTCCAAAGTCGAAGATGCGCTGCCAGTTGCTGCCGCCGTTCCAATAGACCCAGAAAGCAATGGTCATCTCGTTCATGTCGGCCACCTCGTAGGGGAGTCTCAGATACGAGCTTCCACTGAGCCGGAGCGACTGACTGCCCTGCTTGAAGGAAGTGGTGTTGAAGGAGGGTGTTGAAGAATGCACGCAGTCCATCCAGTTGGCGGTGGTATCGTTGAGCGAGCCTTCGAACTGCCATTGTGCCACCAGTCCCTTTTCACCGGTAGTGGCAGCAGCCACCGAGTCGGAAACCTGGGAAGCATTCTCGGCCTTGTCGAGTGCCTTCAGCTTATACATATAGTTGATGCCCTGTCTGCAGGTGTTGTCGACATAGTAGTTGGTAGTTACCTTCCGGGCAATGGTGTTCCATTCGTTGCCGTCGGCCTCACGGCGCAGCACGTTGTAACCGGCAAGGTCTTTCTCTGTATTCTCGTTCCACGAAAGCCTTACCGAAGCCAACTGTCCTTCAGCCTGCAACCCCGTGGGAGCCTTGGGTGCAGCCACCTCACAGTTAACATCCACCGGCAACAGGCGGAACATCTGTGCCCGCCGTTGCGCCAGCGTTCCCGTGCTCTTAGAAGCCTGCCGGATGTTGCCATAGTCTTCGGCCGTAGTCTTTTCGCTTTCGAGATACATGCCCGTCTTGCGGTTGCGCAGGTAGTAGCACCCGTCGCCTGCATACTCCAGCGACCACTGTTCGTTTTTGTCGCAGTCGGCATTATAGGCAATCACGTTGGCACCGCTTGACATGGAATTATCGAGCACGTTCATGTATTTGCCCGAGCTGGCATTGGTAATCCTATAGTAGCTGTAGTCGCCCCCGATGCGCGAGCTGATAGGTTCGATGTCCCAATATTGGTAGTCGAGTTTCTTATCGGAACGAATGCAGATGTTTGTATGGTCGTTGTACAAGCCCGCCGCCGACACCAGGTATTTGTTGGCTCGGCACATCAGCTTGTAGCGCCCGGCAACGATGGGCGAAGGGGGCACATCCTCGCCGTAGTTCACATTCATCACACATTCGGCATTGGTCTGCCCTGTCTTGTAGGCAGTACCGCCCGGCACCTCGTGGCGCAGTTCGCGCACGGGTCCGTATGAATTGTAGAACACCTCGCGGTCGCGGGAAATAAAGTTGAACGACGACGTGTTGGCCTGCCGTTCCGACGACCCCACGAAGGCCCGCACGTTGCCATTGGTGTCGTCGCGATACACGGCAGCCGAAGTCCAGGCGCTGCGGTTCTCGCCATAGCCAATGCGCGACCCCTGGTTGCTGATTTGGCAGAACTCTCCACGGGCCCGTCCGTCGAATCCCCACCAGATGGCATCGGTCACTCCGTATTCTGCTCCAACGATGATTTCTCCCACGTTGTGCAGCTCATCGGCATAAGCCACGTTGCTGTCGGCCTCAACGGTTTTAAAGAAGTTGGCATAGCTGTCGAACGACCCAGCCAGCTGGTGGGTGTTTCCCCACGTCACATACGGTTTCACGGCATTATACCATTCCAGGGCGAAGTCGTTGTTGAGCGTGTTGCCTGCAGTGATGGCAATATCGGCAAACCGCGGGTAGTCTTCCTTCAGCTTTTTGGCAATAGCTTTGAAGTTTGCCTTGCTGCCCTGGTTCCAGTCGGCATAGTCGGGTTCGTTGAAGGGCGACACAGCCACCACCTTGTTGCGCGGATAGTTTTCCTGAATCCACTTCACACTGCTGTTGATGAGAGCCGCCCAGTGGTCTACGTTCGAAGCTCCGCGCGTACCATAATAAGATATAATGCCCTGTTCCTGGTCTTCGTTGAGAATAATCTTCACGGTGTCGCCGGCGAGCCTGGCCACGGTCATGCGCTGTTTGAGCATGTCTATCTGGTTGGAGGTGAGCACCGAGTCGTTCTCCAGTGCATGGTTTGTCTGGAACGAGCCGCGCACATAGGAGATATTCTTCTTTCCGATGTAGTTGATGCCGCTCAACATATTCTGTCGGTCAAGCCAAGCCACGTCCATTCCCCACCTGATGGGGAACTGCTTACCCGGGTCGGCAATGCTGAATGGCACTGCCACATTGAACTTTACTACTGGTTTCAGGTAGTTGCTACCCGACGAACGCACTTCCTGTGCCTGGGCCTGTGTGAGCGTGGCGATACCTGCCAACACGAAGGTTATGATTGTTTTTTTCATTATAGAGTTTAGAGTTTAGAGTGAATAGTGAACAGTGAATAGTGAACAGTGAATAGTGAATAGTGAATAGTTTTGATTACACGAACCACCCCGAACCCCTCCTTTATGAAAGGAGGGGACTACTACTTGAGACTCGCGCTTGAGACTTTCTGCTTTCTACTTTAGCGAAGCTCTGCTTTCTGCTTTCTACTTTCTGCTTTAGCAAAGCTCTGCTTTCTGCTTTAGCTCCGCGCATTTATCATTTATCATTTATCATTTAGCGAAGCGACTCATTTAGCGAAGCGCTACGCCGCGCCTCATTTAGCGAAGCGCCACGCCGCGAGCGCCGGTAGGCGAAGAAAGCGCCGGCAGCGATGGCGATTAGCAGGATGGCGTATGAGATGTAGGCGATGGTTTCAGTGCGCTCGAGCGACTGTGGCTTGAAGGTGAGCGTGACGGCATGTTTACCCGGCTTCACGTTCATGGCACGCAACACATAGTCTACACGTCCCAGCTCGACGGGCTGCCCGTCGACGGTAGCCGTCCACCCGGGATAGTATATTTCGGAGAACACGAGCACACCGCCCTTGTCCGACTGCACCTCGTAGGTGAGTTCGTTCGGTTCGTAGGTTTTCAGCGTCACCACCGACACATTCCCCTGCTGCTCCGACTGTCCGAGCACCTCACGGAACTTCTTGTCGGCAATAGCTTCGTGTCGCAGGTTCAGTTTCTTCATGCCATCGAGTTCGGCATTGGCATTGTCGGCATACGCTATGCGGTCCACAAACCAGGCGTTGCCATAGGCGTATGGGTTCATGATGGGCACGGTCTGGTTTTCCTGCAAAGGCACAATCACATACTTCATGTTGAGCATGTTGAGCACCGGCCAGATGCTGTCGCCCGCCACCTGTGTCATATCGCCTTGTGCACCGGCAATGGCAGGCAGCAGCTCTTGCATCTCGGGCGAGATGTAAGCCTCCACCAGTTCCTGATAGCGGCGCAGCTTGGCAGGATGGTAGCCGCCGATGCTCTTGTGGTAATAAGATGTTTCGTTTTCGTTGAACGTGTTCGACGCCAGGTTGAGCACACGGTAGTCGAGGTCTTTGTCTTGCAGGATGAGTTCGTCGGTAGCCGTTTTCTGTATGGGCTGTTCGCGCACGCTCTTCTCCACGAACATGCTGTCGTTGAGATAGCGTTTGTTCACCATCCACATATCCACCAAGCAGAGCACGAGCACCGCTCCAATCATATATTCGCCCTTGAGTTTTCGTTTCAGGAATAGTGCCACCAGTGCCGTTCCGATGGTGATAATCCAGAACGAGCGCCAGCAATCGTCAACAAAGATGCCGCGCCTGATGCTGCGCAGGTTCGAGAGCAGGGGTGCCAGGTGCTCTTGGGGGAACTGACTGAGTGCCCTCATCTCTTGCGACGAGACGAAGTCAGAGAAGAACATGCCCGGCATCAGCGCAAAGAGCACGCAGATGCCTGCGGTGAGTGCATAGCTGATGGCGATGTAGCGCCACAACTGCTTGTCGGTAATGGCAGGAGCAGCAGGCTTTCCGCTGGCGTCGGGTTCGGCCATCACGCGGCGCACCACCTCGCGCAGGGCGAACATAGCCAGCAGCGGAATGGTAAATTCGGCAATCACCAGAATGGAAGCCACCGTGCGGAACTTCGAATACATGGGCATGTAGTCGATGAAGAAGTCGGTAAGTCCCATGAAGTTCTTTCCCCACGAAAGCATGATGGAAAGGATGGTGGCCGCCAGCAGTGCCCACTTCATGGGTCCCTTCACAATGAACAATCCCAGCACGAACAGCATCAACACGAAGGCTCCCACATAAACGGGTCCGCTCGTCATGGGCTGTTCGCCCCAGTATTGTCCCAGTTGCTGATACACGAAGAGGTAGTTGTTATCGGCCTTCTCCATCGCCTTTTCGTTCTGAGCGAGTGGCACCGATGCTCCACCCTTGGTGTTAGGCACCAAGAGAGTCCACGTTTCTCCGATGCCATAGCTCCATTGTGTGATATAGTCACGTTCCAGTCCGCTGTCGGTTTGGTTGGCAGCGTTCTGCTTCACCAGTTCGCTCTTACCTCGCATCGATTCTTTCTGATACTGCCAGGTGTGGTAGAGGTTCGAAAGGTTCAGGCAGATGCCAATGGCGGCACCAGCCATGCACACGGCCGTAGCTTTTAGGAAACGTGCCATCTGCTTCTGCCTGACGGCTTCCACCAGGTAGGCGATAATCATGAAGAAGATGACGAACAGGTAGTAGTAGGTCATCTGCACATGGTTGGCCACCACCTCAAAGGCGGCAAACACGGCGGTGACGATGAATCCCCACAGGAACTTTCCCCTGTAGGCGAGCACCACACCAGCAATCATGGGTGGCAGGTAGGCCAGTGCCATCACCTTCCAGATGTGGCCGGCAGCGATGATGATGAAGAAGTAGCTGGAGAAGGCCCACATCACCGCGCCGAGCATGGCCAGATACTGACGGAAGTCGAAGGCCCTGAGCAGGATGTAGAATCCCAGCAGATACACAAACACATACCACACGTTTTCGGGCAACCAGAGGTGGTAGGCATTTGTTGCCTGCTTGAGCGCGTCGGTACTGTTGTAGGAAGGAGCCGACTGATAGGTGGGCATACCGCAGAACGTTGAGTTAGACCAGCGTGTGCGCTCGCCTGTTTTCTGATAATATTCCAGCGCCTCCTGCCCTGCTCCGCGCCCCGCCGACGAGTCGTGTCGATAGAGAATGCGGCCTTCCAGGTCGGCAGGCATGAAATAGGCAAAGCTGATTACAGCAAACAACACCACTGCCAGCACGTCTGGCAGATACTTCTTCAAAATACTCATTCTTTGTTCATTAGATTGATTGATAAAAAATGTTACTTTCCTTTTAGCTTTGGGGGTATTGCAGATTGTCCGGTGTGATGTTCTGTAGGACTTCTTCGAGGTATCGGCGTGCTTCGAGCCGTGCCATAGGCAGGTCGTGTAGCAGGTAGTTGCCGCAGTCGCGGGGTGCAGCTCCGGGAATATCGCCCTGGTAATTGGCAATGAAGCTGAAGGTGTTGCGCATCAGGTCTGCGATGTCGCTGCTTTCATAGTCGCCTCTGAGAAGCAGGTAGCAGCCTGTCAAGCACCCCATCGGTCCCCAATAAAGGATGCGGTCTTTCCATTCGGGGTTGTTGCGCAGGTAGGTAGCCGCCAAGTGCTCTATGGTGTGCAAGGCACCTATGTGCAGAGCGGGTTCGCGGTTGGGTTCTTTCATGCGTATGTCGAAGGTGGTGACCACTTCGCCGCCCACCTGGTCTTTCCGGCTCACATAAATGCCGCGCAACAGCCGGTTGTGGTCGATGGTGAAGCTGGGAATCTTCTCCATCGCTGTGGGTTCGTTCTTTTCAGCTTGTTCGGCTTGTGCAAAGAGTATTTCCACCAGTTTTCGGTTGATGGTGAAGGAGCTTTGTGCAATGCGGTCCCAGAAGTCGTGATACATAGATGCATCGGTGTCTTTGAGCGGCATGTCGCTGATAACGCGGAACGAGATGAAGGGCACGCCAGCCTTGTAGCAGGTTTGTGCGATGGCTGCCGACTCCATGTCCACGGCCTTGGCCTCGGGAAAGAGTTCCACAATAGAACGCATTTTCTGCTCGGCATCCACAAACCAGTCGCCGGTGGCAATCAGTCCGAAGTGCATCTTCCCTTCAAAAATGCCGGGCTGTGCTGCCAGTGTGCGTGCTGCCTGCAACAACTGTTCGCCGGCCTGATAGCGGGCGGGCAGACCCTGCACCTGTCCATAGATGGTGGTGTCGTCGATGGCCCGGCCGCAATACACATCGTGATAGACCAGTTCGGTGCTCACCACCACGTCTTGCACATGGATGTCATCGCCGTTTCCGCCGGCACATCCCGACGAGATGATGGCGTCGGGCCGATGGTCGCGAATCATCTGTGCTGCACCCAGTGCGGCATTCACCTTGCCAATGCCGCACTTTTGAATAATCACTTCGTTGCTGTTGCTTGCATGGCCAAACACCTGCTTGAGTTGCTGCAGTTCCTTGTCCATGGCCACAATAATTCCAATCTTCATGTTGTTTAGTTACTAATTCCCTGCAAAAGTACGAATTTTCTGTTAAACGACCGCCCGAAAGCCATGTTTTTCTGAAACAAAAAATCCCGACTGTCTTCACGACAACCGGGACTCAGGTATTTAGAAAGGATAGTTTTACATGCTTTTCAATTTGAAGGAGTTTTCGATGCTCTGCACCTCGTCGCGGAAGTTGGCATCTGTTTTCATGCGCTGTTCCACCTGTGCACAGCTGTGTATAACGGTGCTGTGGTCGCGCCCGCCGATGAACTTTCCTATGCGTGCCGAACCAATCTTGGTGTATTTCTGTGCCAGATACATCGACACCTGCCGGGGCATCACCAGGTTGCGCTTGCGGCTCTTGCTGTTTACGGCTGCCGCCGAAACCTCGAAGTGTGTGCACACCGACTGCAGGATGTCGTCGATGGTGAGCGGGGTATCGTCAACCTTCACGGCGCGCTTGATCACGCGTTCGGCCAAGCGCATGTCGATGTTGCTGTTGTAGACCACGCTGTAGGCGAGCAGCGAGTTGATCACTCCCTCCAAGTCGCGCACGCTGCCGTTGGCAGTAGCAGCTATAAACTCCACCACATCGTCGGGAATCTGCAGTCCGTCGCGCCGAATCTTGCTGTGCAGAATGTCTACACAGAGTTTCGTGTTGGGTTTTTCCAGCTCGGCAATCACGCCGCAGGCAAAGCGGGTGAGCAGTCGGTCGGGCATTCCCTTCAGGTCTACGGGAGGCCGGTCGCTGGCCAGAATAATGCGCCGGTTGTTGCGGAACAGGTGGTTGAAGATGTGGAAGAACGTCTGCTGTGTGCGCTCGGCCCCAATCCACTCCTGAATGTCGTCGACGATGAGCATGTCGATGGTCTGGTAGAAGTTGATGAAGTCGTTCACCGTATTCTGCAGCACGGCGTTGGTATACTGCACCTGAAAGAGTCTTGCACTGATGTAGAGCACCCTCTTCTGCGGATAGAGCTGTTTGGCACGGTTGCCGATGGCATTCACCAGGTGTGTTTTGCCGCATCCCGACGGTCCGTAGATGAACATCGGGTTGAACTGTGTGGTGTTGGGATGTTCGGCAATGTTCAGTCCCACCGAGCGTGGCAGTTTGTTGCTGTCGCCTTCAATAAAGTTGCCGAAAGTTTGCCTTGGGTCGAGTTGTGGATCCAACTCCTGCGGCATGGCCGCATCCAAGGGTGTTGGCGACTGGTTGGCTCTGTTGGTGGGTCGTTTGGTGGGTGGCACCTCCACGGGGTCTGGCACAATGTTCTGGGCCAGGTTGTGCTCCTTGTCGGTGACCACGCGATAAGAAAGGCGCACGCCTTGACCATAAACCCGGCAGAGCACCTTGCTCAGTAAGTCGATATAGTTCTCTTCCAGGTACTCGTAGACGAAGGGACTCGGCACCTGCACCAGCAACGTGCGGGTCGTTTCGTTGAACGACTCACAAACGATGGGTTTGAACCATGTATTGAACTGCTGCGACGTAACGTTCTTGCTAATGAGCGCAAGAGCCTTGTCCCACGCAGTGTTAGGACTTACATTCATTTTACACCTTATTATTATATATGACTGTCTGTGAAGAGGAAGCTATGGTCAGTAGCAGAGCTGTGTGCTTTCAGAGCTCCTTCCCTTTGTTTTCGTTTGCAAAATTAAGAAACTTTTTTGAAACACACAAATACTCCCTTTCGCTTTCTATTTTTCTGTTTTAGCTAAAGTGTTCAAAAGAAAGCAGTTAGCAAAAACCCAAGCCTGTTATTTAGAATGGGGGTCTTTCATAATTCAAACCTTTTGTTTTTCAATGGCTTACACGCTTCAAGGCACTATTCTCCCCTTTGGTGAAACATTCAGGGCAAAGAGTTGCAAAAGGGGCAATAAAAAACGGCTTGCGGTTAATTGCGCAAGCCGTGAAACAATATGCTGACAATTTAGACAAATTATATTTAACGCCAAACGTTTCACTTGTCTTTCTTTCCGAAGATTGAGAAGTGCACATAGCGTTTGGGATGCTCTCGCAGGTTGTTGAGCAGCGAGTCGGCACTCATCACGGTTGCGTTCAGGTTGGTGTACAGTTTCGTATCGTTCATCAGCAGTCCGAGTGTGCCTTGGTTGCTGTTCATGCGGTTGGTGAGTTGCTGCACGTTGGCAATGGTTTGGTTAACCTGTTCCATGGTTGCCTCCACATCCACGGCGGCGAGGTTGGCAGTGAGTGTTTGTGTGTTGTCGAGCACGCTGTTGGTTTTGGCCATCATGGTGGGCACTTGTGCATTGAGCCCGCTCATGAGCTGGTTGAGCTGTGCTGTTGAGGTGGCGAGGTTGGCCGAAGTTGTTTCCACATGGTGCAACGAGTGCTGCAGGGCTGGGTCGGCAAGCAGTGTATTGAGGCTCGAGAGAATGGAGTCGAGCTTAGGCAGCATCTTTTCCACGGCGGGCATCATGGCCGACAGCCTTCCCATGGTTCCAGCATTGATGTCGCCCACGATGGTGTCGCCGGGCATCACCCGTTCGCGTGGATTGTTGGCGAGCAGCAGGTTCATCTTCACGTTGCCCATGAGGTCGCTCACTATTTCGGCCGAGCTTCCGCGGGGTATGCGCAGCGCATCGTCTACGGTGAAGTGCACCACCACGTCGCCATTGGTTTCATAGTCGTATTGAATGTCGCGTACCACTCCCACCTGGTAGCCGTCGGCAAAGATGGGGTTCGAGGCCGACAGACCGCTGATGTCCTTAAACTTAATATAATAATGGTTTGTGCTGGAGAACACCGATATGCCTTTCAGAAAGTTCAGGCCGAAGAAGAGTAGCACTATGGCTACAACAGCAGCCAGAGCAATTTTAATTTCTTTACTAAACGCTTTCATGCTTATGCTTTGTTTGTTTGTTATTTGTTTTTGCCGGCATTGCGCCGTTGGCGAAATTCCTGCACGGCTTCTCTCACATCCATCTTCTCGCCGTTGCGGAAGGCAATGATGAAAGCCTCCGGAAATTTGTCGAGCAGTTGCTTGCGCAGCCGGTATATTTCGTTGTAGTCGGCAGAGGCCCCACGGGTATATTTCAGTATGCCGCCCTCTTGATAGAAGTCGACATCGGTTTCTCCCTTCAGCAGTCTTGAGTTGGCCGGCAGCTTGGTTGAAGCGGTTAGGATCTGCACTTTAAACACGGGCAGGCTCGGTGTTTCCTCAGCTTTTTCCTCTTCCTTCGCCGGTTCATTGCTCTGCTTTCTGCTTTCTGCTTTCTGCTTTAGTGCTTCGCCTGTACTGCTTTCTGTTGTCTGTTTTAGGTCTTCGCCCGTACTGCTTTCTGCTTTCTGAATTTCCGTTTCAGCAATAGCAAAATCGCTTTTACGTCCGCCCGTGTGATATTTGTTTTTGTATGCCACGAAAGCGTTATACATACCTCGCGCATAGCGTTGCGTTGAACTTTCGGCATTGAGAAAGCGCTCTTCGTCGGGGGTGGAGATGAATCCCAGTTCGAGCAGACAGCTGGGCATGCTGGTGAGCCTGAGTACGGCAAGGTTGTTTTGGTGTGCCCCTTGGTCTTGCCTGCCTGTAGCTGCACAGATGTAACGCTGCATGAACTTGGCCAGCTGCACGCTGTGTTCCATGTTGTTGTCTTGTATAAACTCGAACATGATATTGCTTTCGGGCGAGTTGGGGTCGAATCCGTGATAGGTGGTCTTATAGTTTTTCTCCATCAAGATCACGGAGTTTTCACGTTTGGCCACCTCCAGGTTTTCCTGTATACCTTTCTTGCCTGTTCGTTCGCCGCGTCCCAAGGTGTATGTTTGCACGCCACGGGCTATGTGTTTGTCGGACAGGGCATTGATATGAACCGACACAAAAAGGTCGGCTTTGTTTTTGTTGGCAATCTCGGCTCGCTGCCATAGTTCAAGAAACACATCGGTCTTGCGGGTGTAGATAACCCTCACATCGGAGCAGTTGCGCTCTACCATGCGCCCGAAGGCGAGTGCATAGCGCAGGGTGAGGTTTTTCTCTTTGCTGATAGCTCCCACGCACCCTGCATCGCGCCCGCCATGGCCGGCGTCTATCACCAGCGTGAACCGTTTGCCGGCTGCTTTCATGCCCATCACACAGCATGTCAGCAGAACAAACAAGATGGTAATCCTGCGCATTGTTGTTTGTCTGTACATTTTAAAAAATTACTGTTCGTTTTCTAAGAACACCTCCACACCGGCTCCTTGCAGCTGCGCCCCCATGGGCGGGTTCTGTTTGCAGAGCGTGAGGTGCAAGGTGGTGATGGCGGGAAACTCGGCCAACAGCCGCTCTCCTATCCTGCCCACCACATGTTCTATCAAGTTGCTGGGTATGGTCATCTCTTGGCGCACCACCTCGTAAAGAGCGGCATAGTTCAGCGTGTGGGCAACATCGTCGGTTTGCATGGCGCGGCTCACATCATAGCCGGCCCGCAGGCTGAAAACATAGTCGTTGCCCACCGTGCGCTCCTGAGGTAGCACACCATGGAAGGCGTGAAAGCGCACATCGCGCAAAAAAATGTAGCTTTGGGTCAACTTCATCCTTGTTCTTCGGTATCGTTGTTGCCGTCGGCGGTGTATTTCTTCAATGCACGCTCCACCCCCACTTTCCAGGTGTTGATGTTCTCGTTGGTGAGGGTGAGCGAACTCACCAGCTTCACCACCTGCTCGATGGGCATGCCATAGCGCAGCACGCCCGATATGAGCTTGGCATAGTTCCAATATTCTTTGTTGAACTTTTCGCTCAGTCCCTCAACGGTGGTTTTGTAGCCGCGCTTGTTTTCGAACTGGAAGTCGTAGCGCTTGGTGCCGTCGTCGTTCACCTGCTTGATAATCTTTCCTTTGGTAACGGTTTTGGGCAGCACAATGCCTTCTTCATCGTCTTGCAAGCCGGTGAAGATTTCGTAGGGACGACCATCTAACAATCCCACAAAGGCCACCCATTTTTCTTTGTTGTTCTGAAAACGCACCACGTCGCACTCCAATTCCTTGGGGCGAACCCTTTCACTGTTCTGATTGTCCATATACATCTATCAAATTCGCTTGCAAAGATACAACAAACTTTAGAGTTGAGAAACTTTTTATGCAGTTTTATGGAAAAAGAAAATTCAAAAGTTATCCTTTTCGGAAAAATTGCCTTACCTTTGCATTCCTAAAATAGTTAGAAAATGAAAACCATCCACACCAGACGAAGTATCAGAAAATACCAAAACAGAGAAGTTTCGAACGAACTGCTGCGCCAGTTGCTGACCGATGCCATGCGCACACAAACCATGGGCAACCTGCAGCTGTACAGTGTTGTTGTAACGCGCAACGCCGAAATGAAGGAGCGCCTGGCTCCGGCCCACTTCAACCAGCCGATGGTGACGGGGGCACCGGTGGTGCTCACGTTCTGTGCCGACTTTAGGCGCACCACCCGCTGGGCCGAAGACCGAAAGGCCAACCCGGGCTACAACAACGAGCTCTCGTTCTTGAACGCAGCCACCGACGCGCTGCTCTACTGCCAAACGTTTTGCAACCTGGCAGAGGATGCCGGACTGGGCCTTTGCTTCTTGGGCACCACGGTGTATATGCCGCAAACCATTATCGACGTGCTGCAGCTGCCGCAACTGGTGTTTCCGGTGGCCACCATCACCCTGGGCTGGCCCGACGAGGAGCCCAACCTCACCGACCGGCTGCCCTTGGATGCCATCCTGCACGAAGAAACATACACCGACTACACCCCGGAACGCATCGACCGTTTCTACTGCGAGAAGGAGGCGTTGCCCGAAAACCAGCAGTTTGTGCGCATCAACAACAAAGAAACTCTGGCACAGGTGTTCACCGACTGCCGCTACACCCGGCGTGACAACGAGGCGCTCTCGGTAACACTCAAGGAAGCGCTGGCCCGCCAGGGGTTCATCAGGGAATAGCCTTTCGGCGGGTTCAAAGCTGCTATGGTTACGGTTATTGCCATTGTTGTTTATTTTGCCCTGCTACTGCTGTTCGGACGGATGGCGGCGGGGCGGGCCACCAACGAGAGCTTCTTCCGGGGCGAACGGCGCAGTCGCTGGCAGTTGGTGGCGTTCGGCATGATTGGCGCCAGCGTGTCGGGGGTTACCTTTGTGAGCGTGCCGGGCATGGTGATGCGCATGGATATGACCTATCTGCAAACCTGCTTAGGGTTCATAGGAGGATATTTTGTGGTGGCTTTCGTGTTGCTGCCCATCTACTATAAGCTCAATCTCACTACCATCTATTCCTACCTGCGTTGGCGCCTTGGCGAACGGGCTTATAAAACGGGGGCGGCGTTCTTCCTGCTCTCAAAACTCATGGGCATGGTGGTGAAGTTCTATCTCTTTTGCATGGTGCTGCAAACCATGCTGCCGGGGGGCTGCAACGGGGCCGCCCTTCAGGTTGCTTTCTATTTCATTCCCGTGCTGCTGGTGTGGCTCTACTCACGGCACGGGGGCATCAAAACATTGGTGTGGACCGACTCGCTGCAAACGTTCTGCATGCTCGCCGCCCTGCTCCTTATTATATATAAGGTGATGGGCGAACTGGGGTTCGGCTTTTCCGAAGCGGTGCAGGCAGTGGCGGCCAACGAACATGCGCGTGTGTTTGTGTTCGACGACTTTACTTCGCCCCAGAACTTCTGGAAACAGTTTGTGAGCGGCATCTTCATTGTGGTGGTGATGACGGGACTCGACCAGGACATGATGCAGAAAAACCTTACCTGCCGTTCGCTGCGCGATGCGCAGAAAGACATGTGCAGCTATGGCTTTGCCTTTGTTCCGCTGAACCTGCTGTTCCTCTCGTTGGGCATCCTGCTCTTGCTGCTGGCCGAACAACGGGGCGTGGCACTGCCGGCAAAGGCCGACGAGCTGCTGCCCATGTTTGCTGCAACGGGCAACCTGGGCACCACGGTGCAGGTGCTCTTTATGATAGGACTGGTGGCGGCTTCGTTTTCAACGGCCGACTCTGCCATGACTTCCATCACCACCAGCACCTGCATTGACATATTCGAACGCCCTGACGATGAGCGGCTGCGCCGGCGGGTGCACGCGCTTGTTGCACTGCTGATGGCCCTGCTCATGTGGGCGTTCGGGGCCATCAACTCCACCAGCGTGATTGATGCCGTGTACACGCTGGTAGCCTACACCTACGGGCCGCTGCTGGGGCTCTTTGCCTTCGGCTTGCTCACACACCATCAAACCAACGACCGGCTTACGCCCTATATATGCATGGCGGCTCCCTTGCTGTGCTTAGTCATCGACAAGGGTTGCAGCCATTTCTTCAACTACCACTTCGGTTACGAACTGCTCATGCTCAACGGGCTGATTACCTTCGCTTCGCTGCGCGGCGCGGCGCTTCGCTAAATGATAAATGAGGTGCTACGCTAAATGATAAATGATAAATGACAACCGACTTGGGCTATCATCACTTCTGCAGGAACCGCTCGGCTTCGAGGGCTGCCTGACAGCCGCTGCCGGCGGCAACGATGGCCTGGCGGTACACGGGGTCGGCACAATCGCCGGCGGCAAACACGCCGGGCACCACTTCGCCATTGGGTGCAAGCACACGGGGGGTGCCGGGCTGCGTGCAGATGTAACCGGTTTCGTCGAGCTTGATTTGACCACGGAACACATCGGTGTTGGGCTTGTGACCGATGGCAAGGAAGAAACCGTCGATGGGCAGGTCGTAGCGTTCTTCGTCGGGTTCACCCTTGCGGCGCACCACATGAGCACCCTCCACACCGTTCTCGCCATAGAGTCCGAGCGTGTTGTGCTCGAAGAGCACCTCAATCTTCTCGTTTTCCATCACGCGGCGCTGCATCACGTCGCTGGCCCTGAGATAGGGTTTGCGCACAATCATATACACCTTTTTGCAAAGCTGAGCCAGGTAGATAGCTTCTTCGCACGCTGTGTCGCCTCCGCCCACCACGGCCACGGTTTTCTTGCGGTAGAAGAACCCGTCGCAGGTGGCACAAGCCGAAACGCCCATTCCATTGTATTTCTTCTCGTCGTCGAGTCCGAGGTATTTAGCCGAAGCGCCGGTAGCAATAATCACCGTTTCGGCCTGAATCTCTTCGCCCCGGTCGGTGGTGAGCAAATATGGGCGCTGCGAGAGGTCGGCCTTGGTGATGATGCCGTCGCGGATGTCGGCTCCGAAGCGCTTGGCCTGCTGTTGCAGCTGCATCATCATTTCGTTTCCGTCGATACCCTCGGGGTAGCCGGGGAAGTTCTCCACAATGGTGGTCTGCGTGAGCTGTCCGCCCATCTGCAGTCCGCAGTAGAGCACAGGACTCAGGTTGGCACGGCTGGCATAAATAGCGGCAGTGTACCCAGCCGGGCCACTGCCGATAATCAAGCATTTGGTGTTCATTTCAGCAATTCTTCAATCTGCGGAATCATGTCCTCGGCCGTTGCCGTGGGTTCGAAACGAGCCACCACCTGGCCTTTCTTGTTGATGAGGAACTTGGTGAAGTTCCATTTGATATCCGACTTCTCTTTGTAGTCGGGGTCAGCCTCAGAGAGCATCTTGTCGAGGATGGGGGTGAGTTCGTGGCTCTCTTTCCATCCGGCAAAGCCTTTCTGTTCCTTCAGGAACTTGAAGAGCGGGTCGGCATCATCTCCGTTCACCTTCACCTTCTTGAAGCGGGGAAACTCGGTGCCGAAGTTCAGCTTGCAGAACTCGTGAATGGAGTCGTCGGTGCCGGGAGCCTGCTGGCCGAACTGGTTGCAGGGGAAGTCGAGTACTTCAAAGCCCTGGGCATGATACTTCTTATAGAGGGCCTCCAGCTCGTCGTACTGGGGAGTGAAACCACACTTGGTGGCGGTGTTCACAATAAGGAGCACTTCGTTTTGATACTCTTTCAGCGATACGTCTTTACCTTTTCTGTCTTTGACAGAGAATTCATAAACTGTTTTCATTTTAATTGATGTGTTGTTTGTAACAAATAATTGCACCACAAAGATAACGAAAATTATTGAATTCTGCCAAAACCATGGCAAGAATTAAAGTTTATTAGGGAAATTCCCACATGCTGTAGGGATTATCCTATGAAAGAATATAGATGTTACACTTGTGCGAGTGCACGAAATTGCGTAATTTTGCAACATCAATAACATCGATTATCAATTCTAAACGCATACAACTATGAGGAAATTTTCTACACTCTGCACAATTCTTGCAATGCTCACGCTAACCGCCGTGTTCACATCGTGTACCGACGAAGACCAAGACATTGCCTACTACTTAGCCGGCGAATGGCAGGGACAGCTGAGGGCTGCCGACGACAACAGATACGACGTGACGATGTATTTCGACCAGGAGAACGACAACTACTATGCCACTCACGGCTATGGATATGAGATTGACCGCGGATGGTGGGGCCGCCACTCGCGCATTGGCTTCGACTGGGCGGTGCGCGACGGCAACATCTATATCAACTACTACGACGGCACACGCGTGGTGGTTGACTACGACCAGCTGCCACACTCCTACGATCCGGGCACGCGCTTCTCGGGCTATTTTGTCGACTACCGGACAGGGGAAGAACTGGCCGAGTTCTACCTGGTGAAAACCGGAGCACGCTATGCCCGAGAGACCGAACCTGTGAACGAAGACGAATAACAACAACAACAACAAAACTTGATAGCAATGAAAACAATGAGAAACCTTTTTGTGACGGGGGCATTGGGAATGCTCGCCTGCACACTCAACAGTTGCGACGAAGACCATTACTACTACGAAGAACGCTACGATTATGCATGGCGCGACCGGGGCGACAACGGATATAACCAGAACAACGACAACAGTCAGGACAACAGCAACGTGGTGGCCGAGGCACAATGCCTGCGCGGACACTGGCAGGGACTGATTGTCTATGAGTATACCGACGAGCAGACCGGGCAGCGGGCCACGGCCAAGTTCAATGCCGATATGGAGTTCGACCAATACGACAACTCCACGAATCCGCTGCGCGGGCGCGGACGCGAGATTGACACTGCCGGAGAGGAAACACAAGAACTGCGTTTCATGTGGTATATCGAAGAAAACACAGGCAACATCTACATCAAATACGACGGGTCGGGGAAAACCTATGTGATGGATGCGGCCAGCCAGGAGAAAGGGTTCTTCCTCGACAGCGACAACTTCTACGGATATATGATTGGCGTGGGAATGGACAACGACGACCTCTTGCAGTTCGACTTCACCCGCTACACGCTGGCACGCGAAACCACAGGCGATGCGCCTGCAACCACCAAACGGTTCTCGCGCCGCAACATGAACGCACTCAACAACACGCAGCAGATTCCCTTCCGACTGCTCAAACGCTAAAGAATAACAGGCAAAACTATACGTTTGTGTTTCATACATGCCCCGTGTAGCAATGCTACATGGGGCATGTAGCATTACTACATGTGATATGTAGCGATGCTACATGTCACGTGTATGAAACCAAAAGGTAAGAGTTTGCCCTGTCAGAACAGTTTTTTGCCTGAGATGATGCGGCGCTTCGCTAAAGCAGAAAGCAGAGACAAGCGGACTTTCAAGCGCGAAATGCCCCAGCGGGGCATAATAGGGGTAGCCAGCCATTCCTATGGCTGGAACAAATGGAACCAACCATTCACGGCGTGCCGTTAGGTACGCAATATCTGGAGCACTATGCTTATGTTGCGTACCTAAAGGCACGCCTGAGATACACCGAACGTTCTTCCAGCCATAAGAATGGCTGTCTACCCCTATCTGATGCCTATGGCATCATCACAACCATGTAGAGAATATTCACTTGCGAAAGTTGAATCATTTATCATTTATCATTTAGCAAAGCGCTTCATTTATCATTTAGCGAAGCGTTAGCGTAGCGCCTCATTTATCATTTAGCGTAGCGTTAGCGAAGCGCCTCATTTATCATTTAGCGAAGCGCCTACAGGTTCCAGTCTACAAGAATAGCGTCTTTTGAAACACTCTCGGCAGCTTCTTCAATCTGGTCGGGCAGGTTGCAGAAGAAGTCGATGCCGGTGAGCTGCTCCAGCTGGTCTACGCTGATGGCATAGTTACGCAGGGTGGTGCTGGCGTTCGACTTGTGTTCGGCCCAGAAAGCCATGGCCTTGTAGCCTTGGTTGCGCCCGTCCTTTCGCTTGCAGAGCACGGCCATGAAGAAATATTTGGGCACGGGAATGCGGTTCACACCCGAACCTAAATAGGTGTTATACACCCCACGGCCGTTCTCAGCTCCAAGCTGGTCGTCGCGGTCGATGGTGCCACCCTTCACCACATAGAGCGTGTCGCGGAAGTTGCTGTTGTTCCACTGGCGCACCCTTGCCTCCATGTGCTCCCACAGTCCGGCGTTGAAGGTGTTCACCTGCGGGTGCATGTTGGTGAGGAAGAAGGTTTGCTTGTTGGCCTCTTCGGAACAGAGGCGGTCGGCCGAGGGGCACATGTGCCCGTGGTCGTAGCCCGAGCCCCAGTAGGGATCGGTGGTGAAATGGTAGCGCGTGCTCAACGACTTATCGTTGGGATATTGCGAGAAAGGCTGTCCGCTGTCGTCGTAGAATCGCTTGGTGTTAGTCACCGAGTTGGAGGCATACATCTTATAGCATGTCCAGCGCTGGGCATGCTTCACATAGTCCCACTCCACGGCATAGTTCAGTCCGTAGGTGGGCACAAGGTGGGTCACCACCAGGCTGGTGCCCTGCTCGTTGAGGTGTGGGAACTCTAACCGAGCGTAGAGCCGGTTGGCTGTAGCATTGTTTTTGTTCACATTGGCTTCCACGCCTGCGGTGCTGTTGCCGGCATCGTCGCCATCGCTGCTACAAGCTGCAAAGACGAGTGGAAGGAACAGCAGGTAAAAGAATTTTCTCATTGTTAAGACCGGTTTATGCATGGTGTTTCGCTTGAATCCTTCAAAACGAAAAGTGCGTGCAAACGCATATGCAACTACGTTTGAACGCACTCTATTCGATATGATATGTGGTATGTATGTTTTGAAGACTTACTTCTTCAGGCCGGCATAGCGGCTCATGAAGCGGTCTACGCGACCGGCTGTGTCAACAAGCTTGCTCTTACCGGTATAGAACGGGTGAGAGGTGCTCGAGATTTCTACTTTTACCACAGGGTAAGTTTCGCCTTCAAATTCTACTGTCTCTGTTGTCTTTGCTGTAGACTTTGTAAGGAACATATCGCCGTTGGACATGTCTTTGAACACGACGGGACGATAGTTTTCGGGATGAATACCTTTTTTCATTTTAGTTTAAATATTATTGTTATTGATGTGATTACACAATTGCAGGGTGCAAAATTACAAAGAATTTCGCACCCTGCCAAATATTTCAGTTAGAATTTTGTTAGTTCTAACTTTTTTGTATTACTTCTATTTCTTGAACAGATTTGGGAAAATGCCTTTCGTTTCGCCATAGGCTCCATAGCTGTTGTACTGAGTATCGTACTGGATGGTCTTGTTCTTGGCCACATTGGTGATGGTAACGGTCTGATCTTCATTCACAGTAATACTCCAGATATGACCCTCAGAAGGAACAGTCTCCTGAACATTAAAGCTATTATAATTGCCTGTCATGTAATAGTACTTTCCACTTGCGTCTTGGATGGTGTAGCCTCCTGTCACAGCTGTCAGGGTAAACTCGTTGGCACTGCTTGTGGCAATCGTGCTTCCAGAAGGCGTCACATCACTCTTCTGAATATATCCATAAGCCGAGCTAAGAGGAGTAGCAACCTCATAGGTACCACTATTGTTTGCCGCAATGATATATTTTCCATTAGCAATGGTTGTTGTGAGGGTATAGGTTACATCTGAGCTGGGTGTGTCACCATCGTTTCCATCAGCCAAACCACCATTGGAGGTTGTCAAAGTATAATCGTCAACAATTACATTTGCACTTGATGCTTTATTGACCATAACTAATAAACTAATGGTGGTTTCACTGCTGAGTGTAAAGGAATATGTCACATTACTCCACTCGTTAGAAAGCATTTGATCTTTAACCTCATATTTATAGTCATCAGCACTGGAAACTTTTCCATTTGTTACGACGGCATATCCCACACTGATTTTGGCTCCTGCTGCATCATCTGCCTTAACCCAGCAAGAAGCTTGATACGTTCCAGCCTTCAAGGTTATTTCTTCATGACCAAGACGCTTATTGGCTGTCGCATGTGCCACACTTACGGCATACGAACCTCCGTGTGCATCGGTACTTTGAGAGAGAGTTGAGTTACCAGCGGAAGAAGTGGTTTTCCAGTTATCGGGCAGACCACCTGTCCAAGCCTCAAAATCGCCATTGGTCAGAAGATTTTCACCAGTGGGCTGCGGAGTAGGTGTTTTGCCGCCGTTATTGTTGTATGATACAATTTTAGCAGCACTCTTTCCAGCTGTTTCAGGTGTGTTGCCACTGTAGTTATAGATAGGACCATAAACAACCACTTCGTCACCCTTCTTCACACCAGTCATGCCATCAAGTACTTTTACCTGGAAGGCTTTGAACTTTTCGCCACCTTCAGCATCTACCATATCAAATGTAATATTGTTATACTGAGTGTTTGCTGTTGCATCAGCATCAACGATACCCTTAATGTAGTAGCTATCGGTAGATTCGGTGGAGCCAATCTCTTTACATTTAGCAATTGCTGCGGCAACGTTGAATGGTGAAGCTTTGGTTCCGTCTCCTGAGGGTTCGCCAGAAAGAGTCTCGCCGCCACCGCCTACTCCATTAATTGAATAAACGTAAGCCTTATTTTGCACTGTTTCAGGGGTCTTTCCTTGATAATTAATAACTTTTCCACAGATGATAACTTCATCTCCCTGTTCAATTTCTTTATCACCAGGTGCAAATTTTTTATTATCAAGATAATAAGCACGCCAAACAGTAAAAACGAGATCCGTTCCTTCATCTGTAATGGTAAAAGTACCCGTGCCATAAGAGCTGCTACCAAACGCCTGTGAGATAGAAGCCACCTTACCCTTCACATAGACAGCCTCTTCACTCTCCGCACCACCAAGTTCGTTAATAAAATTCAAAACTCCCGCCACATTGTAAGGCTCTTCCAAGGTTCCTTTTCCTGAAGCTCCTTCATATTTTTTCCCTTCAGAGTTAGCTATCGGAGTATCATACGGCATGGGAACATCGTCACAACTTGTGAACGCAAGTGCTGCAATGGCTATTGCAAACACTGAATTCAAGATCTTTTTCATAATCTGATATTTTTATTTTGTTATTTCCTTAATATAATAATGTATTTACTCGGTCTTTCCGTTGAGGGAATAGAGATAGGCTTCTCCCTGGACGGTTTCGGGGGTGTTCCCTTTATAGTTAATGACTTTACCATAAACCACGACCTCATCACCTTCTTTCAAGATGTCTCCGCTTTCATATTTCTTATTCCCAAGATAGAGCGCACGGAACACCTGGAATTGTGTAGATACAGTAGAGCCATCATCAGAAATAAAGAAAGTCGCATTGCCATATCCAGAATCAAAGTTTTGGGCTTTTCCATTCTTATCAGTAGCGATAGAGGATACTTTACCTTTAATATAAAACTCTTTGTCGCTTTTCGTGTCGGCTGCCAGAGAACTTGCATATTGCACTGCCGCTGCCGCATTGAAGGGATTTTCAAGAGTACCGTCACCCTGTGCGTCAGCAGCAGGTGTATCAGGAGTATCCGAGCCACTGCCATCCCCTGCCTCCACACTGCCTGCAACAGCAATGTCATTCGTCTTGCGAATCATGATTTGCAACGTCTTATTTCCGTTATTATCAATGAACATGCTCAAAACACCAACAATGTCAATAGGAACTTTTTCTTTCTTGACAGTGTCATAGGGCAACTTCATTGCAGCAAAGTCTGCGTAATTACTAGTACGAACCACAACACTATTGGGGAAACCGTCGAGTTCTTGATTGAAGTAATTACTTCCAGAGGGAGCTCCATCTTTCAGTGTCTTTTTTCCATCAGCATTCTTGAAGGTAACATTTTTCAACACGACAAGCTTTCCGACCAAACTTTCGTTTCCAACAGAATTTGCAGTAAACTCTATTGGCTTAATTTGAGAAGCATCGATATCGCCCACGAGTTTGAAGTGGTTCATCCAGATGCTCTCGGCCATGCGACCGATGCCGCCATTATAGGGCGAACCGATTTGTGCCATGCCGCCGTAGCCGCCGATATAGAGGTCTTTCAGCGAGATGAGGATCTCCTGCCCTTCGGCCAGATAACCGCAAAGACCTGCCTTGTTGATGCCCACGATGATACCGCCGGTAGCATCCTGCACCACAATCTGCTTATAGATGTTGCCGCCCAGGTCGTTGCCCACGATGCGACCCTTAATCTTTACATCGTCGGTAATCTTCTCGTACTTGTTGCCTGAGATGGCTGCGGCGTAAGTAGCATTGGCCTTCAGTTCGGCAATGGTGATGACGTTCTCTTCGGTGATGTTGTTGTTGCCGTATGGGGCCACACTGCTGTTGATGTCCTTCCAGTCGTCGTTGAACATCGAGTCGTCACCGTTCATACAGCTGCTGAGCGAAAGGCCCACAGCTGCCGCCATGATGATATATTTGATACTTTTCATAACTGCTTCCATTTTTTAGAATTTGTAAGTGACGTTGAGCATACCGTTGATGCCGTTGGCATAGAACTTCTTCGGACTGAAGCGGAACTTGTAGGCGCGGATGTCTTCGTAGGTAGGGTTGTTTCCGTAGTTATCTGTGCGGCGGCGGTCTTGTCGGTTCTGCTCCATACCACCGGTAACAATATCGTCGTTGTTGAGGATGTTGGTGAGCATGAGGTTCACCGAGAGCTGTCCGTGCTTCAGGTAGATGCTCTTGCCGATGCTGGCATCGAGCATGAATCCGCCCTTACCCTTGGCCTGGTCGTAGCGGTTGAGAATGTCGCTGCCGTCTTCGGCATGTCCCATGATGTTGTTGGTACGATAGCGGGTAACAGGGGTGTAGTAGAGATAGATGCGGTCGTAGTAGTTGCCGATGAGGTCGATATACCAGCCTTTGGCATGGTAGCTCAGGTCTATGCTACCTGCGGTGAGCGGTGTGCAACCCTCGCGGATGTCTTTCGAGAGCACCACGTCTTGCTTGTACTTTCCATCCTTCGAAAGCATATACACGATGTCGGCATCGTTGGTGTATTTGGCATCGCTGATGGTTCCGAGCATCTTGATGTTCAGGAATGAAGTTACCTTGAAGTCGAGACCGGCCTCAACGCCATAGTAAGCCTTGCGAATGCCGGTTACAGAAGCGTAGGTAAAAGTGTTCTCGGCATCGTCGTAATACATGCTGTATTCCGACACGTTTTTCAGGCTGCTGTAGTAGGCATTGATGTTAGCATGCACCCAGTCGGCATCTAACTGATAGCCCAGCTCGGTGCTGAACACGTCTTCCGACTTCAGGTTGAAAGCAAAGTTGTTGTTGATTTGGGGCGATGCAAAAGCGGTGCGTGCATCGGGAGCTTTCTTCTCATACCCGATACCGAACATGAAGGCATGTCCGCCACCGGCATTGATGGAAGAATTGAACTTCATGCCGCCTTCCACAAACTCGGCTTTCTTGCCCTTTCCGTAAGAATTGTCGAGGGCCAGACCGTTGCGCATCTTTCCTTCGCGCTGGAGCGACTTGTAGCCCAGGCGGCCCGAAACGGCGTAGTGCAGAATGCCGAAGTTCTCGCTGTAGGTGGTCCACAGTTGTCCTTTGTTCACATAAATGTTGTAGTCGTAGCCAAAGCGGTCGCCTTCGCCAATCTCCTTGGCACGTCCGTTCACCATGCTGTTCACGTCGTATTGAGCCTGCAGGTCGGTCTCCAAGAAGTCGCCCACCAGATAGGTGTTGGTGTTGGAGAACTTGGTGGCTCCCAGCAGGTCTTCGAGTGTTTGGTAGTGCATGCCCTTATTGGTGGAGAGCACGAATCCGCCCACAATCGACGACTTGGTGGTAAGTTGCTTCTTCAGCGTAGAGGCCAGGTTAATGGAAATCTGGTCGTCGTGGTAGGCCTGTTGGTAATACATGGCTTCGGCCCCTTGTGCCGATGCCACGCGGTTGGCAAAATAGAGACGGTCCCAGTTGATCTGGCGGTTAGCCTTCGATGCATGCAGATAGTCGTAAGAGGCTTGCCAGGCATCAAGCCCGGCTGGGGTGCGGTTATCAGCATCGCCCTCATCCCACACGTTGAAGTTATTGCTTGGCATCAGGCTGTAATAGTCGGGGGCGGGGTTGGTGCCGTTGTTGTAGCGCAGGGCCGAGCTGCTGTACATGCCATACTTGCCGAGCAGCGAAGTGGTGAGCTTGGTATCGTCGCTGATTTTCCAGTCCCAGGTGAACAAGGCCGAGGGAGCAAAATCTTTGATGATGCGGGCATTGCGCTTCTTGCCGTTCTGGTAGCCCCAGTTGGGGTTATAGAAACGGTTGTTGGCAATCCAATACATCTCGTCGGTAGAAGCTGCCTGTGCACCACGCTCCGTGGGGTTACCCCATGTAACGAGCGAGAGAGAATGGGCACCCAGCACTTTCTCTACACCAAGGAAGTAGGAAAGGGCGTTGTAGAAGGTTCCCTCTACATACGCCGTTTCGGTGTTGGCCCAGCGATAGGTGAGGCCCACCGACCATGCCCAGCCTTTGTCGTTCAATCCCGAGTTGTAGCTGTACATGCCGCGCACGGTGTAGTTGCGGTTGGCTCCGGCTATCGACACGCGGTGACCGGTGGGCAGGGCACTGGGACGGAAGTTGTAGTTGTTGCTGCCGCCCATGGCCGACATGGCAAAACCATTGTCTTCAAAGGGAAGAGCGCTTTCCATCGAACGGGTGTAGTTGTTCAATCCGCCCACATAGGAATAGCGGAATTCGCCACGCTCAGCATCGTTCACGGGGTTACCGTTGATGTAGATTTCGCTATACTTCGAATTGAATCCTCTGTACTTGAAGCGTGCCGGACTGAAGCGATAGCCCACTTCGCTTGCATACGCGTTGCTGTTGGACCCTAATATGGTTACCTCCTGTGCAACCATATCGTCTTCGCCCAGCTGCGACTCTGTGAATGTGAAGGCCGACTCATCAATGGTGGTGACGGCGTTTTGCCCCTGCTTGTCGTCGGTTTGCGCCATCGCAAACGTTGAACAGCACAGGGCTATCACAGCAAATTGAAGCTTTTTCTGCATAATAGTTAGTTATAATGATGATTAGATTTTTTGCAAAGTAACGAAGAATTTTTGGATAATGAAAGCTTTTTTGATTATTTTTTAATAAAACATGCCTTTTATTCAGATTAATTTCCGATATTTGCAAAAAAATTAAAAACAACCTTATGAAAAGAACTACTATCCTGATGCTGGCTTTACTGCTGGGAATGGCAGTATCGGCCCAAAAGAACCTTTCCGTATATGGTATCGGGTTCTACAACCTTGAGAATTTGTTTGACACCTGTCACGACGAGGGGAAGAACGACCACGAGTATCTGCCCAACGGCACCAACCACTGGAACGGCTTGAAATATACCCACAAGCTGCACAACATGGCGCGCGTGCTCTCTGAGATGGGCAGCGACTTTCTGCCGCCGCAAGTGGGATGCGCTGCCATTGGTGTGAGCGAGGTGGAGAATGCCAAAGCCCTCACCGACCTGTGTAACCAGCCTGAACTGAAAGCCCGCAACATGCAGTTCGTGCACATCGAGGGTCCCGACCGCCGTGGCGTAGACTGCGCCCTGCTCTACAACCCGGCGCTCTTTCAGGTGAGAAACATCAAGCTCGTACCTTATATATATGATCTGCCACGCGACTCCAACCGGGCCACACGCGGCTTCTTCACCGTGAGCGGAACCATGGCCGGCGACCATGTGGCTATTATCGTGAACCACCTGCCGAGCCGGTTCGCGGGTTCCTATTACCGCGAACTGGGCGCAAGGCAGATAAAGGTGGTGGTGGACTCGCTGCTGCGAGAAGACCCGGCTTGCAAGGTGTTTGTGATGGGCGACATGAACGACGACCCCACCAACAAGAGCATGACACACGAACTGCACGGACTGCCCGACATTGACAAGGTAACAGACAACGACCTCTACAACCCGTGGTACAGCGTGCTGAAGAAACAGAAAACAGGAACCCTGCGCTATCAAGGGAAATGGAACCTGTTCGACCAGATACTGATGTCGAGAACCTTGCTCAACCAAAAAGGACAGAAAGACTATTCTACCCTGAAATACTTCCGCCACAACGTGTTCAAACGCGACTATCTGTTCCAGGCCGACGGCAAATATAAATACAACCCGCTCAGAACACATGCCGGAGGCGTGTGGCTCGACGGCTATTCCGATCACCTGCCCGTGGTGGTGTATGTGGCCAAGGAACAACAATAACATAACTCAGCAACCATCAACAACTTTTTTCCACATGAACAACGAAATAACCATCATTGGAATTGCCGGAGGAACCGGCTCGGGAAAAACAACCGTGGTGAAGAAAATTGTGGAGGCACTGCCACCTCACCATGTGGCGGTGGTGCCACTCGACTCTTATTACAACGACACCACCAACCTCACCGACGAAGAGCGAAAGGCCATTAACTTCGACCACCCCGATGCCTTCGACTGGAAACTGCTGACCAAGCAGATTAACGACCTGCGCGAGGGAAAAGCTATTGAACAGCCCACCTATTCCTATATACTCTCGAACCGGCTGCCCGAAACCATTCATGTGGAACCCAAGCCCGTGATTATCATTGAGGGCATTATGACCCTCATCAACAAAAAGCTGCGCGACATTATGGACTTGAAGATTTTCGTTGATGCCGACTCAGACGAACGACTCATCAGAAACATCGAACGCGACACCATAGACCGCGGCAGAACGGTGTCGATGGTGGTGGAGCGATACCTGAAAGTGCTCAAACCCATGCATGAACAGTTTATTGAACCCACCAAACGCTATGCCGACCTGATTATCCCGCAGGGAGGGGAGAACAAAAAGGGAATAGACATTCTGTGCCGATACATAACAACATTAACACATACAACTTAAAACACAATGAAACAAAAGAAATTCATTCTCCAGGAGAGCGAGATTCCTCGCCAGTGGTACAACATCCAGGCTGACATGACCACCAAACCCATGCCGCCCATCCATCCTGCCACGCATCAGCCGTTAGGGGTTGACGACTTGGCACACATCTTCCCGCGGGAGTGTTGCGTGCAGGAACTCGACACCGAGCATGCTTGGATTGACATACCCGAAGAGGTGCTCGACAAATACAAATACTACCGTTCAACTCCGCTCGTCAGAGCATACGCCCTGGAGGAAGCCATCGGCACACCCGCCCACATCTATTTCAAGAATGAGAGCGTGAACCCGCTGGGGTCGCACAAAATCAATTCTGCCCTACCCCAGTGCTACTATGCCAAACAGGAAGGCACCACCAACGTGACCACCGAAACGGGGGCCGGACAGTGGGGAGCCGCCCTGGCATACGCTGCCAAAATATTCGGTCTGGATGCTGCCGTTTACCAAGTGAAACTGACCATGCAGCAGAAGCCCTACCGCTCGAGCATCATGCGCACGTTCGGGGCTGCCGTAACCGGGTCTCCGTCGATGTCGACCCGCGCCGGCAAAGACATTCTCACCAAAGACCCCACGCACTCGGGCTCGCTGGGAACGGCCATCTCTGAGGCGGTTGAACTGGCCACCACCACACCCAACTGCAAATATACCTTGGGTTCCGTGCTCAACCATGTGGCACTGCACCAGAGCATCATCGGACTGGAGGCTGAGAAGCAAATGGAAATGGCGGGCGAATATCCCGATGTGGTGATTGCCTGCTTTGGTGGCGGAAGCAACTTTGGCGGACTGGCGTTCCCCTTTATGCGGCACAACATTCTGGAAGGCAAGACGACGGAGTTTATTGCTGCCGAACCAGAGAGCTGCCCGAAGCTCACACGCGGCGAATTCCGCTACGATTTCGGCGACGAGGCGGGCTACACGCCACTACTGCCCATGTTCACCCTTGGCCACGACTTCAAGCCGGCCAACATCCATGCAGGCGGCTTGCGCTACCATGGAGCCGGCATGATTGTGTCGCAGCTGATTAAAGACGGGCTCATGCACGGTGTTGACATTCCGCAGCTGGAAACCTTCCAGTCGGGAATGCTGTTCTCGCGCACCGAAGGTATCATTCCTGCCCCTGAAAGCTGCCACGCCATTGCTGCCACCATACGCGAAGCCAAGAAGTGCTGCGAAACGGGCGAAGAAAAGGTTATCTTGTTCAACCTCTCCGGCCACGGCCTCATCGACATGCCTTCTTACGAGCAGTTTATCAATGGCGACCTGGTGAACTATGCGCTCACCGACGACGACATTCAGCGCAGTCTGAAGAGCGTTCCGCAGGTTTAACCCTTCTTTAATCAGATGGCCTTGAGCACTCTGACAGCCTCACCAACGGTGGGCACCTGGGTGATGGTTAGCAACCGACGGCCCTTCACCTCCTTGAGCTGACAACGGCGCAGGTTGGCTGTGGCATAGCCGATGATGCGGCCGAAGGTGGGACTTTGGAAATAGGGACTGTTGGCATTGCTCACGAACTGCATGTTCATGATGCCTTGCCGCATGATGATTTTCTCGCAACCCAAACGTTTGCCCAACCTGCGCAGCAGCACCACCTGCATGAGTTCCTCGCCTTCGTGGGGCACAGGACCGAAACGGTCTATAAGGCGCTGACGGTAAGCTTCGAGCGAGCGGTCGTCTTCAATGTTGTCGAGTTCGCGATAAAGGAGCATCCGCTCCGATGAACCCGGCACGTATGTATCGGGGAAATACATGGGAAGGTCGCTCTCGATGGAGCAGTCGGCGACGAAGGAAGCCACGAACCCATCCACGGCCCCCACAGCCCCCACCCCATCCCTCCCCAAGGGGAGGGCGTGATTTGCCTGCCCATTTGCTTGCCCATTTGAAAGAGTATTTACCCCCTCCCCTTGGGGAGGGATGGGGTGGGGCTCGTGGGGGTCATGGGGGCTGTTGGGACTTTCATTCCTCAGCTCAGCCATGGCTTGTTTGATAATCTTCAGATAGGTTTCGTAGCCCAGGTCTTCCATGAAACCGCTTTGTTCGGCACCCAACAGGTTGCCGGCCCCACGGATGTCGAGGTCTTGCATGGCCAGACTGAACCCGCTGCCCAAACCCGAGAATGTTTCGAGGGCCTCAAGGCGGCGGCGGGCTTCAGGACTCAGATAGGCCTTGGGCGGTGCCAGCAGATAGCAGAAAGCCTTGCGATTGCTGCGCCCCACCCTGCCGCGCATCTGGTGCAGGTCGGAGAGTCCAAAGTGGTGGGCATCGTTGATGATGATGGTGTTGGCATTGGGCACATCGATGCCATTCTCCACAATGGTGGTGGAGAGCAGCACGTCGTAGTCGTAGTTGATGAAGCCCATGATAATCTCTTCTAACTTCTCGGGTTTCATTTGTCCGTGGCCGATGGCAACACGACAGTCGGGCACATATTTCAGAATGAGCCGTTCTATCTCGGGCAGGTTCGATATGCGGTCGTTCACGAAGAACACCTGTCCGTTGCGCGACATCTCGAAGCTGATGGCATCGGCAATGAGCTCGCCGTTGTAGCTGCCCAGCTCGGTGTGGATGGGATGGCGGTTGGGAGGCGGTGTGCGCATGATGCTCATGTCGCGGGCACCCATGAGCGAGAACTGCAACGTGCGCGGAATGGGCGTGGCCGACATGGTGAGCGTGTCGATGTTGGTTTTCAGCTGGCGCAGTTTCTCTTTCACGCTCACCCCAAACTTCTGTTCCTCGTCGATGATGAGCAAGCCAAGGTCTTTCCATTGCACCTGTTTGCCAATGAGCTTATGCGTACCTATTAATATATCTATGCGCCCTTCTTTCAGGTCGGCGAGCAGTTCTTTGGTTTTCTTGGTCGAGCGTGCCCGAGACAGGTATTCCACGCGCACGGGCATTCCCTGCAGTCGTTTCGAGAACGTTTGATAATGCTGATAGGCCAGCACGGTGGTGGGCACGAGCACCGCCACCTGCTTGGAGTCGCAAGCCGCCTTGAAAGCAGCCCGCACCGCCACCTCGGTTTTGCCAAAGCCCACATCGCCACAAACGAGGCGGTCCATCGGCTGTGCCGACTCCATGTCGGCTTTCACCTCGGCAGTGGCCTTCAGCTGGTCGGGAGTGTCTTCGTAGAGGAACGACGCTTCCAGTTCGTGTTGCATAAAGCTGTCGGCCGAATACTGGAAGCCTTTCTCGCTTCGCCGCTTGGCATAGAGTTTAATCAGGTCGCGTGCAATATCCTTGATGCGGGTTTTGGTGCGTTCCTTCAGGCGTTCCCAAGCTCCCGACCCAAGGATAGAGAGTCGCGGAGGTTCGCCGGTGTCGTTGCGCCGGTATTTCGAAATCTTGTAGAGCGAGTGAATGCTCACGTCCACCTTGTCGTTGTGCTGATAGACGATGCGTATCACCTCTTGAAAGGCCTGCTTACCTGTTTGCGGGTCGGTGATGGGAATGCGCACCAGTCCGCCAAACTTGCCTATGCCATAATCCACATGCACCAGATAGTCGCCCACCTCCATCTCTTGCAGCTCTTTCATGGTGAGCGCCATCTTGCCATTGCGGGCAGCATCGCTCTTGAGGTTGTATTTATGATAACGGTCGAAGATCTGATGATCGGTGAAGAAGCAGGTCTTCAAATCGGCATCCACAAACCCTTCGTGCAAGGTGAAGTCGACGGGCTGCAGGGTGATGCCCGTAAGTATTTCCCTGATGCGTTCCTGCTGTTTCTGGCTGTCGGCAAGCACACAAATGCGATAGTTCTGCAGCTGATAGTCTTCGAAGGTTTGCTTGAGCAGGTCCATGTTCTTATGGAACAGCGGCTGTGGCAGCGTGTGAAACTCGATGGTCGCTTGCGGAATGGTGGAGGGATTGGCTCCGAACTCAACCCGACGGAACCGCTGGGCATCGTCGGCAAACTGCGCGGCGGTGGTGAGCTGACAGTCGCGCTGCATGTCGCGCATAATCTGTTGCTGTTCCAATTCGGTGGCTCCTTCAAGCCGTTCGGTCATGGCTTGCTGCGAGAATCCCTCCTCGTAGATGCGCCCAATGGTTTCGCGAACAAAATGGAAGTCGCGTGTAACAAGAACGGTATCGTTGGGCAGAAAGCTCAAGAAAGGCACCTTTTCGGTTTCGGTGTTCGAAAGTTCGGGCACCACCTCCACCTGTTCGCGCTTGTCTTTCGACAGCTGGTCTTCCACTTCAAAGGTTCGAATGGTGTCAATCTCGTCGCCGAAGAAGTCGATGCGGAAGGGCAGTTCGCACGAAAAGGAATAGACATCGAGAATGCTTCCTCGGCGGGCAAACTGTCCGGGTTCGTAAACGTAGTCTACCTCCGTGAAACCAAATTCGCGCAGCTGCTGTTCCAGTTGAACAATATCCACGGTTTGCCCAACGGCCAGTTTCACAATGCGTTCGTCGAGTTGCTTTTGCGATACCACCAGTTCTGAGAGCGCTTCGGGATAGGCGACGATGTAGAGGGGGGTGGAAAGGTGGGAAGGTGCGGGGGTGGGCATGACTGTAGCAAGGCGTGCCAACACCTCGGTTCGCAGAATTTCGTTGGCAGCATCGCGCTGTCCGTATTTCACCGCACGGCGATAGGAGGACGGGAAGAAGAGCACCGCATCGTTGCCGAGCAGCTGTGTGAGGTCGTGGTAGAAATAGCCAGCCTCGTCGGCATCGGAAAGAACAAAAAGGAAGATGTTGCCTGTTGCTTGTCTGCTGAACGTTGAGAAGAGCAACGGAGCCGCCGAGCCCACAAGGTTTTGCAGGAACACCGTTTTGGTGTTCTTGCTGTTGAGCAATTCAGAAAGTGCCTTGCACTGTGGCAAGGCACTGTAGAGTTGTATGAGTTGTGAATTTGTCATAGAGTTCATTTAACAACCTGGCTGGAACATAGCGTTCATTTAACAACCCGGTTGGAGTTCACTGTTTGGGCATGGGCGGATATTTGCGGAACCACCCGTCGAGACGCAGGCGCATCACTCCGAAGAACGCCTCGCCAAAGATGCCGCCGCTCATCTTCGAAACCCCTTCGCGCCGGTTAATGAAAATCACCGGCACTTCTTTGATGCGGAAACCAATGCGATAGGCAGTGAACTTCATTTCAATCTGGAAACCATAGCCCTTGAAACGAATCTTGTCGAGTTCGATGGTTTCCAACACGCGCCGCTTGTAGCACTTGAAGCCGGCCGTGGTGTCGTGTACCTTAAAGCCGGTAACCATGCGCACATACTTAGAAGCGAAATAGCTCATCAGCACACGGCCGATGGGCCAGTTTACCACGTTCACCCCGCTCACATAGCGCGAGCCTATGGCCAGGTCGTAGCCCTCGTCGTGACAGGCTGCATAGAGCCGGGGCAGATCGTGGGGGTCGTGCGAGAAGTCGGCATCCATCTCAAAGATGTAGTCGTAGCGGTGTTCCAGTGCCCATTTGAATCCGGTGATATAGGCAGTGCCCAACCCTTGCTTGCCGCTGCGCTCAATGATGAAGAGACGGTCGGCAAACTCTTGGTTCATCAACCTGTGCACAATCTGCGCCGTGCCATCGGGCGAACCGTCGTCGATGACAAGTATGTGGAAACACTTTTCGAGGGCGAACACGGCACGGATGATTTTCTCCATATTCTCCCGCTCGTTGTAGGTGGGAATGATTACTATTGAGTCACTTTTATTCATTGTCTCGTTATTTTGCTTTTATATTTTTTTCGAAGACCTCTGCCCGGAGTTTATCGGCTGTCAGTTCACTTGGTTTCTTCCAAAGCCTTTCGAGCCTGTCTGGTGGCCATTTCCTTGGCACGTTTATTGATTTCTGATTCGGCGGTGAGTCTGTAGTAGCTGCGTGTGATGCCCTCAGACCCCAGCACCAGAGAGTCGTCTTTCAGATAAACAATGTCGCAGGTGTCTTGTCTGAGGTTGGTAACATTCACGTTGTTTTGCTTATCCATCTTGAAATCGCCGCTCACCATCACGAGCTTTCCGTTCCAGATGTGCCACTCGGTGTAGTAGAGCAGCTGCGGATAAACCACCGGACTTTCATCTTCAAGAGAGTTCTGCTCCTGCACATAGCCAATGCTCTGTGCGGTCCAATGGCGTTTCAGAGAGAAACCATATTCGCGCGGAATCATATAGGTTTCGCGCAGCGAGTCGTTCATCTCGTTCATCATGCGGTTGCGCATGCGGGGCGTCATCTTGTCGTAGTCGCGCAGCTTGGGCATCACCACATAGCACCACGAACCCTTCAGTTGGTCGAGGTCAACCACCAGATCGGCAACGCGCTTGTCTTCTTTGTTCAAAACAAGTCCCATCCAGTCGCCCACCTTGGGTTTGCCCATCACCTGGCGGTTGTGCGTGGCCTCAATGATGTTGTATCGCACGGGGTCGCTACCATCGCCGGGCAGGAGCACAATCACCGAGTCGCTGCAACCCTCGCAGGCCAAACCATAGACGGTGCTGTCGCCCTCGAGCCGCTGTGGTTGGGCGTTGGCGGACTGAGGTTGTTCCACCGAAGCGTTTGTTTCTTTTTTGCCACAGGCAGCCAACAGCATGAGCACCAGCAAGGGAACGCACGCTCTGAAAATATTCATCGTCATATCTTAATCCTTACTTCAAATCTCTTTCCTCTAAGTTCGCAGACTATATCACTGTTTACTACAGCTCAAGCTTATGGCGGAAATAGTCGATGATATGGTCGAGCCCTTCATCGAGCTTCACCTTCGGTTCCCAACCGAGTTTCTCCTTGGCCAGCGTGATGTCGGGGCGGCGCATCTTGGGGTCGTCGCTGGGCAGGGGCCTGAACACAATCTTGCTCTTTCCGCCCACCTTTGCCAACACCTTTTCGGCCAGTTCGAGCATGGTGAACTCACCGGGGTTGCCTAAGTTTACGGGTCCGGTGAACGAATCGTCGGTGGCCATCACCCGTAGCATTCCCTCAACGAGGTCGCTCACATATTGGAACGAACGGGTTTGGGTGCCGTCGCCATAGATGGTGATGTCTTCGCCGCGCAGCGCCTGCACCACAAAGTTCGACACCACGCGCCCGTCGCTCACTGCCATGCGGGGACCATAGGTATTGAAGATGCGAATCACCTTTGAACGAACTCCGTGCAGGCGGTGATAGTCGAAGAAGAGTGTTTCGGCACAACGCTTGCCTTCGTCGTAGCACGAGCGCTCGCCAATGGGGTTCACGTTGCCCCAGTAGGTTTCGGGCTGTGGGTGCACCTCGGGGTCGCCATACACCTCGCTGGTTGAAGCCTGCAGAATTTTGCAGTGGGTGCGGCGGGCCAGTCCGAGCATATAATATGCGCCAAACACCGAAGTCTTGGTGGTTTGAATGGGGTCGTGCTGATAATAGATGGGCGAAGCCGGACAAGCCAGGTTGTATATTTCATCCACCTCGGCCCAATAGGGATTGATCACATCGTGGCGCACCAACTCGAAATTGGGCTTGCCAATGAGGTGCCACACATTCTCTTTTGAACCCGAGTAGAAGTTGTCGAGACAAATCACATCGTGCCCCTCGCCAACAAGGCGCTCACACAGATGAGAGCCAATGAAACCGGCTCCACCGGTTACAAGTATACGTTTCATACAATGCTTTATAGTTGTTTCAGGGCACAAAGTTACAACTTTTTTTGTTGTTTATGCCAAAATTGGATTTTTTTATCTAATTTTGCACGCTGAAAAGTTGATGTGCAATCATCAGCTGCCTTAACTTGACATAAAACGAAACAGAAATCCGAATGAAAAAGAAGATTCAGTTTAGTCTCGTATATCGCGACATGTGGCAGAGCTCCGGAAAGTTTCAGCCACGCAAAGACCAATTGGAGCGCATCGCTCCGGTGATTATCGACATGGGATGCTTCGCTCGCGTGGAAACCAATGGCGGTGCCTTTGAACAGGTGAACCTGCTGGCAGGCGAAAACCCCAACAAGGCCGTGAGGGCCTTCTGCCGCCCCTTCAACGAGGTGGGCATCAAAACGCACATGCTCGACCGTGGCTTGAACGCACTGCGCATGTATCCCGTTCCCGACGACGTGCGCGCGCTTATGTATAAGGTGAAGCACGCACAGGGAGTTGACATACCACGCATCTTCGACGGACTCAACGACACGCGCAACATCATTCCTTCCATACGCTGGGCAAAAGAGGCCGGCATGACTCCGCAGGCCACCCTGTGCATCACCACCAGTCCGGTGCACACACTCGACTACTACATGACCATTGCCGACGAGGTGATTGCGGCCGGTGCCGAGGAAATTTGCCTGAAAGATATGGCCGGCATCGGACAGCCAGCCTTCTTAGGCAAGCTCACCAAGATGATTAAAACCAAATACCCCGACATCATCATACAGTATCACGGCCATTCCGGACCCGGACTGTCGATGGCTTCTATCCTTGAGGTGTGCGAAAACGGTGCCGACATCATAGACACGGCCATTGAACCGCTCTCGTGGGGAAAGGTGCACCCCGACGTGATCAGCGTGCAGTCGATGCTGCGCAACGAGGGCTTCGACGTGCCCGACATCAACATGGAGGCCTACATGAAAGCACGCTCGCTCACACAGGAGTTCATCGACGACTGGCTGGGCTACTTCATCAACCCGGGAAACAAACACATGTCGAGCCTCTTGCTCGGATGCGGACTGCCCGGAGGCATGATGGGCTCGATGATGGCCGACCTGGGCGGCATTATGGGAACCATCAACAACCTGCGACGCAAAAAGGGAGAAACGGAACTTTCTACCGACGATATGCTGGTGCGACTCTTCAGCGAGGTGGAATATGTGTGGCCGCGCGTGGGCTATCCGCCACTGGTTACGCCCTTCTCGCAGTATGTGAAGAACATCGCACTGATGAACCTGCTCACCATGGAGCAAGGAAAAGGACGATTCGTGATGATGGACGACTCGATGTGGGGCATGATTCTGGGCAAGAGCGGAAAGCTGCCCGGAGAACTGGCTCCCGAAATTGTGGAGCTGGCCAAGAAACAGGGACGAGAGTTTACCACCGCCGACCCGCACACGCTGCTGCCCAACGCGCTCGACGACTTCCGCCGCGAAATGGACGAAAACGGATGGGAATACGGACCGGATGACGAAGAACTCTGGGAACTGGCCATGCACCCCGAACAGTATCGCAACTACAAGAGCGGACAGGCGAAGAAGAACTTCCTGGCAGACCTGCAGAAAGCTAAGGACGAGAAGCTGGGCACCAAACTCTCGCCCGAAGAGCTGAGCGCCTTCAAACACGCCAAGGCCGACGCTATTGTGGCTCCGGTGAAGGGACAGGTATTCTGGGAATTTGGCGGCGACGGCGAGGCCGTGGCAACCGTAGAGCCGTACATTGGCAAGGAATACCAAGAGGGCGACGCATTCTGCTACATTCAAGCTCCCTGGGGCGAGTTTGTTACCATTCCCGCTGCCCTTGGAGGAAAGCTCGTGGAAATTTCCGCTCACCAAGGCTCGAAGGTGAACAAGGGCGACGTGCTCGCCTACATCGAAAGAAAAGAAAAATAAATAGCTCCTTCACAACTAACACTATTTGAATCCGAACCGCCGTGGCGGTTCGGATTTTTTATTAGAATATGACGCGTCAAAAGTCCCCGGGGGGAGACGGACGCTGATGCCATGTAACGAATGGGGATTGTACGCTATCTACCTCTGTCCACCTCTATCTACTAAAAATTATTTCATCATACATGTAGCTTGAATCAAAAATCTTTTGTATATTTGCACTTCAAACAAACAAAGCAACAAAAGACAAAAATCAACTACAAACAATAACATGGACATTACCCAACGATTTTTAAACTACACGCAATTTGACACACAGTCGAACGAAGACTCACAGTCGGTGCCCAGCACCGCCAAACAACTTGTTTTTGCTAAATACCTGAAAGAGGAACTGGAACGCGAAGGACTCTCCGATGTGGAGATGGACGACATGGGCTACATCTATGCCACACTCAAGGCCAACACCCGAAAACCCACACCCACCATCGGCTTCATCTCGCACTACGATACAAGTCCCGACTGCAGCGGGGCGAACATCCACCCACGCATCGTGAAAAACTACGACGGGGGCGACATCATCCTTTCCGAAGGCATCGTTTCGTCGCCCACCAAATTCCCCGAACTGAAAGCGCATGTGGGAGAAGACCTCATCGTCACCGATGGCACCACACTGCTTGGCGCCGACGACAAAGCAGGCATTGCCGAAATTGTGCAGGCTATGTGCTGGCTGCGCGACCACGACGAGGTGAAGCACGGCGACATTCGCGTGGCCTTCAACCCCGACGAGGAGATTGGCATGGGGGCACACCACTTCGATGTGGAACGCTTTGGCTGCGACTGGGCCTACACCATGGACGGAGGCGACATTGGCGATCTGGAGTTTGAAAACTTCAACGCTGCTTCGGCCAAAGTCAGAATCAAAGGGGTGAGCGTGCATCCGGGCTATGCCAAAGGAAAAATGGTGAACGCCAACCGACTGGCTGCCGAGTTTATTGCTCTGCTGCCGGCCAACGAAACACCCGAAGAAACAGAAGGCTACGAAGGATTCTACCACCTGCTGGGCATTCAGTCGGGCATTGAACAGGCCACGCTCTCCTATATCATTCGCGACCACGACCGCGACCGCTTTGAAGACCGCAAGCACTTTATAGAGAAATGTGTGGAGAAAATGAACGAACGCTACGGCGAAGGAACCGTTCAGGCAGAGGTGAAAGACCAATACTATAACATGAAGGAGAAGATTGACCCCAACATGCACGTCATTGACATTGTGCTCACGGCCATGCAGGAGTGCGGCGTTACACCACGCGTGGAACCCATACGCGGAGGCACCGACGGGGCACAGCTTTCTTTCAAGGGCCTGCCCTGCCCCAACATCTTTGCCGGCGGGGTGAACTTCCACGGACCATACGAGTTTGTGTCTATTCAAGTGATGCAAAAGGCTGTTGAGGTGATTACAAAAATTTGCGAGATAACAGCCGAGTTCAACGATTAAAAAAAAACGAAAAGAGAAAATGGAAATACCTCCCCTGATACAAGACCTTGCACTCATCTTAGTAGTTGCCGGTGTGGTAACGCTCTTGTTCAAGAAACTCAGGCAGCCTTTGGTGCTGGGCTACATCGTAGCCGGATTTCTGGTGTCGCCACACATGCCCTACACCCCTTCGGTGGTTGACCTCTCGGATGTGCACATGTGGGCTGACATTGGGGTGGTGTTCCTGCTCTTCGCACTGGGACTGGAGTTCTCGTTCAAGAAAATACTGAAAATGGGCATGGCACCGGTCATTGCGGCCATATCCATTGTGTTTGCCATGCTGCTCACAGGCGTTTTCGTGGGCAAGTGCTTCGGCTGGACAGGAATGAACTGCTTGTTCCTGGGAGGTATGCTCGCCATGTCGAGCACCACCATCATCTATAAGGCGTTCGACGACATGGGACTGCGCCAGCAACGCTTCGCCTCGCTGGTGATGAGTGTGCTCATTCTCGAAGATGTGCTCGCCATTGTGATGATGGTGATGCTTTCTACCATTGCCAGCGGACAGAATCCCGACGGGAGCGAACTGTTCTTGAACGTGCTCTATCTGGGGTTCATTCTCATACTGTGGTTCGTGGTGGGCATTTTTGCCATACCGCTGTTCTTGCGGAAAACAAGAAAGCTGATGACCGACGAAACACTCGTGGTGGTTTCGCTGGGACTGTGCTTCCTGATGGCTGTGGTGGCCATGAAGGCGGGCTTCAGTTCGGCCTTCGGAGCCTTTGTGATGGGAAGCATCCTGGCAGAAACCATCGAAGCCGACAAGATTATTCAGGTGGTGGAACCGGTGAAAAACCTCTTCGGGGCTGTGTTCTTCGTTTCGGTGGGCATGCTCGTAGACCCCAACATACTGCTCACACAGTGGCTGCCCATCGTGGTGCTCACACTCACCATCATATTCGGCCAGGCCATCTTCGGAACCACAAGCTATATGCTCAGCGGACAACCACTGAAGACGGCCATGCGCTGCGGATTCTCCATGGCGCAGATTGGTGAGTTTGCTTTCATCATTGCTTCGCTCGGACTCTCGCTAAAGGTTATCAGCGATTTCCTCTACCCCGTGGTGGTGGCAGTGAGTGTGATAACCACTTTCCTCACACCTTATATGATTAGGGCTGCCGTGCCAGCTTATGAACTGGTTGAAAGAAACCTGCCCAAGAAATGGATTCGCCGGTTGAATCACTTAGGAGAGGTGCACCATGCAACGGCCCACGAACGGCATCACTGGCGCTCGCTACTCAGGCAAATGCTGCTCAACACTGTCATCTACAGCATTCTGGCATCAACCACCATCGCACTGATGTTCACCTTCTTCCTGCCCTTTGCCCGCAAAATGCTGCCAGGGTGGGAACTCCACTGGTGGGCAAATGCCATCACAGGCGTGCTCACCGTGCTGCTCATTTCACCTTTCCTGCGCTCGCTGGTGATGAAAAAGAACCGCTCGCCGGAATTCCGCGCTCTGTGGACGGAAAGCAGACTCAACCGCCCACCACTCATCTTCACTGTGCTGGTGCGAATAGCCATTGCTGCTGCATTCATCTTCTATATCTGCAACTACCTTTCGCGCTTCGCCAATGCAGTAATCATCACGCTGGCATTGGTGGCAGTGATATTGATGATATTCTCCCGCAGTCTGAAACACCGGAGCATCAAGCTTGAACGACTCTTCGTGCAGAACCTGCGCTCAAGGGAGATTCAGGCGCAGGTGAGCGGCAAGAAACGACCGCTCTTTGAAGGACATCTGCTCGACCGCGACATACACATCTCTGAATTTAACGTGCCCAACGATTCGGCATGGGCCGGCAAGCAACTGGCTCAACTGGCCATTGGCTCTCGCTTCGGCGTTCATGTGAGCAGCATCCTGCGCGGAATACAACGAATCAACATCCCCGGCGGACAAATGGTGATCTTTCCCGGCGACCGTATTCAGGCTATTGGAAACGACGACCAGCTGCATGCGTTCGGACAAGCACTCAAAACAGAACTCGTGCCCGAGGATAGCGAGATTGAGAAACGCGAGATGCACCTGCGCCGACTCATACTCGACGCACAGAGCACATTCATTGGCAAAACGCTGCGCGAGAGTGGAATCAGAGACCGGTTCAACTGCATGGTGGTGGGACTGGAAGAAGGACAGCAAGACCTCACACTCGTTGACCCCGACCACGTGTTCGAACAGGGCGACATCGTGTGGGTTGTGGGAGAAACCGACGACCTGCGCAAGCTGGACACTGAGAGTGGAGCGTTGAGCGTTTAGAGTGGAAAGTTGAAACCCATAAACCCCAAAAACCCCATACCCCCCCATAAAACCCATAAACCCCATAAACCCCATAGGAAGCTATCCCCATATTATCATTCCCCTCCCCTTGGGAGGGGTTAGGGGTGGGCCGATAATTTATTTAATCAAATGAACAACATAACGAAAATAGTACTCACCGGCGGACCGTGCGCCGGAAAAACCACAGCCTTGGTGCGGGTGATAGAACATTTCTCAAGTCGGGGCTTCAAGGTGTTCACCGTTCCTGAAGTGCCAACACTCTTCACACAGGCAGGCATGGACTATCTCACGAAAAACAAAAACCTCTTCTACGAAGGAGAGAAAGCAACGCTGGAAATTCAACTGGCGCTTGAAGATAAGTTCATGCGCATGGCACAACAGTGCGAACAACCTTGCATCGTGGTGTGCGACCGCGGCGCAATGGACATTTCGGCCTATATGCAACCGCAGATGTGGGACGACATCACGCGAGCCGTGGGAACTTCTACGGCCGAACTGCGCGACAACCGCTACGATGCGGTGCTGCACTTGGTGTCGGCGGCCGACGGTGCCGAACAGTTCTATACCACCAGCAACAACGCCAGCCGAAACGAACAGGCCAACGAAGAGGGACTGCAAATTGCACGACTGCTCGACAAGAAAGTGATTCAGGCCTGGACGGGACATCCACACTTGCGAGTCATCAACAACCATGAAGACTTCGAAGCAAAACTGCTGCGCGTGCTCAAGGAGATTTCGAACGTGCTCGGATTGCCACAGCCCATTGAAGAGGAACGCAAATATATTGTTGAACTCACCGGCGAACTGCCCGAGAGCATCGACAGCGAAATCACACAAACCTACTTAGTGGCAGACCCCGACAGCGAAGTGCGACTGCGCAAACGCAGCTGGCAGGGAAAGAACGTATATGTGCACACATCGAAGAAACGGGTGTCGCCAACCGAACAGATCGAAACCGAACAGCAGATTGGCAGCAACCTCTACTCGTCACTCATGCACCAGGCCGACCCCTACCGAGCCACCATCCACAAAATGAGACGCAGCTTCATCTGGCGCGGACAGTATTTCGAACTCGACAGCTACCTGCAACCGCAAGCCATCAGCGGACTGATGATTCTCGAAACAAAAGGAATCGTGGCACACGAACATGTGAAGTTTCCACCATGCCTGCGCGTCATAGAAGACATCACCGGCAAACAGGAATACTACAACTATAATCTGGCCAAGAGAAAATAAAACAAAACTTTTCACCCCAAAAACATGTTCAACATCATGAAATCGTACAGATACCTGTTGCTCGTGCTGCTCGTCATCGTCATTGGCATTGGGGCACACAACCTTTATATCAGTAAGGGAAACTCGTTCCACACCTACCGAACGGAGGACGTGGAGAAAATATCGTTCCCCCACCCCGACTCGATGCTCGTTACCTATCAGGGCGACAAACATGCCTACGCACGCAACGAGGTGGACAGCATCTCTACGCAACGACCTAACATTGAAGCAGGACTGCTGCCCACCAACAACATCTATGCCAACGAAACGTTCTACAGCGATTTCGGAACGTTCACCTGCAGCACCGTTCAAGGACAACCGTGGACCATCGAGTTCCATACGGCCAAAGCTACCGGCTATGCCAACAGCAAAACCACTCCTTCGGAGAGCTACCTCATTTCGCCGGCCTACGACATGAGCCATGCCCTGCAAGCTACGCTCTCGTTTAAATACATTCTGGCCTACGCCAGAACAAACACGCAAAACAAGGTGCTCATCACCGACCAATACACCGGAAACCCATCAACAACCAAGTGGACCGACATCACCGGACAGCTCACCTCGGCTGGCTATAATGCGCAGGGAAAAATAGACTGGTACACCTTTGCCAACTACGAACAGAAAATTCCGTCGCGCTTCATGGGAGAAAGCAACGTAGTGATTGCACTCTACTATGCCTGCACCACTTCATCTACTACATGGGAAGTAAAAAACCTGCAACTGGTGCTCAACAGCAAATGGGACGAGGAAACGGAAAAACCTAACGTTGACCCGAACAATACAAACCGCAACTTGGTGGGTCCAACCACCAACCAAGAAATGTGGCGACTGGAGTTCCCAAAGGTGAAAGGCGGCGACATGAACCTGGTGGTCACACACTCCACAGCCGACTATGGCATCACCTACTCGCTGGAATGGGACTGCACAAAACGGGCCAACCGCTGGACCTGCTACCAACTGCACGAGGGTAACAGCATGAAAAACACCAGCCGTAACGATGCCTTCACCGAAGACCCCGACATCCCCTACAACTATTGCAGTCATAACTCCGACTACAGCGGTTCGGGGTTCTCACGCGGACACCTGTGCCCATCGGCCGACCGCCTCTGCTCGGTGGAACAAAACAAACAAACGTTCTACCTGAGCAACATGCACCCGCAATACAGCAAACACAACGAGGGACTATGGGCCAACCTCGAAAACCTGGTGCGCAACCGATGGAACCAGACAACCTACCGCGACACGCTATACATTGTGAAGGCCGCCACCATCGACAACGAAAACCAAATAGGCTCCTACACCACATCGGGACTCATCGTGCCCAAATATTTCTACATGGCCATACTTGCCGTGAAGAACGGACAGTATAAAGCCATTGCCCTGTGGACGGAACACACCAACGTGGCCGACACCAACAAACACTATGCCGATTATGCCATCACCATCGACGAACTGGAACAACGCACCGGCATCGACTTCTTCTGCAACCTGCCCGACAACATAGAAGCACAGGTAGAATCAACATTCGACACCAGCGCATGGGGATTGTAGCGGGCGGAGCCCTAAATGATAAATGATAAATGATAAATGATAAATAAAAAAAACGAAGAAATAATGAAGATTATTCTCAATTTTTCCTGACTTCGTCATTGCGCCTCCCAAAATTCCTCATCGAATAATTTGGCGATAGGCTTATGCCTCTTCATGGGCATGG
>CACXFT010000015.1 GCA_902767045.1 uncultured Prevotellaceae bacterium | reverse complement strand
GCACAACAACATGATTACCATCAACGGACAGAAGATGGGCAAGTCGCTGGGCAACTTCATCACACTGGAACAGTTCTTCACCGGCAACCACGAGGCGCTCTCGCAACCGTTCTCGCCCATGACCATCCGCTTCTTCATTCTCTCAGCCCACTATCGCGGCACGGTAGACTTCTCGAACGAGGCACTCATTGCCAGTCAGAAGGGTTTGGAGAAACTCACCACCGCCATTGCCGACCTGGAGCGCATTCCCTTGGCAGAGAACTGCAGCATTGAAGCGCAGAAGGTGATAGCACCGCTTCGCCAGAAATGCTACGATGCCATGAACGACGACTTGGCCACTCCGCTCGTGATCGCTCACCTCTTCGAGGCCTGCGCGCTCATCAACAAAGCGCTCGCTCATCAGATTGACATCTGCGCCAAGGGACAGCAGGAGCTGCGCGAGGTGATGCACCTCTTTGCAGAAGACATTCTGGGACTTTCGGCTCACACCACCCAAGCAACGGGCAGCAACAACGAAGCTCGCGAACAGGCTTTCGGCAAGGTGATGGAAATGGTGCTCGACCTGCGGGCCAAAGCCAAGGCTGCCAAAGACTGGGCCACCAGCGACAAGATTCGCGACGAACTGGCTGCCGCCGGCTTCGAAATCAAAGACACCAAAGACGGAGTCACGTGGCGCTTCGCTAAATGATAAATGATAAATGAGGCGCTACGCTAAATGATAAATGATAAATGATAAATGATAAATGAGATATGAAAGAATATAAAAGAACAACCGTGACGGCGGCGCTGCCATACGCCAACGGAGGGGTGCACATCGGACACCTGGCAGGGGTGTATGTGCCGGCCGACATCTATGTGCGCTACCTCAGACTGAAAAAACAGCAAGTGATGTTCATTGGCGGTAGCGACGAACACGGCGTGCCCATCACCATACGCGCACGCAAAGAGGGTATCACACCACAAGACGTGGTGGACCGCTACCACAAAATGATCAAAGAGTCGTTCGAACAGTTCGGCATCTCGTTCGACATCTACAGTCGCACCACTTCGGAAACGCACCATAAGTTTGCCTCTGACTTCTTCCGCAAACTCTACGAAGAGGGAAAGCTCACCGAAGAGACCACCACACAGCTCTACGACGAAGAGGCCAAGCAGTTCCTCGCCGACCGCTACGTTACAGGCGAATGTCCGCACTGCCACAACGAGGGTGCCTACGGCGACCAGTGCGAGAAGTGCGGTCGCGACCTCTCGCCAACCGAACTCATCAACCCCAAGTCAACCATCAGCGGCTCTACGCCTGTGCTGAAGGAAACGAAAAACTGGTATCTGCCGCTCAACGAATATCAGGAATGGCTGAAGCAATGGATTTTAGAGGAACACAAGGAATGGCGACCAAACGTGTACGGACAGTGTAAGTCGTGGCTTGACATGGACTTGCAGCCGCGTGCCATGACGCGCGACCTCGACTGGGGTATTCCCGTGCCCGTGGAGGGGGCCGAAGGGAAGGTGCTCTACGTTTGGTTCGATGCACCCATCGGCTATATCTCAAACACCAAGGAGCTGTGTGAGAAAAACCCCGAACGCTGGGGAACATGGCAACAGTGGTGGCAGGACGACGAAACCAAGCTGGTGCACTTCATCGGAAAAGACAACATCGTGTTCCACTGCATCATCTTCCCCGTAATGATGAAAGCGCACGGAGGCTACATCCTGCCCGACAACGTGCCGGCCAACGAGTTCCTGAACTTAGAGAACGACAAGATTTCCACTTCGCGCAACTGGGCGGTATGGCTGCACGAATATCTCGAAGACATGCCGGGCAAGCAGGATGTGCTGCGCTATGTGCTCACGGCCAACGCTCCGGAAACGAAGGATAACAACTTCACTTGGAAGGACTTCCAGGAGCGCAACAACTCGGAACTGGTGGCCATATACGGAAACTTCGTGAACCGCGCCCTGCAGCTCACCAAGAAATACTGGGCCGGGGTGGTGCCCGCCTGCGGTGAACTGCAGGAGGTGGACCGCCGCGCCATCGACGAGTTCAAAGACGTGAAGGCAAAGGTGGAGAGCCTGCTGGAACAATACAAGTTCCGCGAAGCACAGTTCGAGGCCATGAACCTGGCGCGCATCGGCAACCGGTACATCACCGAGTGTGAACCCTGGAAGGTGTGGAAAACCGATCCGAAGCGCTGCGAGACCATCCTGAACATCTCGCTGCAGCTCACTGCCAACCTCGCCATCGCCTTTGAGCCGTTCCTGCCCTTCTCGTCGAAGAAGCTGCGCCAGATGCTCAACATCGACAGCTTTGAATGGGAACAGTTAGGCAGCACCGACATCCTGAAGCCCGGTCATCAGTTGGCCGAACCCGAACTGCTGTTCGAGAAGATTGAAGACGAGGTGATTCAGAAACAGTTAGACAAGCTGGAGGCTACTAAACGGGCTAACGAGGCTGCCGCCTACAAAGCACAGCCCATCAAAGAGAATGTTGATTTCTCGGAATGGGAAAAATTAGACATTCGCGTGGGTCACATCAAGAACTGCGAAAAGGTGAAGAAGGCGAAGAAGCTGCTGAAGTTCACCCTCGACGACGGCAGCGGCACCGACCGCACCATCGTTTCGGGCATTGCCGCCTACTACGAACCCGAAGACCTCATTGGCAAGGATGTGCTCTTCATTGCCAACCTTGCACCGCGCAAGCTCATGGGCATTGAAAGCCAAGGCATGATTCTCTCGGCCGAAAACTTCGATGGCTCGCTGAGCGTTACCACCACCCTGCGCGAGGTGAAGCCCGGGTCGCCAGTGTGCTGAAGCCCCCTAAGTTAGGGGGTTGGGGGTCTGTTCTTGAGCCCCCTAAGTTAGGGGGTTGGGGGTCTGTCTAAGTCCCCTAAGCACGCCGAAGGTGTGCACTTTCAGTAACCGGGGGTTCGAGCGAAGCGAGTACCCCCGGGAACTGCTAACAATACAGTGTAACGACCCTGAAAGGGTCGACGAACTTGGCATTCGGGCACTCTTTCAGAGTGCACACACTTATTAGAGGTTCTAATCCGGGGGTACTCGCTTCGCTCGAACCCCCGGTTACTGAAAGTGAACGCCTTTGGCGTTCTTCTATATCCAGAACACCTTTTTAGAGCCCTCATGACCGATTTCCTCTATAAATGGTAGCGTTTTTATATTACTGGTGTAAGGGAGAATCCTTTATATGGGTTTGGGTTCAGTCGTCCCAAACGGAGGTGGGGGTTACATCGCGCGAGAGGGCTTCGCTGGCATCATGGCTTTCGCTTTTCACATTCACTTTCACTTCGTTGGGATTGGAAGCTGCCATCAGTGCATGTTTCTCCGCAACGGCCACAACGTGTACTTCGGGCATGGTATATAATTTCTTCTTCTGTTCCATGATTAAATTCTTTTAAGAGGTTACTACTGCACAACAACTTTCTTTCCGTTCACAATGTAGAGTCCGCGCCGTGGATTTGCCACCCGCCGGCCCTGCAGGTCGAACATCTCATTTATCATTTTACATTTATCATTTAGGTGCGAAGCACCGACAATGCCTGTGGTTTCGTCGTCGTCGTCGAAGCGCATGGTGATGCTACGAGCTTCGCCCGAGAGTTGAGCCGAAGGAATCTGCAGGTAGGCTTTGCCGGCAGCCAGCGTTCCGCCCGACACCGGATAGAACCCAATGCCATTGCTGCCATTGGAAAGAATGAAATTGGTGTAGATGCCCGAAGTGGGGCTGAGGGTGGTGGCAGTGGTTACGCCCACCAGCATGTTGGTCTGCGCACTGGCACTCTCAAGATAGGGCACCTCGTATTCTCCGGCGGTTCCGCGCAGCAGCAATCCTTCGCCAGCTGCCACCTGTTCGGCATCGGTGAGGGTGAGTATGCCTGTGGCATCGTTATAGCTTGTGGCGCGATAGGCTTTCAGTCCATCTACATCGGTGAAGTCGAGGGCACGGGCATTGGCGTATGTTCCGATAGAGCCGCCCATGTTCACCACTTCCACCGTTCCGGCCTGTTGGCGTGAGGCACGGTAAATCTTGTCGCGCAGTTCGGCGATGAGTTCTGCCGATGGTGTAACACTGTAGTTATCGTAGATGATGAAGTAGTTGCCGGGGTCGTTGTTCCACATCGACACAGGTCCCGTTGCAAACTGCGGAGCCAGACAGAGCTGTGTGTGCATGGTTCCGTTGCCCGAGGTGTAAGTATAGTTCGCAGCCTCTATCACAAATCCGTTGCTGAACTTGGTGATGATGAGCGGTTGCGGTTCGTCGGTGAGGGTGGAGCTGTGCAGCGGGTTGAGGAATTTGCCTGCACCTATATTATATAGGTAATAGTAGCCGGGGAACTTGTCGGTGGTGAGCAGTAGCCAGTTGCTGCCAGCGTCCACCACAGAAGCACTCTGCTTGTATTGCGCCTGACAGTCGCTATAGTGGGAAGAACCCTCCACGGGGTCGGCATTGCGCAGGGTGAGCACACCGTCTACCACTACCATGGCACCATAGCCCGAAGGGTTGAACAGGTAGTAGGCCCGTTCGGCACTGAGTTGTTCTTTCTGGGTCACCTCGCCATATTTGAGCAGTTTGCCGCCGGCAGCCAGTGCGTTCAGGGCTGTGGCAATGGTGTTATAGTCTTCGTTGATGAAACTTCTGAGCGTGCTGAGCAGGAGCGCCGTAGAGGGGTCGGTAGAGTCGTAGCCGTTGAATTGGTCGGCTCCGTCGAGATAGCTCTGTGCCAGGGCACGAATGTTGTCGATGTTGTGGTCTACCTGCAAGAAGTTCACCTCGGCCAGGTTGATGGGGTTGGTGCCTGTGGCGGTGTTGCCCTGTGGGAAGTGGAGCCGAACGTATGGAGCGTTGATGGGTGTGGAAAGGGTGAACGTTTGTTCCTGGCTGTCGGTGCACGGGAACACTTCCGAGCCTTCAGTCCAGGTGGTGCCGTTGGCAGAATAGTCGAAGCGCACGGAAGCCGGTCGGCGGTCGTTGCGCGAGCCAAAGGTGAGCTTCACCTGGTCGATGGTGACGGCCCCGTCGTGGAGGAAAGCAATCTGGTGTGGCCACTGCGCCATGCCGCCTGCCCATTTGTTTTGCCAGAAGGTGTTGTTGTCGCCGTCGATGGCATGTTCCTTCAGATGACTTTCGTAGGTATCTTCAGATGTTGCCGAAGCCACCGTCCATCCCTCGGTAACATCGGTGTAGACGACGGTGGCATCGATGCCAATCTGCATGCGGTCTTTGTCTTGTTGTTGCAGGGCCGACTTGATTTCGCCGTTCACCATCGCCTCAAGCACTTCGTTGGTGGGTACAATGCCATCGGGCTTCACATAAGGTATGGAGGTGCCGCCCGTGTAGGGGTCGATATATCCGCCCGACTGCATATACATGGCGGGTTCGCCCATGAAGTTGTCGATGGCGGTCTGGTAATAGTCGTTGCGTGCACCATCGGCAGTGCCGCCGTCGGTGTGGCCCCACCAGAACTGGTTCAGGTTATACCAGTTGCCGGTTTGCATGGAGCGTGTGAACATGCGGCGGTAGTAGGCCTTGTGCGGGGCACCGCCCTGACTGTTGTTGCCACGGGTGAACTCCTCAAGGAAGGCATTCAAACCGGAGCCGAAATGCGTAGACACGCCGGCTTTGCGTATGGTGCCGATGTAGTGCCATTCGGTGTCGATGCCTTCTGCCCAATACCAAGCCGAATAGAGGGTGTTGTTGTAGGAAGTGCCATCGGAGAGCTGAATCTGTTCCGGGCGGGCATTCAGCAGGAATTTCACCCACTGACCGGCCTTCCACAGGTTGCCCTGCAAGCGGATGCTGGAGCCGGAGCCTTCGCCGCCGAAGCGGGTGGCAATAACCTCTTCCACGCCGCGTTCGCCCTCGGTGCATGTCTGCACCACGCCGCTGCGCTTGTAGGCAGCAAGGGTGGGGTCGGCATCGGTGTCGCCGCTATCCCAGATAGAGAAGATGATGGTGCGGTAGTAGTCGCCGCCATTCTCGCCGTTGTTCTGTATGCCAATATAGCCGCCGCCGAACCCGAACGACTCTACATAGGTTCCGTAGTAGTCGGCATCGGTGGGAATGAGCACTTCGTCGTAGATCCAGTCGAAGGCAGTGCCCGTGGGCAGGCTGGCATTAGTGGAACCGGAGCTGTTCAGGTGGAGCGAAGGGATGGAGCGCCAGGCCGAAAGGAACACGTTGGCATTGGTGCCGGTGGCATTGGTGGACGTTACGGTGAAGTTTTTCAGCACGGTGGTGCCAGGGGTGCCGCCGGTGAGTTCCATGCGATACCATCCCTCTTCGGCCGAGGTGAAGCTGAAGCTGGTGGCCAGCGCATTGGCGAGGATGACGGCTCCGGAAGAACAGTCGCTCAGGTTCACGCGCACGGCGGCATCGTTGGCCGACGTGACAGCAAATGTTCCTACAGGAAAATGAACATAAAACACGGGCACATGCCCGGCGGCAGGCCAGTTGACAGAATACTGGATGGCATGCTGCGATTTTCCGTCGGCAGTTTCCACAAAACCGCCCTGTGTGCCATTCGGAGTTACGGATATGGTCCATTCAGTAGCATTTACTACCTGCACGAAGAATAAAGCAAGCAGCATTGCTACAATACGAGTAAAATGCTTCATCATTATAAATTGGTTTATAGATTGTTCCGTCAATAAGGTTCCAGCGTGCAAAGATAGAGAAAAAGAATGAAAAGGGAAAGAAAAAAACAGCTAATTGCAGGAATTTTAGTAATTTTGCACCATTATTAAATAAAAGACAAAACAGATGAATATACGCAAGACCATGACGCTGTGGCTGCTGCTGATTGCTGCGGCTGCCTCTGCACAAGATGCACAACAGGAACTGAAGGAGCGCATCCAACGCTCGGCAAGCAACTATTATGCCTATCCGGGACCGCTGCAACAGCAGCTCACTCCTGCCCCGAAGGGCTACAAACCTTATTATATATCACACTACGGCCGACATGGGTCGCGCCACCTCATCTCGAACGGCGACTACGACAATGCCTACCGGCCCTTGAAAAAGGCGGCCGCATACGGTAAGCTCACTCCGCTTGGAGAGGATGTGCTGCGCCGACTGACGCTCATCCGCGAGGCGGCCGTGAAACGGCACGGAGAGCTCACCCCGCTCGGGGCTGAGCAGCACCGCGAGATTGCACACCGTATGTATGAGCGCTTCCCGGAAGTGTTCAAGGGAAAAACCAACATCGATGCCAAAAGCACGGTGGTGATTCGCTGCATACTCTCCATGGAGAACGCCTTGCAGGAGCTGAAAGCACTGAACCCAGAACTGAACATCACACACGATGCATCGGAACACGATATGTGGTATATGAACTTCGATGCGAAAGACATCAGCCGCAAACGCTGGAACAACGAGGCGAGCAACGCATTGAACGACTTCAAGCGACGCCATGCCAACTACAGCCGGCTCATGCGCACGCTCTTCAACGACGAACAATATCTGAAAGACAGTGTAGACCAACCGGCTCTGAACTACTACCTGTGGAAACAGGCGGGCAACGTGCAGAGCACCGAACTGAGAAACGAGCTTTCGCTCTACGACCTGTATACCGACCAGGAGGTTTACGACAACTGGCTCATCGAGAATGCCAGCTGGTATTGCAGCTATGGGGCCTACAAGCTGAACGGCAGCGTGATGCCGTTCTCGCAGCGCAACCTGCTGCGCGTGATGATGGAAGAGGCCGACTCGCTGCTGCAGCTGAAACACCCGGGGGCTTCTCTGCGCTATGGGCATGAGGTATGTGTGATGCCGCTGGCTTGCCTATTAGAAATGGACCAATGCGGACTGGCCACCGACAACCTCGACGAGCTGGTAACAAAGGGATGGCTCAACTACCATATCTTCCCCATGGGCTGCAACGTGCAACTGGTTTTCTACCGCTCAAAGAAACCCAACGACCCCATCCTGGTGAAAGCCCTGCTCAACGAAAACGAAACCACGCTGCCGCTGAAGGCAGTGAGCGGTCCCTACTATAAGTGGAGCGACTTCCGAGACTACTTCCTGCGCAAGCTGGACGGGTACAGGGAGTAGTGAAATATGACCACATCGAAGACCCAGTTTTGGTCAGCGGATGACCAAGCAGTGGTCAGCAGGTGACCAAGCAGTGGTCACCAGGTGACCAAGCAGTGGTCAGCAGATGACCAAGCAGTGGTCAGCAGATGACCAAGCGCTGGTCATGAACCATTCTCTATACACCATCAATGGATAACCCCACGCCTGCCCTTCTTTTTGAAAGTGGCGAAGGATTCCAACCATTCACGGCGTGCCGTTAGGTACGCAACACTTGAGCACTGGGGGAATATCGCGTACCTAAAGGCACGCTTAAATGGTGGACTGTGCTGCAAAACCAGCCATAGGAATGGCTGGCTACCCTTATCTGATGCCTATGGCATCATCATAACCATGTAGAGAATATTCACTTGCGCAATGCTAAATGATAAATAATAAATGAAATAACTCAAATGATAATCCCCTCTTTCCCGATTCCCCTCCCCTTGGGAGGGGTTAGGGGTGGGGTCGAATAACTATGAAGAAACTCTATATAGAAACCTACGGCTGCCAGATGAACGTGGCCGACTCTGAAGTGGTGGCCTCGGTGATGCAGATGGCAGGATATGAAACCTGTGCGTCGGCCGAGGAAGCCGATGCCGTGTTCCTGAACACCTGCTCGGTGCGCGAGAATGCTGAAAACAAAATCTACCACCGACTGGAAGAACTGAACGCCCTGCGCAGGAAAAAGGGGGCGCTCATCATCGGCGTGCTCGGCTGCATGGCCGAACGCGTGAAGGAAGACCTGCTCGACAACCACCATGCCGACCTGGTGGCGGGACCCGACGGCTATCTCACCCTGCCCGACCTGATTGCACAGGTGGAAACCGGACATAAGGCCATCAACATCGAGCTCTCTACCACCGAAACCTATAAAGACATTGTGCCGCAACGCTTAGCCACCAACCGCATCGGCGGCTATGTGAGCATCATGCGCGGTTGCAACAACTTCTGCCACTATTGCATCGTGCCTTACACCCGCGGACGGGAACGCAGCCGCGATGTGGAGAGCATTCTCAAAGAGGTGCGCGACCTGCGCGACCGCGGATTCAAAGAAGTGACGCTATTAGGCCAAAACGTCAACAGCTGGCACCTAACCGAGGATAGCCACTCCCTCCCCGCGGGGAGGGCCGGGGAGGGGGCCTTCCCCTATCTGCTTCGCCTGGTGGCCCGCGAAGCCCCGAACATGCGCATCCGCTTCACCACCTCTCACCCCAAAGACATGAGCGACGAAACCCTGCGCGTGATTGCCGAGGAACCGAACGTGTGCAAACAGATTCACCTGCCGGTGCAGAGCGGAAGCGACAAGATTCTGAAGCTGATGAACCGCAAGTATACCCGCGAATGGTATCTCGACCGCGTGGCAGCCATACGCCGCATCATCCCCGACTGCGGACTCTCTACCGACATCTTCGTGGGCTACCACGATGAAACGGAGGAAGACCACCAGCTCTCGCTCTCACTGATGCGCGAGGTGGGCTACGATTCGGCCTTCATGTTCAAATACTCTGAACGTCCGGGCACATACGCCTCGAAACACCTGCCCGACAATGTGCCCGAAGAGGTGAAGATCCGACGGTTGAACGAACTCATTCAACTGCAAACGGAAATGTCGGCCCTGGCCAACAAACGCGACGAGGGGAAAACGTTCGACGTGCTGGTGGAGGGTTTCAGCAAACGCTCACGCCAACAGCTGTGCGGACGCACCGAGCAGGGCAAGATGGTGGTCTTCGACAAAGGCAACCACCACATCGGCGAAACCGTAAGCCTGCGCATCACCAACTCCACATCGGCTACCTTATTTGGAGAAGAAACTAAATAAAGGCGCAAAAGATTTTGCCGTTCGGCAGTTTTATATTATTTTTGCAGATTATGAAAGAATTCCTACGTGTATTGCGGCGCTTCGTTCCGCCTTATAAGAAATATCTGGTGCTGTCGGTCATCTTCAACATTCTCTCGGCAGTGCTGAATATCTTTTCGTTTGCAGCGCTCATTCCCATGCTGCAAATTCTGTTCAAAACCGAAGATGCTCTCAAGGTGGTAGACTATATGCCTTGGGACTGGAACAACATCAAGGAGGTGGTGAGCAACAACATGGCCTACTACATGCAGGAACTCATCATCGAATACAGCGCCACCACCACGCTCTTCATCATCGGACTGTTCCTGGCCTTCATGACGTTCCTCAAGACGGGGGCCTACTTCCTCAGCTCGGCCACCATCACGCCCATCCGTACCGGCGTGGTGCGCGACATACGCAACCAACTCTACCAGAAGATTACCTCGCTCTCGCTGGGCTTCTTCTCGGAAGAGCGCAAGGGCGACATCATCGCCCGCATGAGCGGCGATGTGCAGGAAATTGAGAACAGCATCATGTCGTCGCTCGACATGCTGTTCAAAAACCCCATCCTCATCGTGGTCTACTTCACCACACTCATCATCATCTCGTGGCAGCTCACACTGTTCACCATCATCTTCGTGCCCACCTTCGGATGGATCATGGGCTGGGTGGGCCGCAAGCTGAAGCAGAACTCGGTGAAGGCGCAGGCGATGTGGAGCGACACCATGAGCCAGGTGGAAGAAACACTCGGCGGACTGCGCATCATCAAGGCTTTCTGTGCCGAAGAGAAGATGAACGAACGCTTCAACCGCATCAACTCGGAATATCGCGACATTCTCATGCGGGTGAACATTCGCCAACAGTTGGCACACCCCATGAGCGAGTTCCTGGGCACGCTGATGATTGTGATCGTGCTCTGGTGGGGCGGCATCCAGGTGCTGAACTACGATGCCATCAGCGGTCCCACCTTCATCTATTATATGGTGATTCTGTATAGCATCATACAACCGCTGAAAGATTTCTCGAAGGCTGGCTACAACATTCCCAAGGGACTGGCCTCTATGGAACGGATAGACAAGATTCTGATGGCCGAAGTGGACATCAAGGATAGCGACAACCCCAAGCACATCAAATCATTTGAACACCAGATAGAGTTCCGCAACGTTTCGTTCCGATACGGCGAACAGTGGGTGCTGCGAAACATCAACCTGGTGATTCCGAAAGGAAAGACGGTGGCACTGGTGGGACAGAGCGGAAGCGGAAAGTCTACCATGGTGGACCTCATCCCACGCTACTACGATGTGCAGGAGGGCGAAGTGCTCATCGACGGCATCAACGTGAAAGACTTAGGGGTTCACGACTTGCGACAGCTCATCGGCAACGTGAACCAAGAGGCTATTCTCTTCAACGACTCTTTCTATAACAACATCTGCTTCGGGGTGGAAAACGTGCCGCTGAGCCGTGTGCAGGATGCAGCCCGCATTGCCAATGCGCACGAGTTCATCTCGAGCACCGAGAACGGCTACGACACATGCGTGGGCGACCGCGGCAGCCGACTCTCGGGCGGACAACGCCAGCGGGTGAGCATTGCACGCGCCATTTTGAAGAACCCACCCATCCTGATTCTCGACGAGGCCACATCGGCTCTCGACACCGAAAGTGAACGACTGGTGCAGGATGCGCTGGTGAGACTGATGAAGACGCGCACCACCGTGGCGGTGGCACACCGACTCTCTACCATCAAGCACGCCGACGAGATCTGCGTCATTCACGAAGGAACCATCGTGGAACGGGGCACACACGACCAGCTCATCGCCCAAGACGGATACTACAAGAAGCTGCACGACATGCAAGCCATATAATTTTTCTTCATTCAAGACCATATCCCTTTTATGCTCAAGAAATTGAACCCGCTGAAAACCATGATGGCACCAGCCACGGCACTGGTGGCCAACCTGCTTATCGCATACGCCGTTTACTTCATTGCCCGCGTGGCTTACCTGCTGGAAAACTACAGCCACTTTGCCGAGAATATGTCGGTGGCGCACTTCTTCCAGCTCTACGAAGGGGGTATCATGTTCGACACCTCGGCCATCGTCTACACCAACATGCTCTACATCGTGCTGATGCTCTTTCCGCTACACCTGAAGGAAACAAGGGTGTATCACAACATTTGCCGATGGGTGTTTGTGGTGGTGAACGGCATGGCACTGGTTCTGAACCTCGGCGACTCGGTCTATTTCCCTTTCACACAACGGCGCACCACCACCAGCGTGTTCCAGGAGTTTGGCAACGAGAATAACCTCGGCGGCATCTTCCTGCGCGAGCTGGTGAGCCATTGGTATTTGGTACTGCTGGCGGCCGTTGTCATTTGGGCAATGTGGAAGCTTTATGTAACACCACAGATTACAGCCAAAGATTATACCACCCGCAAGCGGCAGTTTGGCTTTGCCGGCGTGCAGCTGCTCTGCTTGGCCATTGCCACCCCGCTGGCCATTGGCGGATGTCGCGGCGGACTGGGCACGGGCATACGACCCATCACCATCAACAATGCCAACCAGTATGTAGACCGGCCGGTGGAATGTGCCGTGGTGCTGAACACGCCCTTCGCCCTGCTGCGCACCATCGGAAAGAGTGTGTTCAGCGTGCCGGACTACTTCACCTCGCAACAGGAGATGGAACAGGTGTTCACACCCATACACCACCCGCAGCCCACACATCCCATGGTCAAGAAAAACATTGTGGTGCTCATTGTGGAGAGCTTCGGACGCGAATACATCGGAGCACTGAACACACACCTCGACGGCGGGAAATACAAGGGTTACACGCCCTTCACCGATAAGCTCATCCAAAAGAGTCTCACTTTCACCCACTCCTACGCCAACGGACGGAAGAGCATCGACGGTATGCCTTCAGTGCTGGCCAGCATGCCCATGTTTGTGGAACCCTTCGTGCTCACGCCGGCATCGATGAACAACTATACGGGCATGGCCGGACTGCTCGCCAAGGAGGGCTACCAGACGGCATTCTTCCATGGGGCCAACCGCGGGTCGATGGGGTTCATGGCCTTTGCCAACAAAACGGGATTCCAGGATTACTACGGCCGACAAGACTATGAGGCCGACCCACGCTTTGGCGGACCGGCCGACTTCGACACGAACTGGGGCATCTGGGATGAACCTTTCCTGCAGTATTTCTGTACCAAGATGGGCGAGATGAAGGAACCCTTCATGACGGCGCTCTTCACGGTTTCGTCGCACCATCCCTTTGTGGTGCCCGAGAAATACGAGGGGAAGTTTCCCAAAGGAACACTGGAAATTCACCAGTGCATCGGCTACACTGACATGGCCTTGGGCAAGTTCTTCGAAAGTGCCAGTCGCCAGCCGTGGTTCAAGAACACCATCTTCGTGCTCACCAGCGACCACACCAGTCAGGTGCACTACCCCGAGTTCTGCACCGACCTGGGGTACTATCGCGTACCTATTATAATATATGACCCCTCGGGAGAGATTCAGCCGGGAATGAGCGAGAGCATTGCACAGCAAATAGACATCATGCCCACCCTGCTCGAACACTTGGGCTACCCGCATCCCTATTTGGCATTCGGCATAGACCTGCTCTCTACTCCAGCCGAAGAAACCTTCGCCGTGAACTATGTGAACGGCACCTATCAGTATGTGAAGTATGGCTATGTGCTGCAGTTCGACGGTGAGAAGACGAAAGCCCTCTACCGGCTCGACGACAACATGCTGGAGCACAACCTGGTGGGCAAGGTGCCCGAGGTGCAAGCCAAGATGGAGCGAGAGGTGAAAGCCATTGTGCAACAGTATATGTACCGCATGGTAAACGACAAGCTGATGCCATAACTATTCACTATGAACTATAAACTATGAACTATAAAAAGCTCTCGCCCCTTGTGGCGGTTGTGTGCAACGCGCTCCTGGCTTACGCAGTGTATGCCGTGGCACGGGTGGTGTTCTACTTCGAGAACACCAGTTTCTTTGCAGGCTCCATCAGCTGGAACCACGCCCTGGAACTCATGGGAGGGGCCTTCATGTTCGACACCTCGGCCATCGTCTACACCAATGCACTGTGGATAGTGCTCATGCTGCTGCCATGGCCGGGAGCACTGGCGCGGGGTTATCAGCAATTCTGCAAATGGCTCTTCATCTGCGTGAACACACTGGCGCTGGTGGTGAACCTCTGCGATGCCGTTTACTTCAAACACACACTGCGCCGCACCACCGTTTCGGTGTTCCATGAATTTCAAAACGAAAACAACCTGGCCGGCATCTTCGGCATTGAGGCCCTGCGCCATTGGTATTTCTTCTTACTGGTGGCAGCGGTGGTGGCACTGCTCTCTTACTGTTATGTGAAACCACGACTGAAACCCACCGACATCTGGCACCCGGGGCGCTATGCGCTCAACATGCTCGCCACGCTGCTCATTGTGGCTCCGCTCTGTTGGGTGGGCATGCGGGGCGGCATCTTCATCCGACCCGTCACCGTGAGCACGGCCAACAACTACTGCGACCGGCCCACCGAGGCCGGACTGGTGCTCAACACGCCGTTCTCACTGCTGCGCACCATCGGGAAAACGCATTTCGATGTTCCCCATTACTTTGGTTCAGAGAAAGAGATGGCGCACATCTTCAACCCCATTCACACACCCAAACCCTCACATCCCTTTGTGAAGAAAAACGTGGTGGTGATCATCCTCGAGAGCTACGGACGCGAATATGTTGGGGCACTCAACCGCGACCTGGAGGGCGGACGCTATCAGGGCTACACGCCTTTCACCGATTCGCTCATCAGCCGTAGCCTCACCTTCACCCATTCCTACTGCAACGGACGCAAGAGCATCGACGGCATGCCTTCCATCCTCTCGGGCATACCTATGTTTGTGGAACCTTTCTTCGTGTCGCCCTACTCCACCAACCGTGTGTCGGGACTTGCCGACTGCCTTGGACAGAAGGGCTACCAAACGGCTTTCTTCCACGGAGCAGAACGTGGTTCCATGGGATTCATGGCCTTTGCACGCGCCACCAAGTTCCAGAACTACTACGGACGTGAAGACTACGAAGCCGACCCGCGCACCGGAGGCAGTGCCGACTACGACAACCACTGGGGAATCTGGGACGAACCCTTCCTGCAATATTTCTGCACGAAGATGAACGACATGAAACAGCCTTTCATGACTACCCTGTTCACGCTCTCGTCGCACCACCCTTATAACATCCCCGACGAATATCAAGAGGTGTTCACCGAAGGTCCGCTTCTCATTCACCGCTGCATCCGCTACACCGACCATGCGCTGCGGAAGTTCTTCGAACGGGCCAGCCGTGAGCCGTGGTTCAAGAACACGCTCTTCGTGCTCACTTCCGACCACACCCACATGAGCAACCACCCGGAATATCTCACCGACCTTGGCGGATTCTGCTCGCCCATCATCTTCTTCGACCCTGCGGGCGACATCGCTCCCGGCATGATGCCGGTGATTGCCCAACAGATAGACATCATGCCCACCGTGCTTGATCATTTAGGCTACGACCAGCCCTACCTGAGCTTCGGCATAGACCTGCTGAACACACCGGCCGAAGAGACCTTTGCCGTGAACTACCTCAACGGCATCTACCAATATGTGAAGTATGGCTATGTGCTGCAGTTCGACGGTGAGAAGACGAAAGCCATCTATGCCCTCAACGACCGACTGATGAAGCACAACCTGCTCGCCAAACACCCGAAGGAACAACGGCAAATGGAGCGCGAACTGAAAGCCATCATCCAGCAATACATGGAACGCATGACGCAAAACCGACTGACGCCGGCCCACCCCTAACCCCTCCCTGGGGAGGGGAAAGCTGATGGAGGGAAGAGAAAAGAGAAAAGAAAAAGAGGAAAAATTCCCCAGCACCCCCCCCTCCTTTTCCGTTCCCCTCCCCGGGGAGGGGTTAGGGGTGGGCTTATAAACTGTAAACTATGAAGATATTCTATATAATATTTGGTGAGAACTTGGGCAACCACATCGAAGCCTATCTCTCCATGACCTCCTTCCGCCGACAGCTCGGGGAAGGGGATGAGGTGTGTGTGGTTACCACCCACCCGGAGTATTACAACAACATCGACGTGACGGTGATTCCCATCAGAAACGAACAAATCAGCGAATGGGAGAGTCCGCACCACTATTTCTGGCGTGTGAAGATCAAGGCCGTGGAGTATATGCACCAGCGCTACCCCAACGAACACATCATCTATCTCGACACCGACACCTTCCTTTTCGGCGACCTGAACGTGCTGCGCTCACGACTGAACGAGGGGAAGTCGTTCATGCACCTGCGCGAAGGCGGACCGGAAACCTACACGGGCAACGGGCGCAAGATGTGGAACATGGCAAAAGGAAAAACGTTCGCCGGCATCACCCTGAGTGAAAGTCATGCCATGTGGAATGCCGGGGTGATAGGTTTGCCCGCAAGCAAGTTGGAAGTAGTGACCAAGACGGCGCTCACCATCTGCGACGGCATCCTCGACCTGATGGGCTCTACGCACGTCATCGAGCAGTATTCCTTCTCGGTGGCTTTGCAGGAGCTCACCGACATGACCGAGGCACAGCACTTCATTGCCCACTACTGGGGCAACAAGCCGGAGTGGGAACAGTGGATGAACAACCTCATCGTGAAGGCCTATATGACCAAGACCACCGTCGACGATGTGCTCATGCAGATGCCGCTCGAAGAGCTCTGCCGCGTGGCTCCCGTGTATGTGCGCACACCAAGTACCCAGAAACGCTTGGTCAAGCTGGTGCAGAAACTATTTCCACAAGCAAATCATAGATATACGACCCCAGCGACCCCAGCGACCCCAGCGACCCCACCCCCAACCCCTCCCAAGGGAGGGGAGAAGTGACCCCACCCCCTTACCCCTCCCGAGGGAGGGGAGAAGCGACCCTACTCAGCAATGCCCCAGCGGGGCATGATAGGGGTAGCCAGCCATTCTTATGGCTGGAGGAAATGGATCCACCATTCACGGCGTGCCTT
>CACXFT010000014.1 GCA_902767045.1 uncultured Prevotellaceae bacterium | reverse complement strand
GGTAGCCAGCCATTCTTATGGCTGGAGGGGACGATAGCCACCATTCATAGCGTGCCTTTAGGTACGCAACACAAACAAGTGGAATGTCGCGTACCTAAAGGCACGCCCGATACACACCCCTAACATTTTTCCAGCCATAGGAATGGCTGGCTACCCCTATCTGATGCCTCTGGCATCATCATAACCATGCAGAGAATATTCACTTGCGAAAGTTGAATTAAGTAAGTTTCTTTTCTTTTATTTGATGGGCAAAGGCCCTGCATCATGGTGCCACATTCGTGGCCAGATGCAGGGCCTTTGCTCGTGCTGGCTTACCTGTTTCGGTGGTGGGGAGGTGGGCCGTTTTCACATAGTGGCGGGGTTGCCAGTAGCGGGGCAGCACCCGTTGGCAGGTTTCGCGCAACAGGCTTTCGCAAAACTGATGAGCCGATGTGGGCGCACTGGCTTCGTAGAGCATCACCACGGCTTCGCCCAGCTTTTTGTCTTTGCATTTCGTTATCATGAACGGCACCTCCGGCAAGTGAGGGCGCAGCAGCCGTTCCACCTCTTCCATTTGTATTTTCACGCCCCCCGAGCACACTACGTTGTCGCGGCGGCCCAAAATGCGAAAGCACCCATTGGCGGTCAGCTCGCCAATATCGTTGGTAACAAGTCGCTGTTCGCACACCAATGGCGCATCAATCACCAGGCATTGTTCGTTGTTCAGGCTCACGGAAACTCCTTCGAATGGCGTGTACCAATCGCTGCGCTCAGGTCCGTTGAGTCTTCTCAGGGCAATGTGCGAGAGCGTTTCGGTCATTCCGTAAGTGCTCCACACGGCATGTGGAAAGTTGGCGAGTTCGCCGGCCAGCTCTTCGTAGATGGCCCCTCCGCCGATGATGAGGTGGCGAATACGTTTGAGCCGTTCCCGTTCCGTTGGAACCTGCAACGAATTGGCCACCTGCAACGGAATCATGGCGGCAAAGTCGATGGGCTCGTCAACAGTGCTTAGCGGATGACCGCTGGGTTCAACAGCAATGAGTTTCAGCTTTTGAACCAGGCTGCGCACCACCATCATTTTGCCTGCAATGAAATTGAGCGGCAGACAGAGCAATGCCGTGTTGCCTTCTTTGAGCTGCAGAAAGTTGCACGTTATGCGGGCACTCGCTTCCATGCGCCGTTTCTCCACCCACAGCGGTTTGGGCATGCCCGTAGACCCGCTGGTGTGAACCAGCAGACGTTCGCTGCCGTTGTGCCATTCGCTGATAAATTCGCTGAGGTTCATTGATGTTTGTGCAGAGGGTAGGGTGGGAGTGTTATTTCTTCTTCGCCGAGGTAAGATAGGAAAGTCCCATGGTGGCGAAAAGCACGGTAAAGATGAACAGCAGGCTCCACGGCGTGGGCACCTCCACATGAGGCACGTTCAGTTGCATGCCGCACAGTGCCCCCAGCTGGTTGATGTATTCGCTCATGGCGAGCAGCATCTTTACGCCTACGAAGATGAGGATAACGCCCAGTCCATATTTAAGATAAGTGAACAAGCTGGCCACGGCAGCCAGTGCAAAGTAGAGCGCACGCAGTCCCAGAATGGCAAACACGTTGCTGGTGAGCACGATAAACGGGTCGCGCGACACCGAGAACACCGCCGGAATGGAGTCAACGGCGAAGGCCACGTCGGTAGCCTCAATCACAAAGAGGGCCACAAAGAGCGGCGTGGCCAACCATCGGCTGCCTTGCTTGATGAAGAACTTATCGCCATGATGCTGGTCGGTAACAGGGAACAGTTTCTTAAACCAGCGCACAATAATGTTTTTGGAGAGGTCGGCCTCTTGGTTATCTTTGTGGGCAAACATTTTGGCACCGGTGTAAACCAGGAACAGCCCGAACAGTCCGAGCACCCATTCGAAGCGCTCCACCATGGCGGCACCGGCAAAGATGAACACGCTGCGCAGCACCAGAGCACCGAATATGCCCCAGAAGAGCACCTCGTGTTGATATTTTCTTTCCACGCCGAAGAACGAGAAAAGCATGAGAAACACGAACAGGTTGTCCATCGAGAGCGATTTCTCTATCAGGTAGCCGGCCAGATATTCCATAGCCTTTTCGTGTGAGTCTACAGGATAGAACAGGTAGATGCCCAGTCCGAAAACCATTGCCACGGCAATCCACACGCCCGTCATGCGCAGGGCTTCCTTGGCTCCCACCTCGTGTTGTCCTTTTTTTTCAAACATGCGCAGGTCTATGAACAGCATGATAAATACCAATATATAGAAAGCCCCCCAAGCCCAAAGGGGTAAAACGCTTAAGTCGTTAGTCATTTTCTTTAAATTTATTAATGTGGGTTCTATTCATTCCCACGGTTTGATTTAATTCGTTGTTGTTTCTTTTTCTTCTTCTTCGCTAAACTGAGCTCTCATAAAGAGAGTTTCGCGGTTGTCGGGTTCTTCTTTCAGGTCGGTCCATAGCAAGTCGCCGTTGGTGGTGAGAGCGAAGCTGCCAGTGCCATCGGTGTAGACGGTTTCTTCCACAAATGCCGTGTCGCCTTGGTGTTCGAAGCGGCGGATAACATATTTACCGTTGGTATAAGTGAGCGAGTCGGCGGTTACTGCATGGGCAGTCATTGTCCACACTTCATACTGTGCCAGTCCCTCTTCTCGCCATCCAATCTCCACTGAAAAGCCATTGTTGGTGGGTGTGAACTGCGCTACCACGCGCTCGGCAGTCTTTTCTGCCCACAGTCCGGCATAGCGGGCTGTGTCGGTCAGAGCTGTAGAGTCGGCTTGGTTATTGTTGTTTACAGAAGTCTTACCCCCGCAGCAAACCACCATCATAGTGAGCATGATTGCTGTGAGCAGCATTCCCCAATTGTTTCTTTTTATCATAGTTGTTGTTGACTTGTTTACCGGAAAACATAGTAGTTTTCTCTTTTTGGGGGGCAAAGTTACAAATATTTTTCATTCGTGGTGAATTATTTCAGGTTATTTTGTACCTTTGAAACCATAATGTAACAAAAAAAACAATGAACTCTATGGCCAATGACCCACAGCAACAGCAGCGCGACGAGTTTTTCATGCATCGTGCGCTCGACGAGGCCCGTGCGGCCTTCGATTCCGGCGAGATTCCCATTGGGGCGGTGGTGGTGTGCCGCGACCGCATCATAGCCCGTGCCCACAATCTCACCGAAACCCTTTGCGACGTTACCGCCCATGCCGAAATGCAGGCTATCACGGCGGCTGCCAATGCCTTGGGCGGCAAATACCTGCCCGAGTGCACCCTTTATGTAACGGTGGAACCCTGCACCATGTGTGCCGGAGCCTTGGGATGGGCGCAGGTGGGGCGCGTGGTATACGGTGCTGCCGACGAGAAGCGGGGCTACCAGCTCTATGCGCCTCGTGCCCTGCACAAACGCTGTCAGCTTACGTCCGGTGTGCTCGAAGAAGAATGCCGCGAGCTGATGCAACGGTTCTTTCAGTCGAAACGCTAACTTTATTCATCTTATGACGAAACATTTTCTTTTAGGACTTCATGCAACAGATGGGCATGAAGATAAACCATATTCATGCCGGACGTGCAAACATGTTTCTTTCTCCCGTCTTTCGTGAAGCGCTGGCTACCGCGAGCGGAGCAACCATCGAACTCTATGATACCCGTCAATGCAAATTATACCAAGAAGCTTACTGTAGATGGAAGGATTTGCTGCAAAGGACTACAGTAGTGACCAACGCTTGGTCAGCTCCTGACCACGGCCTGGTCATGCGATGACCACTGCTTGGTCAGCTCCTGACCACTGCTTGGTCATGCGGTGACCACGGCTTGGTCATGCGATAACCAAAATTGGATGTTCGATGCGGTAGCATCCTTTCAGAATCATGCAACGCTGGCCGGTCACACCTTTGAGCACGAACTGGCTTGTGCGGTAGATGCCGGCATGTTGGGTTCTATGAAACCATTGTTGCCCTCTACACCAAATAAAAAAGGAGGGGTGCTTCATAAAAAGAAGGGTGGGGTTTCTCATTTCACCTCTTCAAACTCAACGTATTCACCCTCTTCGCGGGGAATGATTTTCTGCGAAGCTGCATTCGGCGAGCGACGGTCTTCAACCGTTGGCTCGTCGTTTGCTTGTTGTTGCCAATGGGCACCGGCCCTATTGTTGTTTCCGGTGCTATAATTGTTTCCGTTCCGATTGTTGTTCCCGGCGCTATTATTATAATAATGTGTATGTGAGCTTCTCTGTTTCCCCATGCCCAAAAAGCTCTTCACTTTGTGGAAGAGCACCAAGCCCATCGCTGCCACAGAAATGAACACGAAGAGCACAACGAACAAAACGAAGTAGAGAAATGCGGCCATGAGAGAGTTCAGGAGGTTATAGAGTGATTGGAGTGATTGGAGTGATCGGAGTAATCGGAGTAATCGGAGTAATCAGAGTAATAGGAGTAATCGGAGTAATCAGAGTAATCAGAGTAATCGGAATAATCAGAGTAATCAGAGTAATCGGAGTAATCGGAGTAATCGGAGTAATCGGAGCCATTAGCGTTCCCCTCCCCAGGGAGGGGTTAGGGGTGGGCTCCTAGGGTGGGGTCGTGGGCCCTTGGGCTATTGGTGGGGCCTCTTTACCGCCGACAGAACAATATACCACGCAATGATGAAGGCGAAAGCCGTGATGCCGAAGAAGAGCAGCAGCGGCACGCAGCTAACAATGAAAATATACTTCACCTCGTTGCCTTTCCACCCCCAGTGCTTGAACTTCAGTGCAAACATGGGCAGTTCGGCCACCAGCAACCACGACGACACACACACGCCCACCAACAAAGCCACTGCCCCCCAGGGCGTGCTTTCAATCCATCTGCCGGCCCCCACAATGAGCGAACCCCAGAACAGGGCGTTGGCAGGTGTGGGCAGTCCGATGAACGAAGTGGTTTGTCGCTCGTCGAGGTTGAACTTGGCAAGGCGCAGTGCCGAGAACGCCGCCATCACGAAAGCCAGATAAGGCAGATAGGGCAGGGCGGGAGCGCAAAGCGAAGTTACAGCTGCCGGCCACTCCATCACACACAGCTCGTGATAGACCATAGCCGAAGGAGCCACGCCAAACGTTACATCGTCGGCCAGCGAGTCCAGCTCCTTGCCAATGGGCGAGCTCACACCCAGCAGACGGGCACTCATCCCGTCGAAGAAATCGAACACAGCCCCCATGATAATCCACAGCAGAGCCATGCCGGGTTCGCCCATCAAGGCGTATGTTACAGCAATGCAACCGGAAACAAGGTTGCAGCAAGTAATGGTGTTAGGAATATGCTTTTTCATCTTTCATCCTTCATCTTTCATCCCTCATCCTTCATTCCTCATCTACTTCAGTCGGGCAATGATTGTCTGGTCGCCCGTGGTGCTCTGTCCCATCTTCACGCACACCTCGGTGCCCAATGGCAGATACACATCCACCCGCGACCCGAACTTGATGAACCCTAAGTGTTCGTCGATGTAGCAGTCTTCGCCCTCTTTGGCATAGGTGACGATGCGGCGAGCCACTGCACCGGCAATTTGCCGGCACAGAATGTCGGTGCCCTCGGGCGTGGTAATCATCACGTCGGCATGTTCGTTCTCTTCGCTTGCCTTGGGCAGCCAAGCCTTGTGAAAGTTCCCGTTCCGGTGGTTCACAAATTTTACCTTTCCGTCAACGGGAAACCAGTTGGCATGCACGTTGAAGAGGCTCATGAAGATGCTCACCATCAGGCGGCGGTCGTGGAAGTATTCATCTTCGTCAACCTCTTCCACCACCACAATCTTACCGTCGGCCGGTGCCACCACAATGCGCTCGGTGTCTTCTTGCGGGAAGTAACGCACCGGACAGCGAAAGAAGTTAAGCACAATGGCATACACCACACCAAACACCGCCACAAACCCCCAAAAGGGAATGTGGGTATCAAAACTTCGCCACAGCAGCAAGGCTATGGCAGCAATCACAATGCCGCCCCAAACGAGCGTGTCGGTTCCTTCGCGGTGTATTCTTATCTTCTTCAGTTTCTTAATTTTTTCTCCCATGATTTACTGTGTACTTCATTCCAACTTGCAAAGGTATGGTTTTTTTGTGGTTTGAGCAAAATTTTCAAACACTTCTTTTGTGTATCTCACTTTTTAGTTGTAACTTTACACCTCAAAACGAAAAAAATCTTATGCAAGACTTCATACACCTGCACGTTCACACCTATTATTCAATACTCGACGGACAGTCGAGCATTCAGAAACTTGTTGAGAAAGCCACCGCCGATGGCATGCGTGGCATGGCCATCACCGACCACGGCGACATGTTTGGCATCAAAGAGTTTCACGACATCTGCAACGGGGTGAACAAAAAGCGCAAGAAAGAGGGACTGCCTCCCTTTAAGCCCATTTTCGGCTGCGAGATGTATGTGGCCCACCGCCGAAAGGAAGATAAGGTGAAGGAGATGGGCGACAACAGCGGCTATCACCTGATTGTGCTGGCCAAAAACTACCATGGCTACAAAAACCTCATCAAGCTGGTGTCGCGCTCGTGGGTGGATGGCTACTACTACCGGCCGCGCACCGACCGGGCAGACCTGGAGAAGTATCACGAAGACCTGATTGTTTGTTCGGCGTGCATCGCAGGCGAGGTGCCCAAGAAAATCCTGAAGGGCGACATTGCCGGAGCGCGAGAAGCCATCGAGTGGTATCACCGCGTGTTTGGCAACGACTACTATCTTGAGCTGCAACGGCACGAGGTTACCGACCCCACCATACGCGCCAACCGCGAAACGTTCCCCTTGCAGCAGAAGGCCAACAAGGTGCTCATTGAGCTGGCCAAGGAATATGGCATTAAGCTGGTGTGCACCAACGATGCGCACTTTGTTGACAAAGAGAACGCCGAGGCACACGACCACCTGCTCTGCCTCTCTACCCAGCAAGACCTCGACGACCCCAACCGCATGCTCTACTCAAAACAAGAGTGGTTTAAAACACAGCAGGAGATGAACGACATCTTTGCCGATGTGCCCGAGGCACTTGCCAACACACTCGAGATTCTCGACAAGGTGGAAGTGTATAGTCTCGACCACGATCCCATCATGCCCTTCTTTCCCATTCCCGAAGAGTTTGGAACCGAACAGCAGTGGCGTCAGAAGTTTACCGAACAGCAACTCTACGATGAGTTCACCACCGACGAGAACGGCGAGAATCCGCTTCCGCCCGAAGAGGGAAAGAAGAAAATAGACCACCTGGGCGGGTTCGACAAGATATACCGCATCAAGTTCGAGGCCGACTACCTTTCGAAGCTCGCCTACGAGGGAGCCAAAAGCCGATACCCCCAGCCGCTTTCAAAAGAGGTTGACGACCGCATACGCTTCGAACTGCACGTTATGAAAACCATGGGATTCCCGGGCTACTTTCTCATTGTGCAAGACTTCATCAACTCGGCCCGCAACGAGCTGGGAGTGATGGTGGGACCCGGTCGTGGTTCGGCGGCAGGGTCGGTGGTGGCCTATTGCTTGGGCATTACCAAGATAGATCCCCTGAAATACGACCTGCTGTTTGAGCGTTTCCTCAACCCCGACCGTATTTCGCTGCCTGATATTGATACCGACTTCGACGACGACGGGCGCGGACGTGTGCTCAAATGGGTTGAAGACAAATATGGCCACGAAAACTGTGCACACATCATCACCTATAGCACCATGGCCACCAAAAACTCCATCAAGGATGTGGCACGGGTTGAGAAGCTGCCGCTCGAAATTTCCAATGCATTGTGCAAGGCCATTCCCGACCGTCTGCCCGACGGCATGAAGATGAACCTGCCCAACGCCATCAAATGCACTCCCGAACTGCGCGACGCCGAGGCTTCACCCGATCCCAAGCTCAGCAACACCATCAAATATGCCAAGATGCTCGAAGGCACCGTGCGCGGAACGGGTATACATGCCTGCGGATTCATCATCTGCCGAGACCCCATCAGCGACTGGGTGCCGGTGTCAACGGCCGACGACCCCGACTTCAAAGACACCAAAACCAACTGCACACAATACGATGGACATGTGATTGAATCGACCGGACTCATCAAAATGGACTTCCTCGGACTGAAAACGCTCTCCGAGCTGAAAGAGGCGTGCGCCAACATCAAGATGACCCGGGGCATTGACATCGACCTCGACCATATTCCCATCGACGACCCCAAAACCTACGAACTCTATCAGAAGGGACAAACCATTGGTACCTTCCAGTTCGAATCGTCGGGCATGCAGAACCACCTGAGGGCTTTGAAACCTACCGTGTTCGAAGACCTCATAGCCATGAACGCCCTCTACCGACCGGGACCTATGGACTATATCCCTTCGTTCATAGCCCGAAAGCGGGGCGACGAACCCATCACCTACGACATTCCCTGCATGGAGAAATACCTGAAAGATACATACGGCATCACCGTCTATCAGGAGCAGGTGATGTTGCTTTCGCGTCAGCTTGCCGACTTCACCCGAGGCGAGAGCGATGCCCTGCGAAAGGCTATGGGTAAGAAGAAGAAGGACATTGTTGATGCCATGAAGCCAAAGTTCATTGAAGGCGGAAAGAAAAACGGACACGACCCCAAGGTGCTGGAGAAGATTTGGGCCGACTGGGAGAAGTTTGCTTCCTATGCCTTCAACAAGTCTCATGCAGCATGCTATTCGTGGGTGGCTTTTCAAACGGCCTATCTCAAGGCCAACTACCCCGCCGAATACATGGCTGCCATCATGAGTCGTCGCCGCGACCAGATTACGGAAATAACCAAGCTCATGGACGAATGCAAGTCGTTGGGCATTGCTACCCTCGGACCCGATGTGAACGAGAGTCACCTGAAGTTTGGTACCAACAAGAAAGGTGAAATCCGCTTCGGACTGGCTGCCATCAAGGGCATGGGCGATGCCGCAGCAGAGGCTATTATTAATGAACGCGCGAAGAACGGTCCTTATAAGAATATCTTCGACTTTGCGCAGCGTGTGCCCATGACGGCGGTGAACCGAAAGGCTTTCGAGAGCCTGGCCCTCAGCGGCGGATTCGACAGCTTTGGCATTCCGCGCGAAAACTTCTTCGCTTCCGACTCAAAGGGCAACATGTTCCTCGATACGCTCGTGCGCTACGGACAGCTCTACCAGGCTGAACAGCAGCAGGCACAGAACTCGCTCTTTGGCGACAGCAATGCCATTGAAATTGCCACACCGCCCATTCCGCAGGGCGAACGCTGGAGCACCATAGAAAAGCTGAACCGCGAACGAGACCTGGTGGGAATCTACCTCTCGGCACATCCGCTCGACGACTATAGCATCATCCTCAACTCGCTCTGCAACACCCATTGCTCGGAACTGGAGAATAAAGAAAAGCTCAGCCAGAAAGAAGAAGTGGTGCTGGGAGGCATTGTTACCACCGTGCGCTCGAAGTTTACCAAAAAGGGTGAGCCTTGCGGGTTCGTTACCATTGAAGACTTCGAAGGCTCGGGCGAACTGGCCCTCTTCGGCGAAGAATGGGGGCACTGGCGCGGCATGCTCACAGAAGGCTGCTCGGTTTATGTGAGGGCGAAGTTCAGCAAACGGTTCGCCACCAGCACCTTCATTGAAACGCGCATCACCGACATTCAATACCTCGAAACGGTTAAGAACCAGAGCATAGAGAAGTTTACCATTGTTTGCGACACCGCCCACCTCGACGAAACCGTCATCACCGACATTGTTACCCTTGTGAGCGAATCGCCCGGCACCACGCAGCTCTTCTTCCAGCTTAACGACAGTGAGCACAACACCAACCTGCTGCTGCGCTCGCGCAACGGAAGCATCAACCTCGACCGCCACCTGGTGCAATACATCGAGAGTAGCGAACATCTCTCATACAAGGTGAACTAACCCCCGCACCCCGTATCCCCGAACATTATTAACATAAAAAACAAAGAATCATGGAAGTAACAATCACAAGTGAGAATTTTGAGCAGTACAAAAACGGCTCCCTGCCCCTGGTTGTAGACCTGTGGGCACCCTGGTGTGGACCCTGCCGCATGGTGGGCCCCGTAATCTCGGAACTGGCAGCCGACTACGATGGAAAAATCGTTGTTGGCAAGTGCAACGTTGACGAAGAAGACGATATTGCCATGGAGATGGGTGTGCGCAACATTCCCACCATCCTCTTCTTCAAGGGTGGCCAGCTGGTAGACAAGTTTGTGGGCGCAGCCCCCAAGTCAACACTCGACGAAAAGTTCAAAGCCCTGCTCTAAAAGCAGGCCGCCTCTCAAAAAAATGAACCATCGCCCTGTAAGAGCAGAAGCACCGGCAACGAATGCTTCCGCCCTTGCAGGGCGATGGTTTTATGTCGCTTCTTTGGGGCTTCTGCTGCATGCACATTGGTTGTTGTTGAATAGCCAGTGAGCACTAAATTAATATTTCGGGCATAATCCCCAAGGGGGCGGCTCTACCCGATAAGAGGTTTACAGTCGTGATATGCGCAGGTTGGTGATCTTTGCCTTGAAGTTGCCGGTTTGCTGGAGGGGGAACACCAGTGTTTGCACATATTTCATGCGGGCGGGACTCCTGTAGATGGTGGGCATGAAGGGAGTGCCGAGCTTGTTTTGAATCTGTGCGTTGGGTGTTACCGACACCACGTCGAGCACGGGCAGCCGCTGTTTCAGCTGTCCGTTGATGAAGAGACGTGTTTCGGTGTTGGTGCACTCTACGGCCACGCTCACCCTGCCTTGCTGCGGTAGCCGGTAGTTGAAGGTGTAGAGGTATCCGTCGCGTGCAAAGCCGAGCGCTCCTGTGTGTGGGTCGCTCAGGTAGAAAGTGGCGTTGAGGCCGGTGGTGAAGATGGTGCCCCGCTCTTCGGGTGCGCAATCGATGTCGAACGCGATGCGACTGTTGTAGCCAGCTTCGCTGATGCCGTTCAGGGCTGCAGATAGTTGTGCATTTGGCAACACCTGTTCTTGTGTGAGTGGTACGGCCGGCAGCTGGGCCAGTTCGTTCACCCCGGGAGCCTCACTCAGCAGCAGTCGTTGTTGGTTGAAGGTGTCGTAAGGGAAGGTGGTTTTCTTTCCAGTCCAGCATTTGGTGGCCATGGTTTGCATGGCGGGGAAGAGTCGGTGGTGAATGTCTTTCACGCTGATGCCATTGCCGGCGTGGTCGTTCCACACGGCAAACATGCCGCCCTCTATCTGCGGGTCTTGTTCGGTGAACGTTTGGTTTCCCACCACGGCGGGAGTCCAGTTGTTGTAGAGCCGTTCACAGTTGAGGTAGTCTTGGTAATATCCTGCCGCCGGCACGATGTAGACCATTCCGTCGGGAATCGACACCAGCTGATAGCCCAGTTGCTTCATCGAGTCGGGCACGGCAAAGCCGTTAGACCAGCAGCTCATGAGCACCCCTTCGTGTCGCACGGGAGTGTTGCCTTTGGCATGTGTGAGCGAGCCCCACAGCATGGGCTGTTTACCGTAGCTCTGAATCAAGGCCAGGTAGTGGTCGGTGAAGGTGCGGAACTGCTCCACCAGTTCGGGTCGTGCATTCGAGTATTCGTCTGTGCCTATGTTCACGCGCGGTCCGCGAAAAACAGGTTCCTTCCCTTCCAGATATTCTTTGAAGAGTCCGTCCATGAAGGTGTACACATCGGGATTGGAGAGGTCGAAATGGTCCATGCCGAATTCCTTCGACCCCAGCTCGGGCTTGTAGTGGGTGAAGGCGAGCGCATGTGCCGGCGCATCAATTTCCGGAATAATCTCCACATGGCAGGCTTCGGCCAGTTTCTGCAGTTCAATAAACTCTTGTTTGGTGTAGCTGCCGTCGCGGGCTGTTAGCCCGGGATAGGTGTCGCACTGCAGTCGGAAAGCCGCCTGTGTTTTCGTCCAGTCGTTTTCGTAGAACTGTCGGAACCCGTTGTCGTTGAGGTGCAGCTGCAAGGTGTTCATCTTGTAGTAGGCCATCACTTTCACCAATTGTTGCAGATAGTGCATGGGAATATACTTGCGCCCGCAGTCGAGCATGAATCCGCGCAAGCGGTATTGTGGCACGTCAACCATCTCGCCCCGTTTCAGTGCAGGCAATTCCTTAGCATGTGTTGCCTCGTTTGCAAAGCCTTTGTCCATCAGCTGCAGCAGTGTGCGCGTGGCCCAGTAAGCCCCCCGTGCCGATGGAGCATCCACGCAAACTTGTGTGCCTATGTTGATGCGATAGCCCTCAAGTGGCATGCTGTCGAGTTTTTTGGCAGTGAACACGATGTCGCCCGGCTGCGGTTTTCCCGAAGCCAGCGTAAGCTCATGTCCGGTGAGCAGCCGGCAGTCGGCAGCGAGTGCCAGGGCCGCCTCCCTCATGTTCTTTGACTTCACAACGATGCGCCCGCTCAGGCGGGTTTCGCCCGTGCCGCCCTGCCACTGCGTCACCTCGGGCACGGTGAAAGGTTTCTCGTTCACTTGTGCCGGGCATGTGGCTGCGGTCAGCACATAAACGCACATTATCATCAGGCAACGGAAAAGCACCGTTGCCTTTTTATTTGCATAATTGTTATTTGTATTCATGGGTAGTAATGTTTAGGTATGTATAGATGGAATGCAAATGTAAGCATAATTTCTGAAACAACAAGCAGTTGGGGTGAAAAATGTTTAGTCTATGCTGCATTATTCATTGAAAGTGAACGCTTTCAGCGTCCTATGAATCATGCAGGGTAGAGAAACTTTCATGCAATTTATTTTGCGGAACACCCGATTTTTCGTATTTTTGCAGGTTAAAACCGAAAACAGAGAAAATGAACGAAAATATGGCAGCAGACAAAGAACGGGTGAACCCGTTTTTCCTTCCCTATAACACCCCCCACGAAACAGTGCCCTTCAACCTCATTCGGTTAGAAGACTACGAAGAAGCTTTTATGGAAGGCATACGGCGCGAAGACGAAGAAATTGACAAGATTGTGAACGACCCGGCCGAACCCACGTTCGACAACACCATTGCCCGGGTGGATAATTCAAAGGGCGAACACTACTACGACCTGCTCGGCAGGGTGTCGGAGGTGTTCTCCAATATGCTCAGTGCTGAAACCTGCGACGAACTCGACGACCTGGCACAGAAACTCGACCCCATACTCACCAAGCATGCCAACGACGTGAGTCTGAATCCGAAACTCTTTGAGCGCACCAAACATGTGTATGAGGTGTATGAAGAGGCAAAGAAAACCGGCGTGCTGCCCGAGGGACACCGCGAGCTCACTGCCGAAGAGCATCACCTGCTTGAAGACGAGTATGAAGGCTACGTTAGAAGTGGTGCCCTGCTCGATGAGACCGGCAAGGAACGTCTGCGCCAGCTCACCGAAGAGGGAAGCATGCTCTCGCTGCAGTTCTCGCAGAACCTGCTGAAAGAGAAGAAAGCCTTTCAGCTGCTCATCACCGACCCGGCTCAGCTCGACGGCCTGCCCCCCACGGCGCGCGAAGCTGCGGCACATGCCGCCAGCGAAGAAGGCAAGCAGGGATGGCTCTTCACACTCGACTCGCCGTCGTATTCGCCCTTCATGACTTATTCCACCCAGCGCGACCTGCGAAAGAAAATGTACATGGCCTACAACACCCTGTGCACACACCACAACAAAACCGGAAACCTCGACATCTGCCAGCGACTGGTGAACCTGCGGCGCGAAGTGGCACAGCTGCTGGGCTATGAAACCTATGCCCAATATGTGCTCAAGCACCGCATGGCCACTGACACCGAGCATGTTTACAAGCTGCTCTACGACCTGATTGATGCCTACAAAGAAAAAGCCATAGAGGAACGGCACGAACTGGAAGAAATGTGGCAGCGCGAAACCACCGACCCAGCCGATACCATGCAACCTTGGGATGTGTCGTTCTGCTCGCATAAGCTGCAACTGGAACGCTACAACCTCGATGCCGAAATGCTGCGCCCCTATTTCCAGTTAGACCGGGTGATAGAAGGCGTGTTTGGTTTGGCCACCCGGCTCTATGGCATCACCTTCAAGGAGAACAAAGATATTCCCGTGTATCACCCCGACGTGAAAGCCTACGAGGTGTTCGACCGCGACGGTTCCTACCTGGCTGTGTTCTATGCCGATTTCCATCCACGCAAAGGCAAGCAGGGTGGGGCATGGATGACTGAGTTCCAGGGACAGTGGGTCGACGAGAAAGGCCGCAACATCCGTCCGCATGTGAGTGTGGTGATGAATCTCACCAAACCCACCCCCGAGAAGCCGGCACTGCTCACCCTGGGCGAGGTGGAAACCTTCCTGCATGAGTTCGGCCATTCGCTGCACGGCATGTTTGCCAACACCCACTACGAGGCGCTCTCGGGCACCAATGTGTGGTGGGATTTTGTGGAGCTGCCCTCGCAGTTTATGGAGAACTACTCGGTTGAGCGCGACTTCCTGCGCACCTTTGCCTTCCACTACCAAACAGGCGAACCCATGCCCGACGAACTCATCAACCGCATCATTCGCAGCCGCAACTTTATGGTTGCCATGGGATGCCTGCGCCAAGTGTCGTTCGGTTTGCTCGACATGGCCTATTACACCCAGCGCGAGGAGTTCAACGCCCCCATCATTCCCTTTGAAAAACAGGCCTGGAGCGATGCCATCATTGCACCGCAACTGCCCGACACATGCATGACCGTGCAGTTCTCTCATATCATGTCCGGAGGCTATGCGGCCGGCTACTACAGCTATAAATGGGCCGAAGTGCTCGATGCCGACGCCTTCAGTCTGTTCAAGCGCAACGGCATCTTCGACCAGGCAACGGCTCAGAGCTTCCGCGACAACATCCTCTCGAAGGGGGGCACCGAACACCCCATGACGCTCTATAAGCGATTCCGCGGACAAGAGCCCACCATCGATGCCCTTCTGGAACGAAACAACATTAAAAGAACAACCATACCCCATGACCAACAAACAAGAACTTCTTGACCGGCGCTATCTGCGCATGGCACGCATCTGGGCCGAAAACAGCTACTGCAAACGCAGGCAGGTGGGTGCCCTGGTGGTGAAAGACAAAATGATTATCAGCGACGGCTACAACGGAACCCCCAGCGGATTCGACAATGTGTGTGAAGACGACAACAACGTTACATACCCCTATGTGCTACATGCCGAAGCCAATGCCATCACCAAGCTGGCACGCTCAAGCAACAACAGCGAGGGGTCTACACTCTACGTTACGTCTTCGCCTTGCATCGAATGTGCCAAGCTCATTATCCAGAGCGGCATCAAACGGGTGGTCTATGGCGAACAATACCGCCTTGCCGACGGGTTAGACCTGCTCAGGCGCGCCGGCATAGAGGTGGTGCTCTTGCAGGTGTAATCAAAAATACATGCTATATATATAATAAGGTATGAACAATAAAAACAGATACATGCCCGTGCTGATGGCCATGTGTGTGGTCATAGGCATTGTGCTTGGCACACTCTTTGCCAATCACTTCTCGGGCAACCGGCTCAACATCGTCAAGTCGGGAAGTTCGCGGCTGAGCAACTTGCTCGGCATCATTGAAGACCAATATGTAGACGAGGTGAACATCGATTCGCTCGTAGAGAAAGCCATCCCGCAGATTCTCAGCGAACTCGACCCTCACTCGGTCTATATCAGTGCCAAGGATGTGCAAATTGCCAACGACGACCTGAAGGGGTCGTTCTCGGGGGTGGGCATCGAATTTGTTATTCGCGAAGACACCCTGCATGTGCAGAACGTGATTAACAACGGACCGGCCGAACGCGCCGGACTGCTGGCCGGCGACAAGATTGTGAGCGTCGACGGAAAACCCTTCGTGGGCAAGAAGCTTACCAACGAAGAGGCCATGCACAAACTGAAAGGACCCAAAGACACCAAGGTGAGGGTGGGGGTGATGCGCTATGGGCAGAAGAAGGTGAAGGAGTTTGTGATTACCCGTGGAGAAATTCCACTGAAGAGCATCACGGCCACCTATATGCTCGACGACAAGACAGGTTACATTCGCATCAAGAACTGGGGCGAAACCACCTACACCGAAATGCTCACAGCACTGGTTACACTCGAAGACGAGAACTTTGAAAACCTGGTGATTGACCTGCGCGACAACACCGGCGGCTATCTCGACCGGGCCGTGCAGATAGCCAACGAGTTCCTGCCCAAAAACCGTCTTATCGTCTACACCGAAGGCCGCAAGTCGCCACGTCAAGACTTCCGCAGCGACGGTCACGGCTCTTATCCCGACATACCGCTTGTGGTGCTCATCAACGAAGGGTCGGCATCGGCATCGGAAATATTCGCCGGAGCCATGCAAGACAACGACCGCGCTACCATCATTGGCCGGCGCTCGTTTGGCAAGGGACTGGTGCAGCAGCAGATTGAGTTTCCCGACGGGTCGATGATCAGGCTCACCATCGCACGCTACTATAGTCCGTCGGGGCGCTGCATACAGAAACCCTATGTCTCCGGCGACGCTGCCAACTACGAAAAAGACCTCATCAGCCGATACGAGCATGGCGAGTATTTCTCGCAAGACAGCATCAAGCATACGGGACCGGCCTACCACACTCGTCTTGGAAGAGAGGTGTACGGTGGGGGAGGCATCACGCCCGACATCTTTGTGGGAGAAGACACCACCAACGTAACCTCTTATTATAAGCAGGCAGGCATGAGCGGACTCATCCTTCAGTTTGCCTACACCTACACCGACAGCAACCGGCTGAAGCTGAACAACTTCAAGGAGATGGACGAACTGGCCAACTACCTGGTGAAGCAAAACACGGTGGAGAAGTTTGCGGCCTATGCCGATGCCCACGGACTGCGCCGGCGCAACCTGATGATACAGCGCTCGCACAAACTGTTGGAGCAATTCATCAACAGTCGCATCATCTACAACATGCTCGACGAACAGGCATGGCACCAATACATGAACCGCGACGACCCCGCCGTTCTGCAGGCTCTGCGTGTGTTCAAGGAGGGAACCGCCTTCCCCAAGGCTCCCGAAGAAAAGAAGCAAACAAAGAATGGCAGCAAGCAAAGATGACCAAGAACGAACTCCGAGCATACATCAAACAACAAAAGCGACAATACACCAGCCAGCAGCTGCGTGTATTGTCGCTTTCTGTTATCAACCGTTTGCTGGCGCATCCGCGCATGCAGGCGGCACAGAGCGTGTTGTTTTTTCATTCACTTCCCGACGAGGTGTTCACCCACCATGCCATTGAACAGCTTTTCCGGCAGGGGCGGCAGGTGTTCTTGCCCGTGGTGGTGGGCGATGGTCTCATGCAGATGGGCCTTTATGCGGGCAGCGAAGCCTTGCACCAAGGAGCCTTCCACATTCTGGAACCCGAACCTGTGACAGAGGCCACGGTTGATGTGGCCGTTGTGCCCGGTGTGGCGTTCGATGCGCAGGGCAACCGGCTGGGCCGGGGCAAGGGCTATTACGACCGCTTCCTCGCCCTCCATCCCCAAGTCTACAAGCTGGGCCTTTGTTTCCCCTTCCAGCTTGTGAGCGAAGTGCCTGCGTCGCCCCTCGATGTTCCGGTCGACGAGGTTATTTGCTAACGCACTATGTTTTTTGTTTCAGTTGCAGATAGGCATCGAAGGCGAACCGGCGTGCCACATAGAGTGTTATCACCACCGAGAGCAGCGACGAGCACAGCATAGCCACCAGCATGAGCACCTGAATGCCTACTGCCAGCACAGGTCTCATGCCCCCGAGCAGCATGCCCCACAGCAGCAAAGGCGACACTCCCACCACTTGCATGGCCATGTGGCTGATAGATGGTATGATGGATTTTTCCATAGCCCGATGGGTGAAATGCTTCAGCGCCTCGTTGTGTGTGGCCCCGTTGCCCAGCATGTAGTAGTAGAGCTGACTGTGGTGGGCAAGTCCGCTGTAGTAGACTCTGAGTGCCCGTCCGTTGGTTTCAATGAGTGAGCCAACAAGAATGCCGGCCACGGGAACAAGAAAACGGGCATCAGCGGCTCCGTTGATGTCGGTGATGGCCAGCAGCGAGAGCACTCCCACAATGAACACTGCGCCCCCAACACCCGCCAAGGCTGGCACCAAGAAGCGAGAAAGCTTCAGTTGGGCCTTGTTCACCGACAGGGCTGCCGACAGCACAACCATCAACAGAATCCACAGTAAGCTCACGCCCCAGTGGTTAACGGCAAACACGCCATGCAAACAGGCTGCCGTGATGCCCAGGTTGATGAGCATCCTTACCACGGCACGGGGAAGACGGCGCAGCAGCGGAATGTTGTAAACGTATAAGATGATAACAGCAACTGTCAGGAACAACAGGCTTACAAAGAGTATAGCGTAGGGCATAGGCATCAATCAATAAAGTTTTATTTTCGGGTGGTGATGGAATGGCTGACAGAGGGCAGCTGTTGCAGCAGCGGGTGATTGGGTTGGCAGAACAGCACTATGGTGGCACCGTCGCTTTCCATCTGCCTGAGCAGTTTCACAGCCTCGGTTGTTTCTTCGGGCGAATGGAATGAAGGTGCATCCACAATAACAACCTGTTTCTGTCGTGATGCCACATCGCGCAGGATGGTTGTGGCAGAGTCGATGTCGGGTGGCAGTTGCTGTGGCACATAAGCAGTATACTGCCGCAAGAACGGTGCCGACTTGGGTGTGAGCAGGGCCCCGTCGTAGCTGATGCAGCCACTTGCTATGGGCGCAAGACCGAGTATGGCAAGGGCCAACCTTGTTTTGCCCGTGCCGGCCGGTGCCACAATGCTTGTCACCTTACCCTCTTCGGCACAGAGCGAGAGGGGGTTCCAGGCAGGTTCTGCATTCAGGCAAACGTCTTTCAGTTCAATCGTCATAAACGATGGTGGTATGGTTATGAGAGGGTGTTAAGCTTCGTCTTCGTTCAGAACCATCTTCTCTTCGTTGTTGCGGCTGGGCGAATGGTTGTCGAATTTATGCAGGAAATAGTTGAAGGCTTCCAGTCCCATGAGCACCATCACCGAAGCGGCCGTGGCCAGTGTATACATGCCCGCACCGCAAGCCAAACCGATGGCTGCCACCACCCACACGCCAGCGGCGGTGGTGAGCCCGCGAACGGCGTTCTTTTGGAAAATGATGGTGCCGGCTCCAATGAATCCAATGCCCGTTACCACTTGGGCGGCAATGCGCGAAACGTCGAGGCGGTGCATGTCGGAGACCAAGGCACCCTCGAAACCATAGGCCGAGATAATCATGAACAATGCCGACCCCAAGGCCACCAGAAAGTGGGTGCGAAAGCCTGCTTCCTTGGCACGGTATTCGCGTTCCAGTCCGATAATGCCGCCAAGCAAGGCGGCAACAAATATTCGCAATATAAATTCAGCAGTCATAGTCTTTTACTTGATTTGATTGACAAAAGTACGGTTTTTCTTTCAAACAGCCAAAAAAGTAACATAACATTTTGGCGTTTCGCTTTTTCTTTGTACTTTCGCCACTGCAAAACAACCAACAAGAAGCAAGTTCAATGAATCGTAATACCAAATTCCGGTTGCCTGCCGAATGGGAACCGCAATGGGGAGTGTTGCTCACCTGGCCCCACGAAGCTACCGACTGGAGCCCCTATCTGCAAGACATCATCAACACCATGGCAGATATGGCGCGTGCCATTGTTCAATATGAAAAGGTGATGATTGTGGCCTTCAACGAGCACCTTGTTCCACAAGATTTGCTTGACCACGAAAGGGTGAGTGTTGTTTCGTTTCCAACCAACGACACCTGGGCTCGCGACCATGGGCCCATCACACTGTTGCCCGTTGAAAGTGAAGGCAGAACGGAAGAAACGGAGAAGCCTTCGCTGCCGCGCTGGCTCGATTTCAAGTTCAATGGCTGGGGGGAGAAATTCGTTGCTGACTACGACAATCTGGTGCCGATGAAGCTGCGTGCCTTCAGCGACTTTCTCTTTTCGGTTGACCTTGAAGACCACGAAGACTTTGTGTTGGAAGGCGGTTCGATAGAGTGCGACGGACAGGGCACACTGCTCACCACATCGCAATGCCTGATGGCTCCACACAGAAACCAACCTCTCACCCGGCAACAGATTGAAGAACAGCTGAAACAGCGGCTGCGTGCCAACAGGGTGTTGTGGATTGACCATGGTAACCTCGTTGGCGACGATACCGACGGACATGTGGACACCATCGTGCGCATGGCACCCGGCAACACGCTCGTCTATCAGGGATGCGACAACCCCGCCGACGAGCAGTATGCCGACTTCCTTGAGCTGGAAGCACAGCTACAATCGCTCAGAACCATGGAGGGGAAACCCTACCGACTGCTGCGCCTGCCCATGCCCGATGCCGTCTACGAGGAGCAGGGAGAAGAGAAAGGGCAACGACTGCCGGCAACCTACGCTAACTTCCTCGTCATCAACGGTGCGGTGCTGGTGCCGGTGTATAACCAACCGGAAAAAGACCGCCAGGCCATCGATGTGATTCAGCAGGCCTTCCCCAACCGTGAGATGATTCCCATAGACTCGCGAACCATCATCCGGCAGCATGGCGCGGTGCACTGCCTCACCATGCAGATTCCTGAGTAATCCTGAGTAATCTGAGTAATCTGAGTAATCTGAGTAATCCGAGTAATCTGAGTAATCTGAGTAATCCGAGTAATCCGAGTAATCCGAGTAATCTGAGTAATCAAGCAAAAATGAAAATAGGAATTATTCAACAGCATAACACAGCCGATAGCAACAACAACAAACATCGTCTGGCCGAGAAAATAAAACAACTGGCAGAGCAGGGAGCACAGCTCGTGGTGCTGCAGGAACTGCACAACTCGCTCTACTTCTGTCAAGAAGAAAACGTGGACCTCTTCAACCTGGCTGAACCTATACCCGGACCGTCGACCCAGTTCTTCGGCGCGCTGGCGCGCGAGCTGGGCATCGTTATCGTTACCTCACTGTTTGAACGCAGGGCTGCCGGACTCTATCACAACACGGCGGTGGTGATGGAACGCGACGGAAGCATTGCTGGCAAATATCGAAAAATGCACATTCCCGACGACCCGGCCTACTACGAGAAGTTCTATTTCACACCCGGCGACCTGGGCTTCCATCCCATCGATACCAGCGTGGGCCGACTGGGGGTGCTGGTGTGCTGGGACCAGTGGTACCCCGAGGCTGCACGCCTCATGGCACTCCAGGGGGCCGACCTGCTCATCTATCCCACTGCCATCGGATATGAAAGCAGCGACCCCGCCGAAGAACAACAACGACAGCGCGAAGCTTGGACAACTGTGCAGCGCGGACATGCCGTGGCCAACGGACTACCCGTAATCACCGTAAACAGGGTGGGCTTGGAAAGACTGCAACAACTGCAAGGGCAAGACACGTCGGCTGAACCAGATGAAAACACAACGGCCGAAACGGATGCAAAGCAGGGAACCTTCTCTCATATACAGTTCTGGGGCAGTTCGTTTGTGGCCGGACCGCAGGGCGAACTGCTCTATCGCGCTTCGGAAACAGAAGAGGAACAGGCGGTGGTGGACGTTAGCATGGAGCGAAGCGAGAACGTGCGACGCTGGTGGCCCTTCCTGCGCGACCGCCGTATTGATGCCTATGCCGATATAACACGCCGGTTCATTGACTGAAAACACGCCCCCCCTAAACAAACCAAAATCGAAAATAACTAATAACCAATCATGAAACATCTATTTAGAATGGCAGCCCTGGGTCTGATGGCTGCGGTTGCCCTCTGCGCATGCGAAAAACCCGTCATCAACGAAGATGCAGAAACAACCAACGTGAGTGAGGCCGTAGTGAACGGCGACATCAGAGTGAAACTGCACGTCTCGCAGTTCGAACAGCTTCCAATAGATAACAACTCCACAGCCACACGCGCCACCGAGGTGGCTTCGCTCTGCAAACGCATCAGCTATGGGGTGTATCAGAATGGTGCCAAACTGGATGTGAGACATCAAGTGAGCAGCGACGAGAACTTCGGCGAAATGACATTATTTCTCAGCGAGGGCTCCTACCAGATTGTTGTTGTTGCACACAACGGAAGCGAGAATGCACAGATGAGCGACCCCACGAGGATTACTTTCAAAGAAGACGGCAAACTGAGGGTGACCGACACCTTTTATTATTATGGAACCATTGACGTGAACCAAAACCAAGAGGTGAGCATCGGGCTGAAACGGGCAGTGGCAATGTTGCGCTTCGTTACACAAGACACCATTCCCAGCGGGGTGCAGCAGATGCGTCTCTATTATACCGGAGGAAGCAGCACCTTCGATGCCACAACGGGACTGGGCTGCGTGAAATCGAACCAGGCGGAATACAGAGAGGTTACAGCCGAAATGATCGGACAACCGGGAACGTTCGATTTCTATACCTTTCCGCGTGCAGAGGAAGGAACACTCAACATGAAACTGACGGCTTATAAGGCCAACATGGACGTTGTAAAAGAAAAAGAATTCAACGATGTGCCCATCCGCCGAAACCAGATGACACGCTACACAGGCTTCTTCTTCACAGATGGGGAAGAAGACAATAACAACGAACACGGCGATTCGCCTGATGAGAATGGAAACCTAACCTTCAAACTCACCATCGACAATGCTGAATGGAATCAACTTGATTTCAAGTTCTAAAAAAACGTTAAACTCACAGGGGCTTTCCTGTGAGTTTAACGTTTTTTGCGTAACTTTGCAGTTCAATTGGAGTGGAAAAGCCACACCAACAAACTTTTTAATGCTATTCTGAGCGTGAAAATTAAAGATGTGCTCCGTGCCCTTGAACGTTTCGCGCCTCTGCCCTTGCAGGAAGACTATGATAATGCCGGCCTGCAGGTAGGACTGACAGAGGCGGAGGTATCAGGGGCTTTATTGTGCCTTGACGTTACTGAAAAAGTGGTTGACGAAGCCGAACGACGCGGCTGCAACCTCATTGTGGCTCACCATCCTCTCATCTTCCGAAGGCTCTCTTGCGTGTCGGATGCCGACTATGTGCAGCGCACCGTCTACAAGGCCATACAAAAAGGCATTGCCATCGCTGCCATGCACACCAACCTCGATAATGCCATGGGAGGGGTGAACTTTAAAATTGCACAGCACCTGCAACTCGACAATGTGCAACTGCTTGCAGCAAAGCACACCTACGAAAATGCTGAAGGGGTATATGAATATGGTTCCGGAGTGGTGGGAGAACTGCCGGAACCGCTGGCGGCGGTCGACTTCATACAGCTGCTGAAACGGGAGTTCGGCGTGAAATGCCTGCAGGCCAACCAGCTCATCAGCCGAAAGGTGCAGCGCGTGGCACTTTGCGGTGGGGCAGGGGCTTTTCTGCTGCGCAATGCCATTGCTGCCGGAGCCGATGCCTTTGTGACTGGAGAAATGGGCTACCACGAATTCTTCGGTCATGAGCAGGAAATTCAAATATGTGTGATAGGGCACTATCAGAGCGAACAATACACTTGCCAGCTGCTGCAGGAAATCATTGAAAAAGAGTTCCCCAACATGCCCACTTGCATTGTGGAAACCAACACCAACCCCATCATCTATGTGTAAGGGTGAAAGGAAGAAAAAATTGAAATCATTATATATAAAACATTATGGCAAAGAAAGAAACTACAGATTTGTCGGTTGAAGAGAGACTGACAACCCTTTACCAGTTGCAGATGACGCTATCGGCTATTGACGAGAAGCGCGCACTACGTGGCGAACTGCCCCTTGAGGTGCAAGACCTGGAAGACGAGATTGCAGGATTGGACACCCGCATCGAGAAGATTGAAAACGAAATTAAAGACTTCGAAGCTGCCGTTACCATGAAAAAAGGTGAGATTGCACAGGCGCAGGCAATCGTGGCCAGGTATCAGCAACAGCTCGACGAGGTGAAAAACAACCGCGAGTATGACACGCTCACCAAGGAAATTGAATTCAAGAACCTGGAGATTGAACTCTGCGAAAAGAAAATCAAAGAGGCTGCCACCCATATCAACGAACGAAAGGCCGACCTCAATCATGCGCACCAGACGAAAGAAGAGCGCCAAACGGCTCTCGCTGAGAAAAAAAGCGAACTCAACGAGATTATGCAGGAAACAAAAGAAGAGGAAGAGCGCCTGAAGGAGAAAGCTCAGGAACTGGAAACAAAAATCGACAAGCGACTGCTCGACGGCTTTAAACGCATTCGCAAGAGTGCACGCAACGGACTGGGTATTGTGTATGTGCAGCGCGATGCCTGCGGCGGATGCTTCAATAAAATTCCGCCACAGCGACAGCTCGACATCAAGATGCACAAGAAAATTATTCCCTGCGAATATTGCGGCCGAATCATGATCGACCCCGAACTGGCCGGCATCAAGACTGAGGCTCCGGTGGTGGAGGAAAAACCCAAGCGCAAGCGTGCCATCCGCAAAACCACTACCAAAAAAGCTACCGACGACTTCGCCGTGCCCGAAGAGGAGGCGTGATGAAAACAAAACGAATACATCTCAGAGAAACCATCTCCACCAACAACTGGCTGCATAGCTATATGCCAACCGAAGGCGAACAGCTCACTGTGTGCACCACCGACTATCAGACCGCCGGGCGGGGCTGTGGCAGCAACACTTGGGAGAGCGAGCGGGGCAAGAACCTACTCTTCTCCATACTCATGCACCCTGTGGAGATTGCTGCAAGGCAGCAGTTCGCCATCTCTGAGATGGTGGCGCTCGCACTGCACCAAACAGTTGCGGCATGGGTTGAAGGGGTGAGCATCAAGTGGCCCAACGACATCTATGTGGGCGACCGCAAAATAGCGGGCATACTCATCGAAAACAGATTGAACGGTAGCATGGTGAAAGACTGCATTGTGGGCATTGGATTGAATGTGAACCAAACGCATTTCATCAGCGATGCCCCCAATCCGGTTTCACTGAAGCAGTTGTTGGGGCATGAGGTGGAACGGGAGCATGTGTTGCAAAAATTTCTTGCCATCCTCTCCGAACTGATACCCTCGCACCCCCTCACCGATATTCACGAACAATATCTTAGCCGGCTGTATCGCCGTGAAGGGTTCTTTCGCTTTAGCGACAGAAAGGGAATATTTGAAGCGCGAATCTCAGGAGTGGAACCCGACGGGCACTTGCTGCTTGAAGACCGCATGGGCACACTGCGCACTTACGCTTTCAAGGAAGTTGCCTTTTTGCAAGATCTTTAGCACCCTTACCACCCTAACTGTTAACGTTTTGGGTTCATACATCTTGTATGTAGCAATGCTATATGTGGCATGTAGCAATGCTACAAACGGCATGTAGCAGTGCTACATGCCGTTTGTATGAAACCTAAACGTGTAGAGTTTAGAGTTGAGAGCTTAGAGTTGAGCGTTTAGAGTTGAGCGCTTCTCAGCTATTGATGAACAAGTGTTCCAATCTCTTCGCCATCCATCACGCGGCGCAGGTTGCCAACCACGTCCATGTTGAACACATAGATGGGAAGGTTGTTGTCGTTGCACATGCAGATGGCCGTGAGGTCCATCACCTTCAGTCCGCGTGCCAGCACCTCGCTGTAGCTGATGTCGGTAAACTTCGTGGCGGTGGGGTCTTTCTCGGGGTCGGCGGTGTACACTCCGTCAACGCGGGTGCCCTTCAACATCACGTCGGCTTCAATCTCTATGCCGCGCAGCGACGAACCGGTGTCGGTTGTGAAGTAGGGCGAGCCTGTGCCGGCCGAGAAGATGCACACATAGCCGGCTTCCATGGCCTCTATAGCCTTCCATTTTGAATAGAACTCGCCGATGGGTTCCATGCGTATGGCGGTGAGCACTTTGTTTTTCACCCCAATGGCACCTAAGGCCGAACTCAGGGCGAGCGAATTGATTACGGTAGCGCACATGCCCATCTGGTCGCCCTTCACACGGTCGAAACCTTTCTGCGAACCGCTCAGTCCGCGGAAGATGTTGCCTCCGCCGATAACAATGCCAATCTGCACCCCCATCTCGTGAATTTCCTTAATCTGGCGGGCATAGTCGTTCAAGCGCTGCTCGTCGATGCCATGCCCCTGTGCTCCGGCGAGGCTTTCGCCGCTGAGCTTCAATAGAATTCTCTTAAATCTTGCCATATAGCCAATATTGTTTTAATGTATTGTTTATGATGTTACCATGTGTTGTTTTGTTGCTGCAAATTTACAAAATTAATTTGATATAAGTGGGTAAGTGAAACAAATAAGTGGTTGTTTCTTTGTATTATCAAAGATTATGGTTGTATTTGCGTTCAATAAATATAAAGAGGTGGAGCTCGTAAAGGTGGAATACGAGCCTACGAACTCTTTGTGAGGGCATCACTGCCAGTGCATTTGGGGCAGGTCATCTCTGGCTTCAAGGCTGGGTGCCGGAAGGTGGAGAAGGCACTTATAGCTGCGGCAGAGCCGCAGCCTACGGAGAACGTGGTGCCTTCTCAGCAGGCGGTTTCTTAGCAGGCGGCGGCTCCGCCGTCGCAAGCAGCTCAGCGCCCCTAAATGCCGCTCTTTGCCAAGGGATATAACAACCTCATTCTCCGTTCTTACAACGAACTACCCGTATGGCAGAACTACCTGCGCGACAACCCGCGCCGTTTTGTTATTGAAGCGAGCCTGCCCGGCTTTGCTCCGCCCCTTCTTTGGCCTGCAGATAGGCAACCACTGCTACAGCGGCATAGGCAGCCGTGCACTGCTTGCCGCACCGTGCCGCATAGCGGTGCGCGTTTCGCGCAGGCTCAACGTGCAAGAGGTGCAGGCAGATGAACCTCATGGCACTGGAAATTTGCGAACAAAAGATATTCCGACTGGAGTAACTCTCTTCCGGCGACATAACAAAAAAGAAAATCACTTGGAGTTTTTAAGGATTGCCTCCTTGATGAGCGAGATTTTGCTTCTCGAAACAGGAATGCTTTCGGGGCAAAGCTTCACGACGAGCTGCATGCTGCCTGACTTTGAGACGATTTGCTCTACCTGACCAAGGTTGACGAGGAAGGCGCGATGACAGCGGACTATCATGGGATAATCACGCAACTCTTCTTCTATCTGTTTGGAAGTGGCGCGGAGCATGTCGGCACGGACAGCCCCATTACGAAGGTGATAGACCTTCACGTAGTTACCTACGGCCTCTATATATAAGAGGTCAGAGACCTGAAGCGTGACGGTCTCATTGGTTGTCCCAGTTAGAGTCAGATCTGCCGGGGCTGACGAAACAGGTGAGGGCTTTATTGCCTTCAACTGCTCATTCAGCAGTTTCGTTTCCGCCAGTTCTTCAGCCAGATAGCGGCTACGGAACTTGAAACGCCAGTAGAGTCCAATGGCAAAGGAGCAGAAGGCGATAATAAAAAGCGTCTCGAAGAAATTGCTCCATGAAAGATGATTGGCAGGAATACGCCCGCTCATCACGAAATGGCGATAGATACAAATCATCAGCGTCACCAGCAGGGTGTTGATAATCTGGAAGTACAGATTACGGTGAATGAAATAATTAACATCCCTACGACTATCGTCCATAGAAACGGGTTTGCGAACAAGATATTTCATCACGGCGTCAGTCAACATGCACACGACAACACCCAGTGCAAAGATACATGCCAGATGCATATAGCCCTGCCAATGCCATGCATCAAGTCCGAAGGGCTTGAATACGGCAAGGGCAAGCGTCGTAAAGGCGGTACTGACGACACGCATGCGGATAATCTCTTTCTGTCCTTGATTCATAGGTCGGCAAAAATACAAAGAAATTTCCACTTCCATTACCATTCATCACAAAAAATTGCAGAATATCCCAGATATTTGCAACTTCCGGCAGTGCCTCTTAACTTTGCATTCGCAATTATGCAACAAACATCAATTATTTTAAATTATGAAAAAGAGAACTGTTATTGGCTTTATCTTTATTGCGGCCATGATGATGAATACCGCTGCTTTCGCGCAGAGCGACAGCCTTTCAGTGGACTCTACACAATGGTATAACCAAACACAGAGGCTGGAGGATGTTGTGGTAAAGGGATGGCTGCCCAAGACGCGTGTCAAGGGCGATGCCATGCGAACTACTGTGGCAGGAACCATTCTGGAGAAAGCAGGCACGGTGAGCGATGCCCTCTCGAAGATTCCATCCTTAGAGGCAGAGCGCGACGGAGCCGTGAAGGTGATTGGGCGCGGCGATGCCGAGGTGTATATCAACGGGCGCCGGGTGCAGGACATGAAGGAACTCTCTCGACTTCGTTCCGACCAGATTCAGCATGTGGACGTGGTGCAG
>CACXFT010000013.1 GCA_902767045.1 uncultured Prevotellaceae bacterium | reverse complement strand
TTCTTGAATTTAGCGACCGTTTCCTTCATCTGTTCATCAGACAAAACGGGAGTCAAAATGAAAACGGTTTCGTATTGATTCATACTACTTGAAATGATTAATAAAATAATTAAAATAAAACGTTTTTGACAGGGCTCAACGCCTCTGCCTGCAATTTGCGGGTGCAAAGGTAGTAATATTTTGTGGGTTTAAGGCTCCCCCACCCTTTCTATTTAAGAATTATTAACCATAAAACAACAAAAAGAGGGTAAAAAGCGAAAGAAGAGGTGGTGGGAAAAGGGTGTTTTCAAATATTATGGTTAACTTTGCGGTCGGAAACTTATATAAACAGTGTAAAGTACCCAACCGATGAACAAGCTGATGAAATCTTTCAAGTGGCTCGTGCTTTTTTTATCAGGCCTGCCCATGACTTTTTGCGGAACCGTTTTGCTTGCTTGCAGCTTTCCCCTGGGCTGGAACCACAACAACTGGGTGTTGCTCACCTGCTTGCTGCTCATCTTCGGCGGCATTGTGCTGCATGTGGCTTTGGCGAAGCACCGGAGCCGGTATTAGGCGCTGCGCTGCGCTACGCTAAATGATAAATGATAAATGATAAATGATAAACCCCAATCGGTCATTAGGGTGTGACGAAAGCCCCGTCGGGGCTTTTGATGTGTGTTACATTCTAATGACCGATTGGGGTTAAACGCTCAACGCTTAACGCTTATCATTGTTCTTCCTCGGGTGCAATCAGCTTGTAGCCCTTGCCGTGGATGTTGATAATCTCTATCTGCTCATCGTCTTTGAGATGCTTGCGCAGCTTGGTGATGTAAACATCCATCGAGCGGGCATTGAAGTAGTTGTCGTCGATCCAGATGGTCTTCAGGGCGAAGTCGCGTTGCAGAATCTCGTTGGTATGACTGCAGAGCAGCGCCAGCAGCTCGTTTTCCTTGGTGGTGAGCTTGGTTTGCTTCTCGCCGATAGAGAGTAGCTGCTTCTGTGTATCGAAGGTGAACTTGCCAATGTGGTAGAGGGTAGACTCCTTGCTCTTCTTTCCGCGCACCCTGCGCAAGATGGCCTCAATACGGAACACGAGTTCTTCCATCGAGAAGGGTTTGGTGATGTAGTCGTCGGCGCCGAGTTTGAACCCTTCGAGGATATCGTCTTTCAGCGTTTTGGCTGTGAGGAAGATGATGGGCATTTCGGCATTGGCCTGGTGTATTTCCTGTGCCAGGGTGAAGCCGTCTTTCTTGGGCATCATCACGTCGAGCACGCAAATGTCGTATTTGGTCTTCAGGAAAGCTTTGTAGCCAGCCTCACCGTCGGGACAAAGTTCGGTTGTGTAGCCCTTGGCTTGAAGATACTCGCGAAGCAACATTCCGAGGTTTTCATCGTCTTCGCACAACAGGATTTTCAAATTCTCTTCCATAATCTTTTCGTTTTATAGGGTTATACATTATTTATTATCTTGTGTTATCAGTGTTTCGCAAGTGTGTTATTTATCATCTTCGCTCAGCAGGGGCAGCTTGATGGTGAACTTGGTTCCCTTGCCATATTCACTCTCTACCTTTATTTCACCCTGGTGCTGGTCTACGATGTTCTTCACATAGGCGAGTCCAAGGCCGAAGCCTTTCACGTCGTGAACGTTTCCGGTGTGAACGCGGTAGAACTTGTCGAACACCTTCTTCAGGTTTTCCCGCTTGATGCCGATACCTGTGTCGCGAATGGAGAGATAGAGGTGCTGACTGTCGTTCCATGTTCTCAGGTAAATGTCGATGGGCTGGTCGGGTTTGCGGTATTTCACTGCATTGTCGATGAGGTTGTTAATCACGTTTTGAAAGTGCACCTCATCGGCATAGAATGCCGAGTCAACGGCCTCAATCTCGGTGTAGATTTTTCCACCGGTGTGTTCCACGCGCAGTGTGAACGAATGTGCCACGTTTTCAACCATTTCGTTCAGGTCGAGTTCTTTTTTCTTGAACACCGCCTTGTTGCGGTCGAACATCGACATCTGCAGCACTTTTTCCACCAGGAAGCGCAACCGTTTCGACTCGTCGTTGATAACTCCTCCCAGGTGTTTCATCATTTGCTGACTCTTGGTCACGCTGTCGTCGTTGAGCATCTGTGCGGCAAGTGATATGCTGGCAATAGGGGTTTTCAGCTCGTGGGTCATGTTGTTGATGAAGTCGTTCTTGATTTCGGAGTATTTCTTTTGCCGGAACACCAGCACCAGGGTAATGATGAAGGTGATGAGCAGCACCAGTGTGAAGATGACCGACGGAATCATGAAGCGCACCGACGAGAAGATGTATGAGTTCATGTCGGGGAAGTGGATGTTCACCACGCCCATCTTCGACTGCGGGTCGTTCCTGAAGAGCACCTGCGAATAGGTGTATTCCTCGCCCTCGTCGGTGTAGTCGGGACAGCGGTACACCTCGCGCCCGTCTTGTGTGGTCACCTTAAAGTGGTAGGGAATGTTGATGCCGTTGTTCATCATTTCGGCTTTCAGGTCTTGGTCGAGCATCTTAAAGTTGATGCGCTCCTTGAGGGGTTTGTCTGATGCCGAGTAGAGAATGGTGTAGACCACCTCGTCGAGCAGTGCCTTCTGATAGATGTAACGGTTCTTCACTATTTCCTGCATCGACTTGTTGGCCTCTGAGATGGCGTTCTTGTCGGTGTGCAGAATCATCGCCTTGGGCAGGTTGGCGGGTTTGGTTTCAATGGTTTTCAGTTCAAACGACGAATAGATGGTTCCATCCTGCCCCACCACCGAATATTGATGGCTCTGCTGCAAGGTGCCGTCGAAGTTTCCCGAGCGTGTGCCCACTGAGTCTTGGCGGAAGGCCCGGCGTTCGGTGGCGTTCACGTCTTTCTCTAAATAGCGGAGGGTTTCGTTGAGTTCCAGATTGCGGCTGGCCTGATAGAGGGCCCGGTTCACCGACTCATCGAACTGCTCCTTTTTCATCTCCACCATCTCTTTGATGTATTGGAGCTGGAGAAAGAGGAGAGCCAGAAACGAGAGGCCCATGATGGTTGCTATAATCCAAATGGTTCTTTTCTTCATATCGCCGGTTTTTACTGTCTGCGTTCTTGACGATGGCAAAGATAGCAAAAGTCTTAATTCGTTAACACAAATATGTTAACGAATTGTTCTATATAAACTCTTTTTAACTTTTAACGAAGACTTAATTACGCATATATAACTAAAATGCAAAAAGGGAATGAAACTTTTCGGTTTCATTCCCTTATCTTGTTCAGCCCCACGGGGCTGTTGGCAGTTGGTTGCTGCCGGTTGGTCTATTCTTCGTCTTTGGCTTCTGCCTCGTGAGCGGCAATGAGCTGCTGCTGAATGTCGGCGGGCACCAGTTCGTATGAAGCGAACTTGGTGCTGAACGAGGCACGTCCGCCGGTGATGGAGCTCAGAGCGATAGAATAGTTAGAGAGTTCTTTGAGCGGAATCTTGGCCGAGAGCTTCTGGTAACCGGCCTCGCTGTCCATACCCATGATGAGGGCGCGGCGGCCTTGCAGGTCGCTCATCACGTCGCCCATGTAGTCGCCCGGCACATAAACCTCAAGGTCGTAGATGGGTTCGAGAATCTTCGGACCGGCCTCGCGGAAGGCTGCCGAGAATGCTTGGCGGGCTGCCAGCATGAACGAAAGTTCGTTGCTGTCTACGGGGTGCATCTTTCCGTCGTAAACAATCACGCGCACATCGCGGGCATAGGATCCTGTGAGCGGTCCCTGTTCCATGCGCTCCATAATTCCCTTCAGAATGGCGGGCATGAAACGGGTGTCGATGGCACCACCCACCACCGAGTTGATGAACACGAGCTTGCCGCCCCACTCCAGGTCAATTTCTTCTTTTCCTTTCAGGTTCATCTTAAACTCCTGACCGTTAATCTTGAACGACGTTGGGTCGGGCATTCCTTCGGCGTATGGTTCTACAATCAGGTGCACCTCGCCAAACTGTCCGGCACCACCTGACTGCTTCTTGTGGCGATAGTCGGCACGAGCCATCTTGGTGATGGTTTCGCGATAGGGAATCTTCGGCTCTTCAAACTGTACCTGAATCTTTTCGTTGTTCTCCAGTCGCCATTTGAGGGTGCGCAGGTGGAACTCTCCCTGTCCGTGAATGATGGTCTGCCGCAATTCTTTCGACTGTTCCACCACCCATGTGGGATCTTCCTGGCGCATGCGTAGCACGGCGGCCATCAGCTTCTCCATTTCAGAAGAGTTAACGGGTTTGATAGCGCGCGAATATTTCGAGTTGGGATATTTGATGAAGTCGAAACGGTTTTCGCAATCCTTGGCATTCAGCGTGTTTCCGGTCTTCACGTCTTTCAGCTTCACGGTGCAGCCAATGTCGCCGGCTTTCAGTTCGTCAACAGGCACGCGGTTGGCTCCGGCGCAGGCATAGATGGTTCCGATGCGCTCCTTAGAACTGCGGTCGGCATTCGAAAGGTCGTCGCCGGGTTTGATGCTTCCGCTCATCACCTTGAAGTAAGAAACTTCGCCAATGTGGGGTTCCAGACCGGTCTTGAAGAAATAAACCGAGGTGGGAGCAGCAGCGTCGGCAGCAACCTCCTCGCCACGCGTATTGTGAATCTTCGGCATCTCGCTCACGAAGGGAACCACATTGCCCAAGAACTCCATCAAGCGGCGCACGCCCATGTCTTTACCAGCGCACACGCAGAACACGGGGAAGATGGAACGCGTTACCAGGCCCTTGCGAATGCCTTCGCGCATTTCGTCTTCGGTGAGGGTCTCCTCTTCGAAGAACTTCTCCATCAGCGTGTCGTCGTTGGCAGCAGCGGCTTCCACCAGAGCTGCATGCAACTCCTTGGCCTTGTCCATCTCTTCGGCGGGAATATCTTCGATGATGGGAGCTCCACCCTCGGGTTTCCACGAATATTTCTTCATCAGCAACACGTCGATAACGGCATTGAACCCGGCACCGGTGGCAATGGGATACTGCACGGGCACACACTTCGAACCATAAATGTCTTGCATGCTGGTGAGAATGTTATCGAAGTCGCAGTTGTCGCGGTCGAGCTGGTTCACCAAAAAAATCACGGGCTTGTGCAGCTTCTCGGTGTAGCGGAAGGCATTCTGCGTGCCCACTTCGGGACCATACTGGCCATTTATAAGAATGACTGCCTGGTCGGTAACGTTCAGGGCTGTGATGGCACCACCCACAAAGTCGTCGCTTCCCGGACAATCGATGATATTCAATTTCTTGTTGTTCCACTCAACATGAAACACGGTGGGGAAAACCGAATAGCCGTATTCCTGCTCTACAGGGAAATAGTCGCTCACGGTGTTCTTCTGCTCTACTGTGCCGCGGCGCTTGATGATACCGGCTTCGAACAGCATACTTTCGGCAAGAGTGGTCTTGCCGCTTCCCGCACTGCCAATAAGGGCAATGTTTTTAATTTCGTTTGTTTGGTAGACTTTCATATCAATAGATTTTTGTAGTTAGTAATTTCAGCCGTCTAAATTACGCATTTTTGAATAAACAGCCAAAAGATTTGGCAAAAAACTGCCAATCTTTTATAACTTATTAGTAATTTTGCGCCAAATTCAAGTATTTCTGTTGCTCACATGGCTGGCTTATACATTCACATTCCCTTCTGCAAGAGCAGATGCATCTATTGCGGGTTCTATTCCACCACACGGCTGGAAATGCAAGACCGATACACCGATGCACTCTGCTCTGAGATGGCTTTGCGAACCTCTACCGACGTGATTGAAACGGTCTACATCGGTGGAGGAACGCCTTCGCAGCTTTCGGCCCACAACCTCAATCGTCTGCTTTTATATATTAATAAGGTGTATAAGGTTGCGGCCGATGCCGAGATTACCATCGAATGCAATCCCGACGATGTCACCCCACAACTTTCCATGCTGCTGCAAAGCCTGGGGGTGAACCGGGTTTCCATGGGCGCACAGACTTTCAGCAACCAACGACTGCGCTTTCTGCACCGGCGGCACACAGCCGCGCAGGTGGCAAAGGCGGTGAACATGCTGCGCCAAGCTGACATCAACAACATCAGCATCGACCTAATGTTCGGCTTCCCGGGCGAAACCGTCGAAGAGTGGCTCGCCGACATAGATGCGGCACTCGCCCTGCAGGTGGAACACCTTTCGGCTTACTGTCTGATGTATGAAGAGGGAACGCCACTCTACAAACACAAACCCACAAGAACCGATGCCGACGAAGAACGCGAACGCAACATGTATGAACTGCTCATCGACCGGCTCACTGCGGCCGGGTTTGAACATTACGAAATCAGCAACTTTGCCCGACGCAAGGCCGGCGACAACCCACTCGCACCTTCGCCCTTTCGCAGCCGCCACAACTCGGCCTACTGGCAAGGCATTCCCTACATAGGCATTGGGGCGGCCGCTCATTCATACAACATCACATCGCGCTCGTGGAACAAAAGCAACCTGCTCGACTATATCAACAGCATCGAACACCACCTGCTGCCGTCGGAAAGCGAAACGCTCGATGCAGCAACGCGCTACAACGACCTGGTTACCACGGCTATGAGAACGGTGGAGGGCATCAACATAAACACACTCGAACCCCAAATGGCGGCCTATCTGCTCGAAAATGCACAGAGAAGCATCAACCAACACCTGCTGGAACTCAACAACGGGCACCTGCACCTCACACGCCAGGGACTGTTTGTGAGCGACAATGTGATGAGCGACCTCATCTTTATATAATTTTGAAACACAGAAACTTGCATATCTCAAAAAAAAGAAAGAACTTTGCAGCGTGAATCCTTCACATCAAACCATCACTAAAATATGAAGATAAAAAAAATTCTCGGCCTTTGCACTCTGCTGCTCATGCTCACGCAAACCGCACAAGCACAATGGGAACATCTCTCCGATATTCCAACCATCTACATCAACACTTTCGATGGCTATTCCATCACCAGCAAAGAGGTTTACAAATATTGCAAACTGCACTATGTTGACGAAGAGGGGCATATCACCTCTTACGACTCGGTGCAGATACGCGGCCGCGGAAACTCCACATGGAGCTTCGCCAAGAAACCTTACCGCATCAAGTTCAACCAGAAAGAGAAATTCTTAGGAACGGGGTATGCCAAAACAAAAAAATGGACCCTGCTGGCCAATGCTGCCGACAAAACTATGTTCCGCAACGCACTCACTTCGGAAATGGGAAAGTTCGCTTCAATGAAGTTCAACCCCGCGGCCAAGTTTGTAGATCTGGTGCTCAACGGAACCTATCAGGGAACCTACCAAATTAGCGACCAGGTTGACGTGCGCCCGCATCGGGTGAACATCACCGAACAACCCGTGCCACCGGCAGCTACCGACAACATCACCGGTGGTTACCTGCTCGAAGTGGACGGATTCCGCGACGGCAACTGCTTCACTACCTACCACTATGGGGCACCCGTGCGCATTCACTATCCCGACGACGAAGACATTGTGAGCGAACAAACTAACTACATCAAAAACTATATCAACGAATTCGACAACACCCTGTACTCGGCTCAGTTCGCCGACCCCGAAACAGGCTACCGAGCCTATGTAGACTCGACTTCGCTCGCCAACTGGTATATCTGCACCGAGGTGAGCGCCAATATCGACGGCTTCTACAGCACCTATTTCTATAAAGAACAAGACGACCCGAAACTCTACTGGGGACCGCTCTGGGACTACGACATCGCATACAACAACGACTACCGAATACGCAACGAACGCGGACTCTCCACCACGGCCTATTCGCTCATGGCCGATGTTGCCTACTCGGGCTCGCAGGCATGGGTGAACCGCATGTGGCAGGATGAATGGTTCCAGAAACTCGTCTACAACAGATACACCGAACTCATCAGCAAAGGACTCGTTGACTATCTGCACCACAAATGCGACAGCCTGGCAGGGGTGCTCAAAAAGTCGCAAGAGCTCAACTACGAGAAATGGGGCATCAACCGGCGCATCTATCACGAAATGGTGCTCTACTCCAGCTACGAACAGTATGTGGCCGACGTGAAGCAGTTCATCACCGACCATTGCGCCTACCTGCAACAGGCGTTCCTCGAACGGAAACCCGTTGAACCAACGCCCGAATTTCAACCCGACAACTTCTATTACCATCTTGTGAACGCCAAAACACAAAAGGCTATCCAGGGCGACGGAAACAACATATACCAACTTGCCAACGACCAACAAAACGATGCGCAGGACTGGGAAATAAAACCGGCAGGCGAGAAAACTTTCATCATCATCAACCGAAACAGCCAACTGGCACTCAACGACCCCACAACCGGCACGGCCACTGCCACCACCAACGTGGGAACAAGACTCAACACGGCAACACCCGACGAAAGCGACCCCCGACAACTGTGGACCCTCATCCCACAAGGAACGGCTGGCTATTACAACCTGCTCAACAGCCACACACAGCACATTGCCAACCTCGAAGGGGGCAATGCCAACGACTACACGGCCATCCTGAGCTATACCAACGACTCCCGAAACGGCGAGAGCTTGAACCGCCTGTGGTTCGTTGTGCCCAACGGCAGCCTGCCCGTTGTGCCAACAAGCATTGAAATGCCCGAACCCGAAGATTATGCGCTGGCCTATAACCCCATGACCCAAACCTTGCACTTCGGTTCTGAAACACCCGAAGCACTCACTTTCACGGCCACTGTCACAGCTCTGAACGGCTCACGCATTGGCATCTTCACTGCCAACGAAGAATTCTCCATGGCAACTACTCCCGCCGGAGTCTATATCGTTACATGGAAAGCAGGTGGCAACACACGCTCGGTGAAGTTCAGAAAGTAGGCTATACTAAACATTCATGGCGCCGCAATGGGGGCAACGCCCTTTGCGGCGCAATTTATGTCCGCACTTTCCGCACACAAACCTGCCTGCATGACGGTGTAAATAGATTTTCACAATCACCCATGTGTAGGCAGCCAACAGCACATAACCCACATAATAGAGTGTGGTGATGCTGAACACGATATACTCCACTGCACATACGGCTCCCAGTCCGGCCAGATACATCAGTGCTTCGGCAGCGGGCAACTGATGGCGCACGTCGTCGGCTGCTGCCAAACCTATAATGAGCATGGCCCACACCGAAATTAAGAAGATGCCCAACGACGGGGGCACCGAGAAGGGATTCAGCGTGGGATTGTAGTAGAAGTGACGCCACACCTCGGGAGCAAACATCTGCATGCTGGCATAGAAGGTGGCTGCAGCAGCAATGATGAGGGTGAGCAGCGCGGGAAAGAAAGAGTCTATATCGTTGAAAAGCACAATATGGGCATTGCGCCGCGTGAGCACCCGAAAAAGATAACCCGTGCCAATGAGTATGACAACTATCAGCGAAAGCAGCAAATGGGTGTCGGAGAAAAAAGAAATGAACTGAGAAATGGGGTCGTCGGGCACCACTGCGGGCAAAAGCTCCGACTCGTGAATCCAGCCAAACTGACTATCAACGGTGGCAAGCTGCACCCAAACGCTGTCGATGGTGTCGAGGGGAAGGGTGCGCACATCGGCCACCACCAACTGTGCATGGCGCTTCACTGCGAAAGAGTCGGTGAGCAACTCCAACATCTGTTCTTCGGGCTGCTGCCGAAGCAGCATCAGCGAATCGGCCTTCACCACAAAGTTGTAGTTTACGGCATAGTGATGGTAGGTGCCAAACGATACACTGTCGGCAACGATGGTTGAATCGGGGGTTTCAGAAACCAACACTTCCGACCGCTGCTGCCCTTCGCCATAGCACGACGTGAGCAATGCCCATGCGGTGAACATCAGCACTAAAGTAAGGTTCATGAACACCTTCATCTCGCATGCCAGACAATTGAACGCCAAGCGAAACTTGCGCCCGTCGGCAAGTCGCAACGAAAGCGGTTCGCGCCAACGGGGTTTCCGGCCACCATGCTTTTCGCAATAGCCCAACGAATACTTGATGCAGTGCCTGCAGTGCATCAGCTGCACATCGTGCTGTTTGCTCTTACTGTTCACCACCTCCAAGGCCTGTCCTGCTTCCACTCCTGCTTCGGCATAAAAAGCCTTGGCCTGACTGTTGGCAACGTTCAGCAAATGGGGTTGCCCTGCCGGGGGAACCTGACAGGGATAGGCTGAGGGCACTGGCGGCACAGCCGATGCTGAATCGGCGGCAGACTGAAGAAACTTCTCCTGTAACTTTCTGCTGAGTACTTCCACCCCCAACCGGCGGAGCGAAGCCACACTGCTTGCAGGAACAGACCAACTGAAGTCGGACCCTTCATCGAACCCCACACACTTATAGGGGGTGTTGCCCAATTTGCCGAGCACGCGTTGGGTTTCGCTGCTCACTCCACCGCCGGGATAGGCATCTGCTTTTTCATGCACAACCACATGTTCGCTGCAGGCATTCAACTGCAAACGAAGGGAGCTGCCTCCGCTGCCATCGTCGGCCACAACATCGAAACGCATTGTCACGGGAATCTTTCTCACGGCCGTCTTGCCTGCCATCAGTTTCGAGAAAGCCACATCATTGTTGCGATAAAGAGCCATGCCCGTGTGCAATCCTTCAGGAATCTTCAACAGATGTAGCCGGTTGCCCTCCACACGGTTCACACGAACCCCCACAAGTTCACGGCTGCCATCGTTGGTTTTCAACAGAAAACACAATCCGTCACCGTTGCTGAAAGCATGGTTGCTATCGATCTCGATGAAGCAGGAACGGTGGAACCGGGTGGCAGGATGAACAGCTTTCACCTTGCCCACATACTCGCCCATGGCCTTGGGGGTATCGGGCGAGAAGATGTCTGCTCGCCGCCCTTCGAGCACCCCGTGCTCGTTGCGATGGCATTGCAGGAAATAGTTGGTATAGCCGCGGTTGAAAGTTTTCTTCAGGTTGGGGGTGAAGGCATAGTCAACCTCGCCCACCGAAGCCCTGCCATACTCATTGGGGCGCCTGGCAACAAGCTCGTTGAGTTGTTCACTGTAAGCGGCCACCACATTCTTCACATAGTCTACATCTTTCAGTCGCCCCTCAATTTTGAACGACACAGCTCCGGCATCGGCCAACTCTTCGAGATGGTCTATCTGACAGAGGTCTTTCAACGAAAGCAGATAGCGCTGGTGCTGCAGCTCCCTGCCGTCGGCATCAACCAGGTCGTACTTCATCCGGCACATCTGTGCGCACTCCCCACGGTTGGCACTGCGCCCCATGCAATATTGCGAAGCATAGCACTGTCCGCTGTAGCTCACACACAACGCGCCATGCACAAACACTTCCAGTTCTACATCGGGCACACGGCGATGAATCTCGCTCATCTCCTCTAACGAGAGTTCGCGAGCCAGCACCACGCGCCTGAAACCAAGGGAACGCAGCCAAGCCACTTTTTCCACCGTGCGGTTGTCGGTTTGTGTTGAAGCATGAAGCACAAATGGCTGGGGTTGCTGATTCCTGAGCTCTTGAACAATGCCCATGTCCTGCACCAGAAAGGCATCCACCCCTACCCTCTTCAAACTGTGCATGAGCTGTAACGTGTCGGCAAGTTCATGGTCGTAGATGATGGTGTTGGTGGTTACATACACCTTTGCCCCAAACTGATGGGCATAGCTGCAAAGCTCGGCAATATCTGCAATCGAATTGCCGGCCGCAGCTCGCGCACCAAACCTTTCGGCACCAATATACACCGCATCGGCACCATGGTCGATGGCAGCTATGCCGCAAGCCAGGTTCTTGGCGGGAGCCAGCAGTTCAAGCAATCGTGGGCTACTATTCAATTTCTTCAATGTTATAGGGTGTTTCCTGATAGACGTAATAATTAATCCAGTTAGAGAAGAACAGGTTGGCATGAGCCCGCCAAGTAACGAGCGGCCGTTCATTTGGATTGTTATAACGATAGTAGTTGACAGGCATCTCCACATCGTCACGCTTGCCTAAGTCGCGCCTATATTCCTTGTCGAGGGTGTCTGGTGCATATTCCAGGTGACCTGTGATGAAGAACTCACGTCCACCACGCGCCATCACCACCGACACCCCGCTCTCGCTTCCTTCTGCAAGGAGCGAGAGAGCGGGGTTGTCGAGGATATCGGCTCGTCTCACCTCGGTATGCCTGCTATGGGGCATCGAGAACTCGTCGTCGAATCCGCGGAAGATGGGTAGCGTGTGAGCTGCCACCGCAGGTCCGGCAGAGAGGTGCTGTTTAAATATGCCGAACTTTTTCTTTTCAAGCGCATACTTAGGAACACCATAATGATAATAGAGTCCCGCTTGGGCTGCCCAGCATATATAGAGCGTAGATGTTACATGGGTGCGTGCCCAAACGAAGATTTCCTTCATCTCGTTCCAATAAGAAACCTCTTCAAAAGGCATCTGCTCTACGGGTGCACCGGTGATAATCATACCGTCGAACTTCTCCTTGCGAAGCGTTTCAAAGTCTTTATAGAACATCATCATGTGTTCTATAGGAGTGTTCTTGGGTGTGTGACTTTTCAGTTTCATGAAACTGATGTCTATTTGCAGCGGTGTATTCGAGAGCAGCCGGATGAGGTCGGTCTCGGTGGTAATTTTGAGCGGCATGAGGTTGAGAATAACCAGTCGCAACGGGCGGATGTCTTGCGCATGAGCACGCGAAGCATCCATCACGAAGATGTTTTCTTTCTTCAGCAGTTCAATGGCTGGCAGCCGGTCGGGAAGTCGTAAAGGCATAAGAGTGGAGAGTTTAGAGTGATTACCAGAGGTCGAGGCGTTCGCTCTTGGGAATGAACATCTTGTCGCCTTCTTTCACGCCAAAGGCTTCATACCACATATCGATATGAGGCAGGGCTCCGTTCACACGCCATTCGCCCAACGAGTGGGGGTCGTTTTTCACACGCTGGCGAATTTCCTCTTCGGTGATATTCTGTCCCCACACACCGGCGTATGCCAGGAAGAAGCGCTGGTCGGCAGTGAATCCGTCTTTCGTCTTGAGGTTTTTCCCTGCAGTAGCATTCTTATAAGCATACCAAGCCACCTGCAGACCGCCGTGGTCGGCAAGGTTCTCGCCTAACGTGAGCCGTCCGTTGGCATTCAGACCGGGCAGCACCTCAATAGCCGAGAAGAAACGGTCGTAGAGGTCGGCACGCTCATTGAATCCCTTGGCGTCTTCCTCGGTCCACCAGTCGTTCATATATCCCTGGTCGTCGTACAGCCGTCCCTGGTCGTCGAAGCCATGAGTCATCTCATGACCAATCACCACGCCAATGGCACCATAGTTGAAGGCTTCGTCGGCATTGGGGTCGAAGAAAGGATATTGCAGAATGCCGGCAGGGAAACAGATTTCGTTTGTGGTGGGGTTGTAGTAGGCATTCACGGTTTGCGGGGTCATGAACCACTCGTCTTTGTCTACTGGCTTACCTGCTTTTTCCGCTACATGTTGATGAGAGCGCCATTCGCTGCACGCTTTCACGTTTTCGTAGAACGACTTGGCAGGGTCGATGTTGAGAGTCGAATAGTCGCGCCACTTGTTGGGATAGCCAATTTTCACATAGAAGGTAGAGAGTTTCTTATGGGCATTGGCCTTTGTTTCTGCTCCCATCCACTTCTGTGCATCAATGCGCTCGCCCAGGGCGGTCTGCAGGTTTTTCACCAGCTGTTCCATCTTCGATTTAGAGGATGCGGGGAAGAAGCGGTCGCAATACATCTTGCCCAGTGCTTCGCCCATCACACTCTGCACACGGTTGGTGGCCCGTTTCCACAGCGGATAGTCTTGCTTGCGCCCGGTCATGGTGCGCCCGAAGAAATCGAAGTTGGCCTCGCGAATTTCGTCGGTGAGCAGTGCTGAAGCACCCATAATCACATCCCATTGCATGTAGGCCCGCAGGTCGTCGGCAGTGAGGGCTGCATAGAGCTTGTCGAGGGCTGCCATGAACGATGGCTGTCCCACCACCATTTCCTGAATGAACTCGCTCTTGATGCCTTCGGCATTGGCCATGGTTTCAATGTCGAGGTGGGGATAGTTGGCTTTAAACTCCTGCAGGGTCATCTTGTTGTAGTTGGCCTGGGGGTCGCGCAGCTCGGTGCGGCTCTTCGATACCAGTGCCAGTGCTGTTTCAAAGCGGAACACGGCATCGCGCTTGGCCACGGCCTGTGCCTCGGTGAAGCCGAACAGCTTGAACATGCGCACGATGTGTTGGCGGTAGGCCTCGCGAATCTTCACGGTGGCTTCATCGTCGTTCACATAGTAGTCGCGCTGACCCAGGGTGAGTCCGCCCTGACTGACGCTCAGGATGTTCATTGTTACGTTTTTCTCATCGGCTCCGAATCCGTAACCATACGACATGCCATAGCCGAAGACAGCATACTTACGCTGAACAGCCTCGAGCGCCTGCTTATCGGCAGCGGTCTCAATCTCATCGAGCAAGGGTTTAACGGGAACGATGCCCTCTTTTTCGCGTCGCACGCTGTCCATGGCAAGCTTATAGAAGTCAGAGAGTTTTCGCTCCACGGTGCCATCGGCGAAGGTTTTCTTCTGCAGCTCGTCGAGAATTGAGTTGATGCGTTTGTTGTTGTCTTCCTGCAACATGTCGAAGCTGCCGAAGCGCGAATAAGCGGCGGGCAGTGGATTGCGCTGCTGCCATCCGCCGGTTGCAAACTGGTAGAAGTCCTCTGCGGGCTTCACACTCTTGTCTAAGTTTTCCATTTTAATTCCGGTCTTTCCCTGTGCCATGCCTGCAACGGGCATCATCATCATCAAGACCATTGGAATCACTGTGTTCATTTTCATTTCGTTTTGTGTATTTAATTGATTTATCATTTAGCGAAGCGCCTCATTTATCATTTATCATTTAGCGCAGCGCCTCATTTATCATTTAGGAACGCAGCGGCTTGTTCCAGCTCTTCCGAGAGTGAGAGCCAGCGTTCGTTCTCAGCATCAAGCTGTTTCATCGTTTCGGCATATTCGGCAATGAGCTTCATGTCGGCAGCCCGCTCGGGAATTGCCAGCTGTTGTTCCATTTCCTTCACGCGAGCCTCCATCTTTGCTATTTTCTCTTCCGACTCTTTCACAGCTTTCTCGGCCTTCTTCATCCGCTTTTGCATTTCCTTGCGCTCGGCGTAGTTCACCTTTGCCAGGTCTTTTGCTGGCGCGGGAGCATCTTTCTCGCCCTCTTTCTGCTGAGGTGCCTGGGGTGCGGTCTGAGAGGTGGTGGCAGTAGCTGAAGTCTGGGCATGCGCCAGCCAATCGTAGATGCCGCCAAGATGCTCCCGAACCTTACCGCCGCCAAACTCATACACCTTGCTCACCAGTCCGTCGAGAAATTCGCGGTCGTGGCTCACAATGATGGCTGTACCGTCGAAGGCGCGTATGGCTTCCTTGAGCACATCCTTCGACTGCATGTCGAGGTGGTTGGTAGGCTCGTCGAGGATGAGCAGGTTCACGGGTTCCAACAGCAGCTTGATCATGGCCAACCGGCTGCGCTCGCCACCCGAGAGCACCTTCACTCGTTTCTCGCTCGCCTCGCCGCCAAACATGAAAGCACCGAGAATGTCGTTGATGCGCAACCGAACTTCTCCGCGTGCCACACGGTCGATGGTTTCAAACACGGTTAGCTGCTCGTCAAGCATTTGTGCCTGGTTCTGGGCAAAATAGCCAATCTGCACGTTGTGCCCAATCTTCAGTTCTCCCTCGAAGTCACCAATTTCTTGCATGATGCACTTCACCAACGTTGACTTTCCTTCACCGTTCTTACCCACGAAAGCCACTTTCTCGCCTCGCTTGATGGTGAAGGTTACACCCGAAAACACTTGATGCGTGCCAAAGCTTTTGCCCACCCCATCGCAGATGATGGGATAGTCGCCCGAACGCAAACAGGGCGGGAACTTCAGGTGAAGGGCACTGTTGTCTACTTCGTCTATCTCAATGGGCACAATCTTCTCTAACTGCTTCACCTTCTGTTGCACCTGCACGGCCTTGGTAGCCTGATATCGGAACCGCTCAATGAATGCTTTCATGTCGGCAATCTCGCGTTGCTGATTTTCCCACGCACGCAACTGCTGCTCACGCCTTTCTTTGCGAAGCACCACATAGTCGTTGTATTTCACACGGTAGTCGACAATCTGTCCGCACGATATTTCGAGTGTGCGGTTCGTCACATTATTAATAAATGCGCGGTCGTGCGAAACCAACACCACCGCCGATGGCGACTGTGCCAGGAATTGTTCCAGCCATTGTATCGACTCAATATCCAAGTGGTTGGTGGGTTCATCGAGCAGAAGCACATCGGGATGGCGCAACAATATCTTGGCCAGTTCAATGCGCATGCGCCATCCGCCGGAGAACTCTCTTGTGGGACGGTCGAAGTCGGTGCGCTCGAATCCCAGTCCGGTTAGCGTGCGTTCCATCTCTGCTTCATACCCTTCGCCTCCGAACATCTGAAAACGCTCATGCTCGGCAGTGAACCTTTCCACCAGCTGGGTGTAGCTTTCGCTCTCGTAGTCGGTGCGCTCGGCCAGTTCGCGTTGCATGCGCTCCAAACGCTCTTTCATGCGTGTTTGACTGGAAAAGGCTTTGCGTGTTTCTTCTCTAACGGTGGTGTCATCGGCAAGCTTCATCACCTGCGGCAGGTAACCAATGGTGGTGTCGGTGGGTATGGCAACGGTGCCCGCTGTGGGCGCCTGTTGCCCGCTGATAATCTTCAGCAGCGTTGACTTTCCGGCCCCATTCTTACCCACAAGTGCTATGCGGTCGCGGTCGTTCACCACAAAGCTGGCACCGCTGAACAAGGGCTTCGCCCCGAACTCCACTTTCAGTCCTTCAATTGCTATCATTGCTTTTATTTATTTTCAAGGTGCAAAATTATAAAAAAAAATCTTTTTGCGGTTCATTTCTTTTCACTATCTTTGCACATCCATCAAAACTTACAACTGATATGAAGAAGAATCTGCTTTCTGCTTTCGGCGTTCTGCTTTCTGCTTTGGCTCCGCGCCGTTGCTTTCTGCTTTCTGCTTTCTGCTTTCTGCTTTGGCTTGCCCCGCTCCCTGCATCGGCACAAAACCCGAGAATGGCGGTCATCGGCGACAGCTATGTGCGCAACCACCGCGAACCTGTTGAAAACACCTGGCACTATAAGTTTGCACAGCGCCACCATTTCCAATATCTTAACTATGGGCGCAACGGAGGCTGCGTGGCCATAGACCGCGAGCGGTTCGGGCCTGCCCTGTGGAAACGATACCAAGAGATGGCCGACTCGCTGGACCTGATCATTGTGATTGCCGGACACAACGATGCCGCCCTACTCGACTCCATCGGCCTGCCCCTCTACCGGCAACGACTCGGAGAAGTTTGTCAGGGACTCATCGAACGCTATCCAACAGCACGCATTCTGTGGTTCACACCGTGGAGCCACAACGACCCGCACTTCCTGCAAATTGTGGATGCCACCATCGACGTGTGCGGCAGCTGGGGCATTCCCGTCTTCGACGCCTATCGCCGAAGCAACATCTTTGCACGAAGCGACACCTTCCGCGACATCTACTTCCAGGGCGGACGGCGCGACCATGCCCACCTCAACAACAAGGGGCACAACCGCTTTCTGCCCGTGGCCGAGAGCTTTATCTTACAATACCTCGAGAGATAATAAAAGAAAAAACATACACTATTATTCACAAAAACTATCAACATGATGAAAAAACTGTTTTTCTGTCTGATGGCCACAATGGGGGTACTCACCCTTTCGGCTCAGAGTATTTATGATTTCAAGGTAATGGACGATGTTGGTCAGAGGGTGTCTCTCTCCGACTACAAAGGCAAGGTGTTGCTGATTGTGAACACTGCCACCCGGTGCGGATTCACACCACAATATAAAGACCTGGAGCAGCTCTATCAGAAATATCATCTGCAGGGTTTCGAGATTCTCGACTTCCCCTGCAACCAGTTTGGCGAGCAGGCTCCCGGAACCATTCAAGAGATTCACAGCTTCTGCACAACCAATTTCGACATTCATTTCCCTCAGTTCGACAAGATTGACGTGAACGGCACCCAGGCCCATCCCCTTTACACATGGCTGAAGGAACAGGCTGGCGGCGGCGACATCAAATGGAACTTCACCAAGTTCCTGATTGGGCGCAACGGTAAGGTTATCAAACGTTACGAGTCGCGCGACCAAGTGGCCACCATCGAGGCCGACATGCAGATGGAGGTGAACCCCGTGCTGAGCAACATCATGGAGCGACGTTCCGTGCGCAAGTATCTCGACAAACCCGTTGAACACGAGAAGCTGGAAACCGTGGCCCTTGCAGGCATCAATGCGCCAAGTGCCATGAATCGACAAAACTGGGCAGTGCGCATTATTGAAGACCCCCAACTGATGGCCAACGTGAAAGAGCAAACCCGCAATGCACCAAACCTTATTTGTGTTTGCGCTCCGGCCAACGGCAGGTTCGACCTCGATGCCGGACTCATGGGGCAGAACATGATGCTGGCTGCACAGTCGCTGGGACTTGGCACTTGCATTCAAACCGGACCTGTGCGTTTCTTGACAACCGACGAGAAAGCGAAAGCCTTCCGTGAGAGTCTTGACATACCCGCCGACTACAAACTGCTTTATGTGATTTCTATCGGCTATCCCGATGAACAGCCTGAAGCCAAGCCCCGCGATGGTTCAAAGGTGAAGTATATCAAATGATTCTCAGCTCTCGGCCCTCAACCCAAAACCTTAGGGTTTGATTAGAGAATTAAAGAGTCTTGATTACCTTGCAGGGATTACCCACGGCAACGGTATTGCTGGGGATGTCGTGAACCACGACTGAGCCAGCCCCGATACTGACGTTATCTCCGATGGTGACACCAGGCAGGATAGTAACGCTGCCACCAATCCACACATTGTTGCCGATGGTGACGGGGCGGGCCCACTCCTGCCGGGTATTGCGCTCCACAGGGTCTGTGCTGTGACAAGCAGTATAGATGCTGACGTTAGGGCCTATGAAGCAGTCATCGCCGATAGTAACACGGGCTTCATCAAGCACTGTGAAGTTGAAGTTGGCGAAGAATCGCTTACCAACGCAGATTTGCTTACCATAGTCACAGCGGAACGGCTGGTTGATGATAATCCCGTCATCACCGATACCACCCAGCAACCCTTTCAGAATCGCCCTCATCTTCTCCGTTTCAGAGGGCCGAAGGGCGTTGTAGTCATGTATGCGCTCCCTTGTCTCAGCCAGTTCGCACAACAGTTCCGGGTCTGTGGCATCATACACCTCGCCAGCGAGCATTTTTTCTTTCTCTGTCATAGTCGTATTATAGTCGTATTCTACATTTATGTTGTTGATAATCGTTCCAACGCTGCTGAATCCAACCGATACACCGTCCACTCCTTCATCGGCACGGCTCCGAGCGAGAGATAGAAGTCGATGCTTGGCTGGTTCCAATTAAGACAAGTCCACTCCATCCACCCGCAACGGCAAACACCGCCGCTGCCTTGTGCTCATCGAACATTTCCCGCTCCAGCACTTCCGGCGAAGCAACCACTACGACACTGATGGTGCCAGTCCTGTTTTTCTTCTTGCGCGGGAACATGCTGCAAAGGTACACAATTTTCCTGAGTCACCCAAGTCACCAAGAAGAAATCCCTGTT
>CACXFT010000012.1 GCA_902767045.1 uncultured Prevotellaceae bacterium | reverse complement strand
GCTACACACATGTAACAAAAAAGCCGTAAAAAAAGGCAGAATAAGCACATAGAAAACATGAGCCCATAAAAAGCAAATGGCGTGTAACTCGTTGAGCTACACGCCATTTGATAGTGTTTTGTTATGTCTTTACTTATGCGTCTCATTTGACCTCCTCAAAGTCGGCGTCTTGCACTTCGTCGTTGGGGTTCGACTGGGTTTGCTGTCCGCCTTGGAAGCCTGAGCCGGCTTGTTGGGCACCGGGTTGCGGGCCTGCCTGACTATACATCTGGGCAGAGGCTGCCTGCATCACCTGGTTGAGGTTGTTGATGGCATTGTCGATGGCTGTAACGTCGGCTGCCTTGTGAGCATCCTTGAGCTGCTGGAGTGCACTCTCGATGGCCGGTTTCTGGTCGGCGGGAATCTTGTCGCCGTTGTCTTTCAGGAAGTTCTCGGTGGTGAAGATCATCGAGTCGGCCTGGTTCATCTTGTCTACACGCTCGCGTTCGGCTTTGTCGGCAGCAGCATTCTGCTCGGCCTCTGCCTTCATGCGGTCAATCTCTTCCTGACTCAGGCCAGAGGAAGCCTCAATGCGGATGGCCTGTTCCTTGCCGGTGGCCTTGTCTTTGGCACTAACGTTGAGGATACCGTTGGCATCGATGTCGAAGGTTACTTCAATCTGTGGAACGCCACGACGTGCGGGAGCGATGCCTTCGAGGTTGAACTGTCCGATAGACTTGTTCTGTGCGGCCATGGGGCGCTCGCCCTGAAGCACATGAATGGTTACAGCCGTTTGGTTGTCAACAGCGGTAGAGAACACTTCGCTCTTCTTGCAGGGGATGGTGGTGTTGGCCTCGATGAGCTTGGTCATCACACCGCCCATGGTTTCGATACCCAGTGTAAGCGGAGTAACGTCGAGCAGAACGATGTCGCCCACGCCGCCTTCTTTGTTGAGGATGGCACCCTGAATGGAAGCACCCACAGCCACCACCTCGTCGGGGTTAACGCCCTTGCTGGGTTCCTTGCCGAAGTAGTTCTTCACCAGCGTCTGCACGGCAGGAATACGGCTCGAGCCGCCCACGAGGATAACCTCGTCGATGTCGCTTGTAGAGAGTTTTGCATCACGGATAGCATTCTGGCAGGGCACGAGGCAAGCCTGAATAAGTCCATGTGCGAGCTGTTCGAACTGAGCACGGGTGAGGCTCTTTACCAAGTGCTTGGGCACACCCCCCTCAGCCGAGATATAGGGCAGGTTGATTTCTGTTGTTGTAGAGCTCGACAGTTCAATCTTTGCTTTTTCGGCAGCCTCTTTCAGTCGCTGCATAGCCATGGGGTCTTTCGAGAGGTCGATGCCTTCATCGGCCTTGAAGCCCTGCACCAGCCAGTCGATGATTACCTGGTCGAAGTCGTCGCCGCCGAGGTGAGTATCACCATTGGTAGAGAGCACCTCAAACACACCGCCGCCGAACTCCAGGATAGAGATATCGAACGTACCGCCACCGAGGTCGAACACTGCAATCTTCATATCTTTGTTAGCCTTGTCTACACCGTATGCCAGAGCAGCGGCAGTAGGCTCGTTCACGATACGCTGCACGTTGAGTCCGGCAATCTGTCCGGCCTCTTTCGTAGCCTGACGCTGTGAATCAGAGAAGTAGGCCGGCACGGTGATAACGGCATCGGTCACTTCCTGTCCGAGATAGTCTTCGGCAGTCTTTTTCATCTTCTGCAGCACCATGGCCGAAATTTCCTGCGGAGTGTATTTGCGTCCGTCGATATCTACACGGGGCACGCCACCCTCGTTCACCACTGTAAAGGGCACGCGTTCGGCCTCTTTCTGAGCCTGAGCGTATGTTTCGCCCATGAAGCGTTTGATTGAGTAAACAGTGTTCTTAGGGTTGGTGATGGCCTGACGCTTGGCAGGGTCGCCCACCTTGCGTTCTCCATCTTTCACGAAGCCTACCACAGAAGGTGTGGTGCGCTTACCCTCACTGTTTGCAATTACTACAGGCTCGTTGCCTTCAAACACGGCAACACAGCTGTTAGTTGTTCCTAAGTCTATTCCAATAATCTTTCCCATAATACTTTTATTTTTTTGTTTTTTATTCGTTTTATTACTCTCGTGCCACCTTATTATATATATGCGTGTGCGTTTGTTCGCAACCCGCTTGATGACATACCTATAATAACAAACCATGTGCCAATGACAAAATCACTGGCACATGGTTGTTTTGATGGTGACAACTTGTCAGTCTGCCAAGCTCTCACACGCATCAAGGAAATAAAGTCTGTCAGTTATCATGGCTGTTTGTCGGCCAGGATTTGCTTGATCTGTGCTTCCAGTTCGTCGCAGAGCTCAGGATTGTCGCGCAGCAGAGTTTTCACGGCATCGCGCCCCTGTGCGAGTTTCGAGCCTTGGTAAGAGAACCACGACCCACTCTTCTGAATAACGCCAAACTCCACGCCGAGGTCTACAATCTCGCCCACCTTTGAGATGCCCTCGCCGAACATGATGTCGAACTCGGCCCGGCGGAAGGGAGGTGCCACCTTATTTTTCACCACCTTCACCTTGGTGAGGTTTCCGAGCACCTCTTCACCGTCTTTGATGGGAGTAGATTTTCTGATGTCGATGCGCACCGAGGCATAGAATTTCAGAGCGTTACCGCCGGTGGTTGTTTCGGGATTTCCAAACATAACCCCGATTTTCTCGCGCAGCTGGTTGATGAAGATGCATGTAGTGTTTGTTTTGGCAATGGTTGATGTGAGCTTGCGCAGCGCCTGGCTCATCAGTCGAGCCTGCAGTCCCACTGCCGAGTCGCCCATGTCGCCTTCAATCTCTTTCTTGGGAGTGAGCGCAGCCACCGAGTCGATTACGATGATGTCGATAGCACTTGACCGAATCAGCTGGTCGGCAATTTCGAGCGCCTGTTCACCGTTGTCGGGTTGCGAAATCCAGAGGTTGTCTACGTCCACCCCCAGTTTGGCAGCATAGAAGCGGTCGAAGGCATGTTCGGCATCGATGAACGCAGCTATGCCCCCTTGTTTCTGCGCCTCGGCAATGGCATGAATGGCCAGAGTTGTTTTACCCGACGACTCCGGTCCGTAAATCTCGATGATGCGTCCTTTGGGATAGCCCCCCACTCCGAGCGCCATATCAAGTCCGATAGAGCCGGTTGGAATCACCTCTACATTTTCTATATGTTCGTCGCCCAGTTTCATGATGCTGCCTTTTCCGTAGTCTTTTTCTATCTTCGACATGGCAGCCTGCAGCGCTTTCAATTTCTCCGACTGCGGGTTCACGGTTGCACCCTCTTCAATTTCTTTCTTTGCCATAGTTGTTTTGTATTTATCCGTAAGTTTACATTAGTGCAAAGTTACATATTTAATACTTATCTCACAACTTTTTCAATCTTTTTCTTCAAAAACCTTCTCTTTCATGTGAATCTGATACCCGAAGCCAGCGAAGGCGAACATTCAAACCTGAGCACCATTGGCTTTGCCATTGGCTTTGTGCTGATGATGGTGCTCGACGTGGTGATGGGATAGTGAACGCTACTTCTTCATGTCGAAGCCAATGCGCACACCATCGTAGTTCTTACTCAGGTCGCCCATGGTTTCGAGCGTAGAGTTGCCGCTCAGGGCCGCCATGGTTTGCAACAGCGTGAGCAGTTTCTTCGATTCAAAGAGAATGCTCATGCCCACCGTGGTTTTCTTGGCATAGGCCGTGGCACTGAAAAGCAACATCTTCATTTCCAGCTTGCAGTCGTCTTCGTTATAGGTATACGAACCGCTAATCGCCTTGCCGTCGATTTTTCCCGAGAAGGTGTTGTCGTCTTTAAACTGAATGTAGGTGTTGCTCGAGCTGATGCCCACCGTGGCATAATAAGAGGCGAGCTTTTCTTTCACCTGTGTGGCAGCCACTTCGCCGCCAGCCTTGGCGAGCAGATTCTCGCTGGTGAAGGCTGCCCCCGGCTGCTGATAATGCCAAGTGGCAATCAGGTCTTTCTTCTTGGGCTTGTCGGTGCCAATCACACTGCGCACGGCATTGCCCAGTGCATCTTTGTTGGTGACGGCACTGAAGATGGTGCCCAGCATGTCGCCTGCACCCGAAGAAGAAGAGTTAGAACTGTCGGTGCCACCACCGAGGTTTCCCAAACCGCCGCAAGCGGTTAGTGACAGGCACATGAGTGCTGCCACAACAATTTTCATTTTTTTCATTTCCAATGATAATACTTAATCTCTGCGGCCGAAGATGCGCAGCAGGTAGAGGAACAGGTTCACAAAGTCGAGGTAAAGGGTGAGCGCTCCCATGAGCGCCAACTTCTGTGCACCCTCGTCGGCATACTCTTGTGTGAAGAGCATTTGCTTGATTTTCTGGGAGTCGTAGGCAGTGAGGCCCACAAACACCAGCACACCCACATACGAGATAATCAGGTCGAGCATGCCATTGCCCAAAAAGATGTTCACCACACTGGCCAGTATAAGGCCGATAAGTGCCATAAAAAGCAGCTTACCCCACGAGGTGAGGTCGCTCTTGGTGAAATAGCCATAGGCGGCCATGGTGCCAAAGGTGCCGGCTGTTACCAAGAAGGTTTGGGCGATAACCGACATCGAGTAGGCAACAAAAATGATGGAGAGCGTGGCACCGTTCACTGCCGAGTAGAGCGCAAAGAGCAGCGTGGCTGTACCCAACGAGAGCTTATGCAGCTGCGACGAAAGCCACACCACCAGACCTATTTCACCTATGAGCAGGCCCCAGAAAAGAAGCTTATTGGTGAAGATGGCCTGCATGAGCAGAGGTGAAGTGGCCACACCGTAGGCAGTAACGGCAGTGATACACAGCGCAAGTGCCATCCAGGTGTATACCTTGCGCATGAGCACGGGTAAAGCAGACGAGACACTGAGGCCCCGTTCATTCATCATTTGTCTTTCAAGTTCTTGTACGTTCATATCTTTAAAATTAAGCTCATATCTTCAAAATTAGAATGCAAAGGTAAGGGTTTTTAATGAATTTGGTAGTTAAAGGAGAAAAATAATTTAAAAAAACATTTAAGTTTAAACTATTTTTCGTATCTTTGACCCAAATTAATGAATTACTCAACCAAAACTTCTATGCTCATATAAGTTTTAAAACTAAATGATACATTATGAAAACAAGCAGACAGACAACATTCATGGCTACAGTGCTGGCATTGTCGGCCTGTGTCGTTACCACCAGCTGCGGCAACGACTACGACCTTTCTGATTTAGACACCACCATTGGCGTAAACGCTGATGGGTTACGGCTCACCAACGACAACTCCATAGAAATCATTCTCGACGACATTCTGAAAATTGAGGGTGAGGAGCTGGTGAAAGTGGAAGAGAACGGCGACTACCGGTTTGGTAAAGCTCCGGAAAGCGTAGACCCGGTGAACATCACCATCAACGAGATTAACCTGGGAGCACCAAGCATGACTTCCAACCCCATTGACATCAACCTGAGCGACCTGCTCAACGGCATTGCTATTCCTGTGGGGAGCAGCTTTGCTGTTCCAACCGGTACAGAGGCTGCCAACATCGACCAGTGGCTCACGGCCTTCAACTACAACACCACAGTATCAGACGAGGTGAGGGAGCTGGAATATGCCGTGATCAACGACAATGCCGTAATCACCATCAACATCCCCAAGGGCATTAAAACCATCAAGAACCTCACCATCACCTTGCCCAAGTTCTTGGAGCTCACCTACAAGAGCGACCAGTCTGAGGCAGGAGGCGTGTTCTCGGCTGCCGACAACTCGGTGAAGTTCAGCACCGTGAACATACCCGGTGGCAACGGCAAGCAACTGAAACTCTATTTCACGTTGAACCGGTTCGACATTGCTTCGTTCAACGACCGCAACAAGGCTGTGTTCACGGCAAAGACCAAACCCAACGACGGAACACTCACCGTGAAAGGCGACGTGCACCTCACGGCTCAAATCACAGAGCTTGTGGTGCCCTCAACCCAGGTGCTGAGAATTTCCGGCTCGCTGCAGATGGGCACTATTATTATTAATAAGGTGAAAGGTGTTTTCGACCCCGACATCGATTTGAACGACCTGGGCGATGTGAACATTGGCAGCATTCCCAACTTCCTGCAAGACGATGAGGTGGTGGTTGACCTCGACAACCCGCGCCTGGCCATCAGTCTGAAGTCTACCCTACCCTTGGGCGGCACCGTGAAGGCTGTGCTCACAAGCGATGTCTACCCTGCCGGCATACATCTCGACAGCGGCAACAAGATTGTGAACATCAAGGCAGCACCTGCCGGACAAGAAACGGAAACACGCATTCTGCTTTGCCGCCACAAGAGCGGTGTGGAGAACATTGCCAGCTACGACCAGGTGATTGAAGACGACAACCTTTCGAAACTGGTGTCTTCACTGCACAACGGCATGAAAATCAAGTTCAACGTTACCGAGGTGCGGGCCAGCCAAGAGGCAAAAGAAGTGAGCACGGGCAACTTCAAGCTCACACCCTCTTACGAGTTCTCGGCTCCGCTGGCTTTCGGAAAGGATGCCGTTATCGTGTATCGCGACACATTGAAGAACTGGAACAGCGACCTCGACGACGTGAAACTCATGCAGGGTGCCTATGTGGAGTTGGAGGCCAACGCGGTGAACAACATTCCGGTTGACATGAATGTGGAAGTGCAGGCTATTGGCTTGCCCGACAGCAGGGGAAATCTCCCCCGGCTCGACGGACCTAACGGCGAACTGAAGATCGAGCACATCAGTGCGCATGCTGCTGGTGCAAGCCCCCAAGGAGCAGGCGTTTCGCCCATTCGCGTGCGCATTACCGAACTGAGCGGCAACGGACTGAACAAGCTCGACGGAATCACACTTTTCCTGAAAGCCGAATCGAACGATGCCATCAAGGGACAAACGCTCAACAAGAAAACGCAAACGCTGAAGCTGCAAAACGTGAACGCTACTATACAGGGAACCATCATCGTTGAAGACGATAAGAATAAGAAGTAGACAAGCTGACAAGTTGACACTTAGTAAATATCACTAAATAATCACCGGAAACAATGAAAACAATTAAACAATATATCATTGCCTGCATTGCACTCTCTACAACGATGACGGCACAGGCGCAGAATCTGAATTCGGCCTATTTTACCAAAGACTTCCAGTTTCGCCACGAAATGAACCCGGCGTTCGAAAACGAGCGCAACTATGTGGCCATTCCCATATTGGGCAACACCAATGTGGCCATGCGGGGTAACTTCGGCGTGGAGGATGTTATCTTCAGCAACCCCATGCCGGGGGGAAAGGCGAACACCACGTTCATGAACCCCTATATCTCGCCGGCCGATGCTCTCGGCGGATTCCACTCGGGCGACAACAAGGTGCAGGCCGACATCAACATCGGGCTCCTTTCGGGTGGCTTCAAGTCGTGGGGAGGCTACAACACCGTGGAACTGAACCTGCGGGCCAACGTGGGGGCTATTCTGCCTTACGAACTTTTTGAATTTGCCAAGCAAACAGGCAACAAGGAATATAACATTGGCGACATCAACGCACAGGCACAGTCGTTCATGGAACTGGCTTTCGGCCACTCCCGCCAGATTACCGACAAGCTGCGACTGGGCGCCAAGGTGAAAGTGCTGCTGGGTGTGGGGCGCGCCGACCTGAAGATGACCGACCTGCGTGCCGACCTCACCGAGGGCAACCAGTGGACCATATCGGGTAATGCCGATGCCGACGTGTCGCTGAAAGGATTCCAGGCCACCAACAAACAGAAAGCTTTCAAGAAACGCGAAGGCAGCTACGACTATGTTGACGACGTGAAAGTGAAAGGCGCCGGAATTGGCGGCTACGGTCTGGCTCTCGACTTGGGCGGCATCTACAAGATTGACCAAGACTGGACGGTTAGCGCATCGCTCACCGACCTGGGCTTCATCAGCTGGAACAACGACGTACAACTGAGCAACGAATCGAAAGAATTTGTGTTCGACGGTTTCCACGATGTGCATGTGAAGAAAGAAGACCCCAACTCGTTCAAGAACCAGTCGGAAAGTTACTCCGACCAGTTGGCCGAGTTTGCACACCTGAAAAATCAGGGCGACAAGGGCAGCCGCACCACAGGCATTGGTGCCACCATGCGCTTTGCCGGCGAATACAACCTGCCGGTGTATCGCCCCATCACCTTCGGACTGCTCAGCACCACACGCATCAATGGAAAGTACACCTGGACCGAAGGGCGCCTGAGTGCCAACTACGAACCGCTGAAGTGGATCAACGGCGGCATCAACTTTGCTGTAAACTCATTCACCACCAGCATGGGTTGGGTGGTAAACATACACCCCAAGGGATATAACTTCTTTGTGGGAATGGACCACATACTCTGCAAGACCAACAAGAACGGCATTCCTCTGGGCTCAAATGCCAGCGTGTCGATGGGAATGAGCGTCACATGGTAAACAAACAACATGAAACAATCATCAACAACACTTTTCAGCAACTATCTTAACGAGAAGAAACAACAAACGTGGAACCTCATCACTACCTGCTTAGACGAGTTCAGGCAGGTAGATGGTGAGGTGCTTCATCAAATGGGGCAGCAGGCCTACGAGCCTCTGCTCGACGAGCACTGGCAGATTGTGCGCGACTACCCCCGGCGACAGGGCAAGTACCTGAGACCGGGGTTGGTGTTGCTCATGGCCGAAGCACTGGGGGTGCCCACACAGCAGGCACTGCACACTGCGGCGGCCATGCAAACCAGCGAAGACTGGATTCTCATTCACGACGATCTGGTTGACGGGTCGCTGGAACGGCGGGGCAAACCGGCCCTGCACCGCATATACGGTCCGGAGATTGCTGTGAACGCCGGCGACACCCTGCATGAGTGCATGCACCGCATACTGAACAAAAACTACCAAACACTGCCGGCACCATTGGCGGCAAGCGTTGCCAACGAGTTTTTCCGCATGCTCAGCCGAACCACCTTCGGACAGTATGCCGAAATTAAATGGACGCTCGAAGACCGGCTCGACATGAGTCCTGCCGACGTGCTCTTCACCATTGGCGGGAAAACGGTCTACTACACCATTGCCGGTCCGCTGCGGTTAGGGGCCATTCTGGCGGGAGCCACCCCCCAGCAGCTGCAAAGGCTCTACGAGTTCAGCTATCCGCTGGGACTGTGTTTTCAGATTCGCGACGATGTGCTCGACCTCACCAGCGACTTCGAAGGGCAGAAGAAACAGGTGTGCAACGACATCTACGAGGGCAAGCGCACACTCATTCTGCTGCACCTGATGAAGCATGCCGCCCCCAACGAGCTGGAACAGGTGGTGGCTATTCTTGCCAAAACACGCGAAGAGAAAACAGCCGACGAGGTAGCATACATTCGCTCACTGATGGACAAGCACGGCAGCATCGACTATGCCGAAAACGAAGCTCGCCAATATGCACGGCAGGCTCTCGACATGCTTCCCGCCATCAACTTCATCAGCAACCCGCACTATGTGGAACTGTTCCGGTCAATGGTACACTTCATTCTGGAACGCGGAAGATGAGCAGCTCGGTCATTAGAAAGTAACACACCACGAAAAGAAGGGGCGACAGAATTGCAGGCAGGCGGTGAAGCGTAGCGAAACCACCTGCCTGCAATTCTTTTCGCCCCTTCTTTAATCGGCACACACTAATGGCCGAATTTGATAAAAAAAAGGTTGTCTGGTATGACAAAAGATTGTGCTTATTGCTCATTTGTTTTTCATTAAGCACTGCTGCACTTACCCACACTGGTGATGATAAAAGTCTGCAATACGATAAGGAGAAAGACCTTAACGACATAGCAATGGAACCGCGTTTGCTTTCCATGCACGAAAACTATAACCCCATGGACTATGGAACTTGGCCTTACTACGAGGCCGCTCGCACTGTTGCACCTATTGAAGGGGATCTGGCTGAACGCACCGCCATCTGGTGCACCAAGAAAGCAACTTATGTGTTCACTATCTACAAGCAGCACTGGGATAATATGTATTTCATGGCGAGCTCAACGATGTATATTCGCAACAGCAAGACGGGCAAGAAATATTATGTTAAAGAGCATCTGGGTGCTCCACTCGACGTAACCTACTGGGTAAAGGGTCACGCGGGCGACTACATCTATTCGGTATCTGTTTTCCCCCTTTACCTAAAACTTGCACACACATCGACATAGGTGATGAAACGGAGCCAGAAACCGTTCCTGGCACAACTGGATGGGCAAAAACAGAAACCATCAAAGACATTGCTGTTGCCGAACTTCAGAAGCACCAACACCTGATCACGGGTAAGCCCAAACCATAAAACCATTCGGGCATCAGAATGCAGTATACACCAACAACCCCGAAGGAGCTACAGAATTATAATTACATCTGTTGCTCCTTCGGGGTTTTCTATGAATCACACCAGTTAGTCTATTTCTTCGTCGGGCTCGTAGCCACCCATTTCGCGAATGGCGTTCTTCAGCATGGTATATTGCTGATAGAGGTTGTTCACCGCCTGTTCGCCCTGGGTGAAGTCGTGCATGGGACTCTTCAGGTAGAAACTCAGGAAGCGCTGTATGCCGTAGCGCCCTGCACGGGCCGCCAGGTCGGAGAGCAGCGCCAGGTCGAGCAGCAGGGGAGCTGCCAGAATGGAGTCGCGACAAAGAAAGTTTATCTTCACCTGCATGGGATAGCCCATCCATCCAAAGATGTCGATATTGTCCCACCCCTCTTTATTGTCGTTGCGCGGCGGATAGTATTCGATGCGCACCTTGTGGTGGTAGCCGGTGTAGAGGTCGGGCTGGTCTTCGGCCCGCAGGATGGTTTCCAGCGTAGAAAGCTTCGACACCTCCTTGGTGCGGAAGTTGTCGGGGTCGTCGAGCACCAGTCCGTCGCGGTTGCCCAAGATGTTGGTCGAGAACCACCCGTTCAGTCCCAGACACCGGGTGCCAATGATGGGTGCGAACCCACTCTTCACCAATGTCTGCCCTGTTTTAAAATCCTTGCCGGCAATGGGCATTCGGGTTTGTTCGGCCAGCTGCCACATGGCGGGAATGTCTACCGTGGTGTTGGGAGCACCCATAATGAAAGGTGCGCCCTCTAAGAGTGCGGCATAGGCATAACACATAGACGGAGCCACATGCTCGCGGTCGTCGGCTTTCATGGCCTGCGTGAGTGCATCGAGGTTGGCATGCACCGGTTCGTAATAAGGAACATATATTTCCGTGGAAGCAGCCCACAGCACCACGATGCGTGCGCATTGCTTTTCCTCGCGGAACCTACGAATGTCGTTGCGCAGAGCCTCCACCATTTCCCAGCGGGTAGGCATCTGGTCTGCCCCACCCCGCACCGAGTGCTTCACGTTGTCGCCATCGAGTCGTTTCACATAGTTTTTGTCGAAAGCAGCCTGCATGGGCACAATCCGCTCCAGTTCTTCCCGCACGGGATTGATATCTTTCTCTTTGAGCACCTCGGCATAGATGGCGGCCTGGTAAGCATTCTGCGGATACACGTCCCATGTGCCAAACTCAATGTCTTCGAGTCGTGCGAGCGGCACTATCTCTGAATAGGGCAAATATTTCTTGTTGGCCCCTCGGCCCACTCGAATCTTGTCATACTGAGTCATGGCCCCCACGGGTTTGGCGAGTCCGCGACGGGTCATCAGCACCCCCGTCATAAAAGTTGTTGCCACGGCTCCGCACCCCACCACCAAGATGCCGAGCTTCCCCTCGGCAGGTTTCACCGTTTCTTGTTTTTCGTTTGTACGATTCATTTGTTTTATAAAGGTTTTCACATTTTCGCGGCAAAGTTACGAAAAGTCGAGTGCAATACAAAATAAATGCAATTTATTTTTATTGCCGAGACGGTGTAACTTCGCGCTGCAAGCGCAAAGTTACGAAAAGTCGAGAGAAGAACAAAACAAACACGTTTGTTTTTTCTTCCGAAACGGAGGAATCGCTTGCGCTTTGTACCTTTAGGTCAAAGAACTTATTAAAAGTTATTGGTGTCCGGTAAAAATCTGTACTACTCACTACAAATCCATTGGTGTCAAATATTTCTAGCGATTATTACAACAGAGGGGCTAAGAAACTGACGGACGCTGAAAGTGCACGCTTTCAGCGTGTGACCAAGCCCTGGTCAGGTGATGACCAAGCAGTGGTCAGCGGATGACCAAGCAGTGGTCAGCGGATGACCATGCCGTGGTCACCGAATGGCCAAGTGCTGGTCGGGACGCTGAAAGCGTCCACTTTCAGTAACCGGGGGTGCGAAATACCCCCGGACCACGCCCCCTAACAAGTGAATGCACTCTGAAAGAGTGCCCGAATACCAGG
>CACXFT010000011.1 GCA_902767045.1 uncultured Prevotellaceae bacterium | reverse complement strand
GGGGTTGGGCAGATAACGCCCATACTGGTCCATGGTGTACTGCGCCGAGGTGTTATACCAGAAGCCCGTGTCGTTGGTATACCAGCGAATGTCTACAATCACATAGTTCCATCCCTTTTCCAGCAGACCGTTGTCTTTCATGTAGTTGGCATTGGCATATACATTCTGTTCCTTCACACTTGGCCCGTAGCAGTCCCACGAGTTCCACCCCATTGGCGGTGTGGGTGCCCAGTCCTGGAAGCGGATGTCGCGGGCAATCTCTTCTACGTTCTCCACGAAGGCAATGTCGCAGATGTCGGCTCCGGCAGCCGAAGCAGCCGTGAGCCCGAAAATGGTTTGTCCGGCTGTAATATTAGGACGGTCTCCCGAGAAATTCTCGTAGAGACCGCTTTTTGACATATCCCATGCGATAACCTGATAGGTTTGTCCGCGCTGGGTCACTTCCTTCACCTGCGTGGGAGCCACCTGTGTGCCGTGGTTCGACCCGTTGAGCCACCAGAGATAAGACATGCCGGTGGCGGTGCGCAGGTTCTGCCCTTTCACCACCATAAACTTCTGCGCTTTGCTGATGGTGTAGTCGTGGTGTTCGTAGTCGAGCTTCAAGCAAACATTGTTGTTGCCCGTTTGGTTCACATGAATGATGTTGCGTTCCGTATCGTAGCTGATTTTGCTTTGTGCCACGCGGCCCGCGTCGCCCGTCACCCAGTCGGTGGCGGTGAAGCGGTAGGCGTTGGCAGCGGGGTTGTAGCCCCGCATGAGTCGCATGTAATAGAGTCCCGGACAGAGGGTTCCTCCATCGGCAGCCAGGCGCACCACAAACTGCGCCTTACCCTCTCCCTCGCCGTTAGTGGCAAGGGCAGCGGGAATAGGATATTCCACATTGTAGAACCCGTTGGCATCGGCACCCTTCACACTCGACGGGATGGTGATGTCGGCAATCTTCTGTCCGTCTACGAGCAGCGAAGCCTTGCGCCCGCGGTCGGCAGTGGTGAAGCGCAGCATCACGGAAAGGCTATCGCGCACGCGCGTATTATTATATAAGGTGTACTGGATGTAGCCACCGGCACGCGCATCGCGGTACGACTCGGTTTGGTAGTTGCCCGTTTGCGAGTCGCTGGAGTAGTTATATTCGTGTCCGGCTTCGCTCTGCTGTTCGCCCGGAGCCACAAAGTCGAGTGTTCGTGCAGCCAAGGCCTCGGCTTCGGCTTCGCGCTTGGCCATGTCGCTGTTGGCAAAGTTCTCGGCCGTTTGCTGATACCAGTAGCACATGTAGCGGCTGTGATGAATATCGTAGAAGGGGCGCAGCTGCATGGTTTTCCATTGATAGGTTTGCACACCCGGGCGAGAGGCATCCAGCGTGAAGGTGAGTCGTGAGAGGTCTTTCGGCTGAATCTTCGAGAGCACATCGGCACGGTTGCCAATGAGCAGCGGAGCCTGGGTGAGGTTCTTGGTAGAGGCACGACTGCCAGGAGCATGATCCATGCGCCCTTCGCCGGCATATTCGTTTTGCAGGGTTTCAAACACGAGTCCGGTGGTATCGGCCTGAGCAACGTCAACAGCCGTTGTTTGCGCACCAAGCAACACAGGGCCATATTCAAAGGCAATGTAGTCGGTGTAGCCCGGGCACTCGGCCACGCGCAGCGCCATGGGCAGGTTCACCTCAATCACATCCCCTTCGCTCCATGTGCGGCTCAGCACAGCATAGTTAGCCTTGCCTGTTTCCACGCTGATGGTTTGCGGCTGTCCGTTCACGGTGATGGCATAATCGGCAGTTGTCCACCACGGATGGCGGATGGCAATGTTGTAGTTGCCTGCCCGTCCCACGGTGAGTCGGGTTTTCTGTTCATAGGGATATTGTGTTTCCTGAGTAATCACAAAATCAGAGTTCTGCAGTTTCGATGCAGTGAACAGGTTCACATAGAGCGTAGATGTGCCGTCGTGGGTGTAGATGAAATGCCCATACTTGGAATGGTTCTCCATGCCCGTTCCCACGCAGCACCACATGGCCTGGTTCACCTGCGAATAGATGCGGTAGCCCTGTGGCCGGAGGGTGGTGAAATAGACATAGCCGCCGGTGGTGGGGTCTTGCGTAGAGAGGATGTGGTTCCACATGGTGTATTCGTAGAAGTCGGCATAGCGTGCATCGCGGGTTTTGTCGGCCAGCATCTCCGAGAGCTTCAGCATGTTGTTAGAGTTGCAGCTCTCCGGTCCGTCGAGCTGGTCGATGTATCGGTTGGCATTGGCGCGTGCCAAGAAATGTTCGTTCACCGAGTTTCCGCCAATGCACACGGTGCGGTTCTCAGCCACATCCTGCCAGAAGTTTTGTGCAGCCACGGCATAGTTGGTCATAGCTGCATCCTGTTCGCTTATTCGTTCAAAGCCAATATACTTGGGCACCTGTGTGTTGGCATGCCTGCCGTCGAGGAAGGTGGTGTTGAGCGTTTGCATACCGTTGAGCATGGTTTTGTGCGAGAACTTCTTGGCAGCCTCCAGATATTTCTGTTCGCCGAAGAGCTGGTAGGCATCGAGCAAACTCTCGTTCATGCCACCGTGTTCGGTGTTGAGCATGGTTTCCATGTTGGCCGCCGAGAGTTTGGCTACCACGTTCACACTCCAGTCGGCAAGTTTGCGAAACACCTCTTTGGCTGTCTCGTTCTTGCCATAGATCCATGCATCGCGCAAGCCGGCCAGAATCTTGTGCTGACAGTAGAAGGGCACCCAACCGCCCTTGCCTTGAAACTGGCTGAGCGATCCGCTGTAGAGTGCTGTCCACACATCGTTGATGGGCTGTCCGCCAATGAAACCATAGAGTCCCTGGGTGTTGGCATCGTAAGCATCCTGACAGTCTTTCATCACACCCACCATATAGTCCATGCGCTCTTTCATCTGCGCCTTCACGGCAGCATCGTCGTTGGCTGCGTATGCCAGGGCAAGTGCCGAAAGATAGTGACCACCCACATGACCGTCGAGATTGAAGCTGTTGTCGCCCCAGTTCACAAACGAGGGGTGCAGCTGGGTGTAGTGGTAATACTTGTTACTGGCATCGGTGGTGGCGGCGAGTCCGGCCTGGCGCACATAGGGAGAGAGCAGACGGTCCACATCGTATTGCAGGAGCACCTGGTTGTTCAAGAGCATCGCCCGCTTCAGGGGAGAGTCGAGCAGGGTAACCTCGCTCAGTTCGAAATGACTGGGATAGAGTTCAGACTGGGCTTTCGCCGCAACCGAGAACGAGCAGGCCACTACAACAGCAGCCAGCGTCTTTTGCCAAAGTTTCATCATTTTGTAACTATGTTTTAGTTTTTGATTATTTCCTTAGGTGTAGTTTAAATTTGAGCACAAAAGTAAGTAAAAAGCATGAAACTACAAAAGAAAAGTTGTACCTTTGCACTCAGATAATCACTTTTTTGCACCATAAACTAAAAAAGTACAATGAAAGAGCTACAACTGAAGTACGGATGCAACCCCAACCAGAAGCCTTCGCGCATCTTCATGGGCGACTCCGAGCGTGAACTCCCCATCGAAGTGTTGAACGGCCGCCCCGGGTATATCAATTTCCTGGATGCCCTGAACTCATGGCAGTTAGTGAAAGAACTGCGGCAAGCCACGGGTTTGCCTTCTGCAGCATCGTTCAAACATGTGTCGCCCGCGGGGGCTGCCGTGGGACTGCCCCTGAGCGAAACGCTGAAGAAGATTTATTTTGTCGACGACATTGAGGGGCTCGACGAGAGTGCCATCGCCTGTGCATACGCCCGTGCACGCGGTGCCGACCGCATGTCGAGCTATGGCGACTTCATCGCCCTCTCCGATACCTGCGACCGCACAACGGCCCTCATCATCAAACGCGAGGTGAGCGATGGCGTGATTGCCCCTGACTATACTCCCGAAGCACTCGAAATTCTCAAGGCCAAGCGCAAGGGCACCTACAACGTTATCAAGATAGACCCCACCTACCAGCCCGACCCCGTTGAGCGCAAACAGGTGTTTGGCATCACTTTTGAACAGGGACGAAACGAAATCCGGCTCGACGACCCCAAACTCTTCGAAAACATCCCTACCGCCAACAAAACATTCAGCGAAGAGGCACGGCGCGACCTCATCATCGCGCTCATCACACTGAAATACACCCAGTCGAACAGCGTGTGCTATGTGAAAGACGGACAGGCCATCGGCATCGGGGCCGGACAGCAAAGCCGCATACACTGCACACGCCTGGCCGGACAGAAGACCGACATCTGGTGGCTGCGACAGCATCCCAAGGTGATGGCGCTGCCCTTTGTGGATGGCATCCGACGCGCCGACCGCGATAACACCATCGATGTGTATATCTCGGAAGACGAACACGACGACGTGCTGCGCGACGGTGCCTGGCAGCAGTTCTTCAAGACACAGCCCGAGGTGCTCACCCGCGAAGAAAAAAAGCAGTGGATTGCCCAGAACCGACAGGTGGCATTGGGCTCAGATGCCTTCTTCCCCTTTGGCGACAACATTGAGCGTGCCCACAAGAGCGGCGTGGAATATATTGCACAGGCCGGCGGCTCGGTGCGCGACGACCATGTTATCATGACATGCGACAAGTATGGCATTGCCATGGCGTTCACCGGTGTTCGGCTTTTCCACCATTGATTTAGTAGTTGACGAGTTGAGAGTTGACGAGTTGAGAGTTTAGAGTTGACAAGTTGAGAGTTTAGAGTTAACATCCGCCTCCCCTCCCCAGGGAGGGGTTGGGGATGGGCAAATAGTTATGAGTACGGAAAGCGATTTTCAAAGTATATTGGAGAATGGGATTAGCTTCGGGCGAGGCGGTTCCAAGAAGAAGGAAGAAGGCAAGGTGAAGACCAAGGCCAAGAAGAAAGCCTACATCACCGGTGCCCACGGCTCAGGGTCGGCACGGCAGAAAGCCAAGTACCGCGAGCAACGGGCCAACAGGCACAAGTAAACATTCGCAGATTTAACCCAATCGGTCATGAGGGTTCAAAGAAGGTATTCAATAATATAACCCTACCCAGGGTGTTACCCTGGGCTGAGAGCTTATTGCCCGGGGGTACTCGCTTCGCTCGCACCCCCGGTTACTGAAAGTGCACACCTTCGGCGTGCTCTCCATGAACGTTTACCGCACATCAATAATATAACCCTATGTCCATTCAGGGCGTTGCAGCTTAGGCCGAGGCAGCATGTTCAATTTTCTTCTTCGCCTTGATGCGCGTTTTGATGGAACGAAGCGAGCTGTCGGAAACAGCAAGAGCTTGCTTGATTTCTTCATCGCTCTTGCCCATGTGGTGCAGAATGGCACAAGTCATGTAGCGCGGCGAGAGAGGCGCATAGTCGGTCTCAATCTGCTTAACCAGTTTGGTATTCTTTAACTTGCTATACTGTATGAAAACATCATAGTCGTGCTTCGACCATTGCACGGTGTTGCCTCCGGCGAGCAGTTCATCGTAAAGCTGCTCTCCGGTTTGAATGCGCTCTGTGTAGCGTTTCTCAAGCGTTTTCAGTTCTCGGGTAAGCTTGCCCACTTGGTCACTGGCATTTTCTTCCGAT
>CACXFT010000010.1 GCA_902767045.1 uncultured Prevotellaceae bacterium | reverse complement strand
GTTCCATCATGCCCAGATGGACGGAGGGCATGCCGCACATTTCCTTGAAGAACTGCAAAAGACTATCAATCATGTATAAGACCCGTCATCTCCCAAACACCCGAATCGATGTGGCCGATGACCTGAGGGGTATCGCTGTGGCCGGTATCATCCTGTATCACTCCACACTGTGGGAGGCCATACGCCAAAAAAATTACATCACACCAAAGATAAGCCAATTTTCAGAATAAAAGAAAATCCAAACTACTAATGAACAGTAGTTTGGATTTTCCTTTGGTCGGGATTACTGGACTCGAACCAGCGACCTCGCGCCCCCCAGACGTGTGCGCTACCAACTGCGCTAAATCCCGATTGCTTATCTTTGTAAGCGGGTGCAAAGGTAAGAAGTTTTTTGGAAACAGACAAGAAAAAAACGAAAAAATATTTCGAAAACATCGAAAACCTTGCCTATTTAACATATTTTTAAAGAAACAAGAATTTATTCTTATATGATTTCGGTGGTAGTTGTTGAAAAATGCTTATCTTTGTGGAGAATTAAATAAAGAACGAAGAAAATGAAGCTCCTTATATATATAATAGGTGTAATGCTGAGTGCCTTGTTGTTGGTAAGCTGCGGTGGCGATGACGGAAAGAGTGACCCCGTAGCTGTAGAGAACGACCAAGACGAGGACACACCTTCTACCGAGGTGAACGACGACTACACCTACACACTGCCGGTGGTGTTTCATGTGCTCTACAAAGATGCTGCCGACAGCATGCAGTATGTGCGTGCAAGCCGAATCAGAGAGCTGCTGCAGCATGTGAACGAACTCTACAAAGGCGGCTACTATGGCGAGAGTCAAGACATGAAACTGCGCTTTGAGTTGGCCGAAAAGGATGAGAACGGGAACAAACTCTCAACACCGGGTGTGCACTATGTGCAGTGGCCTGGCCAATACCCCATCGACCCCTATACGTTCATGAGCGACAACACAGGGGCAAACGTGAAATACATTTGGGACCCCAACGAATACATCAACGTGATGCTTTATAACTTCGATGCGGAGGAGGGTAGTGACGGAATGCTGCTTGGCATTAGCCACATGCCTTACACCGTGAAAGGCGAGCACGCCATTGCCGGTCTTGATTCTATAGAACAGCGCACACTCTCGAAACGCAACCTGAACTATGCCTACTGCTCGTCTATCAACAGCCTGTATGTTTACAGTCAGTCGAGCCGCTACGATCAGAGCGACCGTGGCAAGAACGGCTACTACTACGTTTCAACCGATGTGTGCGTGACGCTGGCTCACGAATTGGGGCACTACCTCGGTCTGCACCACATGTTTTGCGAACGCGACGGCGAGATGGCCAACGACTGTGCCGACACCGACTATTGCGACGACACGCCCAGCTACAATAGGGTAGAGTATACCCAATTCATGTCGGACTATTTCGAAACCCACACGGGCGACGACGTGAAGATGAGCGACCTGGTGAGGCGCAACAATTGCGAAGGCGACCAGTTTCTTTCGGCCAATCTGATGGACTATGCCATCAGCTATGGCTACAAGTTTTCGGCCGACCAGAAGAAGCGTGTGCGCCATGTGCTCTACTACAGTCCGCTCATGCCCGGGCCTCGAAAAACAGAAAGCACCTCCCGCACCCCCGCACCCTCGCATCCCCGCACCCGCACCCCCGACGGCCCCATCGATTTACCCATTAGAATAGTCAAATAACCCAATATGCAATATACCATTCAAGCACCTCAACAACTTCGGGCAGAGGTGAAGTTGCCCGCCTCGAAGAGCATTTCAAACCGCGCACTGATTATTCATGCGCTCTCGGGAGGAACCATCATACCCGAGAATCTGTCGAATTGCGACGACACCGATGTGGTGATTCGCGCCCTTGCCGACCAGCCGCGCACCATCGACATTGGAGCGGCCGGCACAGCTATGCGCTTCATGACCGCATATCTTGCTGCCACCCCCAAGAGTCACCCTGTGGTTATCACGGGAACAGAGCGCATGAAACACCGTCCCATCGGCATTCTGGTGAATGCACTCCGCCAGCTTGGAGCCCAGATTCACTACGAAGGCGAAGAGGGCTTCCCACCCCTTCGCATTCAAGGAAACCGGCTTACCGGCGGCAGGGTAGACATTGCCGGAAATGTGAGCTCGCAGTTTATTTCGGCCTTGTTGCTCATTGGTCCCGTGTTGGAACGCGGACTGGAGCTTCACATGACGGGCGACATCATTTCACGTCCATACATCGACCTCACCTTATGCACCATGCGCGCGTTTGGAGCCGATGCCGACTGGTGCAATGGCGACACCGTGGTGGTGAAACCGGGAGCCTACCAAGACCGTTCCTATTATATAGAGAACGACTGGAGTGCCTCGTCATATTGGTATGAAGCCGTGGCATTGAGCACCGACGATGAAGCCCAGGTAACCCTTTCCGGACTCACCGACGGGTCGCGGCAAGGCGACTCGGTGGTGCGTTACATCTTCTCGCTGCTCGGCGTGAAAACAGTGTTCGGTTCCAAGCAAACAGGAGTGCCCACCACGGTAACGCTGCGAAAGAGTCCGTACAGGGTGCCCCGGCTCGACTACGACTTCGTGAACTCGCCCGACCTGGCCCAAACGTTCGTGGTTACATGCTGCATGCTGCATGTTCCTTTCCACTTCCGTGGGCTGGCTACGCTAAAGATTAAGGAAACCGACCGCATTGCGGCTTTAAAGGCAGAATTGCGGAAGTTGGGCTTTGTGATCACATCGCCCACCGACAGTGAGCTGCGATGGGATGGAGAGCGCTGTGAACCCACCGGCGAGCCCATCGACACCTACGAAGACCATCGCATGGCGCTTGCTTTTGCTCCGGCCTCCCTGTGCCTGCCGCAGCTGTGCATCAACAACCCGCAGGTAGTTTCCAAGTCGTTCCCCACCTATTGGGAAGAACTGCGCAAAGCAGGATTCACCATTCATTGACACAAGACTATGCTTTATCTCATTCTTTCACTTATTGTCTTGGGTGTGGTGGCAGCCCTGATGGGGTGGCACTCCGGCAAACATGGCGAAACAGCCCCGGTGGTGCTAACCGACTCTTGCGCTACCTGCAACGGCGAAAACGACAAGTGCGAGCAAGAGTGTAAGATGGAGGCAGCCCTGAAGCCGGTGGAATATTTCGACGACGAGGAACTCGACGCCTTTGCCGGCCGCCCGGCCGATGGCTATACCGAAACCGAAACAGACCAGTTTGCCTATGTGATGGAAACCATGCAGGATGCCGACCTTCGCCCCTGGATGAGAAGTCTGGGCTTGCGCGGCATAGAACTGCCCGAAGCGCTGCGCGACGAACTCATCTTCCGTCTTGGTGATGCCTGAACAGATTTAGCTTCCGGGCAAGGCAATAAAACACCCCCTTTGATAGTTTATACTAATATATGTGTCTGCGTAGAACCAAATATATTGTAGCCTGTATGCTGCCCGCCCTGTTGTTGCTGGCAGTAGGGTGCTCTACGCAGAAAAACACGGCGAAGTCGCGCTTCTGGCATTCTTTCAACGCCAAGTATAACACCTATTATAATGGAACCTTGGCCTATATCGACGGCTCGCTCGAAAAGGAAAAGGGCAACAAAGACAACTTCACCGAAATAATTCCCCTCTACACCGTTGGCAACAAGCAGAGCCGCGAACTTGGCAAGGGCAACTTCGACCGCGCCATCGAGAAGTGTAAGAAAGCCATTAAGCTGCACTCCATCAAACGCCGGCCCGAGTGGAACAAGTCGCGCCGGAAAACCGAACGCGACCTCGAATGGCTCAGTCGCCGCGAATATAACCCCTTTCTGTGGAAGGCATGGATGCTGATGGGGCGCTCGCAGTTCCATCAGGGAGCTTTCGACGATGCAGCCTCTACCTTCTCTTACATGAGCCGACTCTATAAAACCCAGCCCGCCATCTACGGACGGGCACGGGCATGGCTTGCCAAGTGTTACATCGAAGAAGACTGGCTCTACGATGCAGAAGACGTTATTCGCAACATGCAGCGCGATTCTATGCACTGGCGGGCACAGAAAGAGTGGGACTATACCTATGCCGATTACTATATTCACACCGGCGACTATGCCACTGCCATTCCCTATCTGAAGAAAGTAATACGCCACGAGATGCGCCGAGTGCAACGGGCACGTGAGTGGTATCTGCTCGGACAGCTTGAAGCGGCACTCGGCCATCGCACCGAGGCGTATAAGGCCTACCGCCATGTGGTGCGCCTGAATCCGCCCTACGAGGTGGAGTTCAATGCCCGCATCGCCATGACAGAGGTGATGGCTGCCGGACAGAGCAAAAAGATGATTGGAAAGCTGAAACGCATGGCCTGGTCGGACAACAATAAAGACTATCTCGACCAGGTATACTATGCCATCGGCAATATCTATCTGGCCCAGAAAGACACCGCACAGGCTATCGGTGCCTACGAGAAAGGTGTGGCCAAAGCCACCCGAACCGGCATAGAAAAAGGGGTGCTGCTGCTCAAGCTGGGCGACCTTTACTGGGAACTGGAGAAGTTTTCCGATGCCCAGCGCTGCTACGGCGAAGCCATCGGACTGCTCGACAAAGAACGCGACGACTACGAAGAACTTTCGCGCCGGTCGAAAGTGCTCGACGAACTGGTTCCCTATACCGATGCCATCCATCTGCAAGACTCTTTGCAGGCGCTCGCCCTGATGAGTGAAAAAGACCGCAACGCAGCCATAGACCGGGTTATTGAGGCACTGAAGAAAAAAGAAAAAGAAGAACGGAACGCGCAGGCCGAGGCCGAAGCACAGCGCACCCAACAGCGCAACGAAGCCCAGGGTAATGTTCTGGCCAACAACAACCGCAACACCATGCCCACCACCATGGGCAGTCAGCAGAAAAACGCACCATGGTATTTCTATAATCCCATGGCCGTGCAACAGGGTAAGCAGGCTTTTGAAAAACAATGGGGCAAACGCGAAAACGTCGACAACTGGCAGCGGACCAACCAAACTGTGGTGGCCGGACTCGGCATGCAGCCGCAGGAGGAGCTGACGCAGGAACAGCTCGATTCCATTGCCCACGAAGAAGCTGTGCAAGATTCGCTTGAACAAATTAAAGACAGCGCACAGAACGACCCCCACAAGCGGGAGTATTACCTGGCACAGATTCCCTTCACAGAAGAGCAGGTGGCGGCCAGCAACCTCATCATTCAGGAAGGACTCTACAACTCGGGCATCATCTTCAAAGACAAGCTCGACAACCTCCCCTTGAGCGAAAAAGCACTCATCCGACTGAACGACCATTTCCCCGATTTCGAAAAGATGGACGATGTCTATTACCATCTCTATCTGCTCTACATGCGCAAAAACGACCCGGCCACCGCCGACATCTATCTGCAGCGACTGCTCGATGGCTACCCCGAGAGCACATGGACACAGATTCTCTCTGACCCCTTCTATAAAGAAAACGCCATGTTCGGCGAACAAATCGAAGATTCGCTCTATGGGGCCACCTATCTGGCTTTCAAAGCTGACCGGTTTGCCGAGGTGAGGGGCAATGTGAACGTCTCGGAAACGCGCTTCCCCTTGGGCGCCAACCGCGATAAGTTTGTGTTCATCAGCGGACTGAGCAAACTCAACGACGGCGACGGCGACGGTTGTCTGGCCGACATGCAAACGGTGGTGGAGAAATTCCCACAAAGCAAGTTGGCCCAAATGGCTGGCATGATTATCAATGGCGTGAAAGAAGGCCGACAGCTGCATGGCGGAAAGTTTGACCTGGGTGACGTGTGGAGCCGTCGAACGGTGGTGCTTGCCGACAGCGACTCTATCAATGCACGGCAACTATCGCCCGACCGCAATGCCAACTTCATCTTCATGGTGGCCTATAAACCCGACTCGGTGAACGAGAACCTCCTGCTCTACGAACTGGCCCGATATAACTTCACTTCATTCATGGTGCGCAACTTCGACCTCACCATTGTTGAAGACCAGGGCTTGCACCAGATGCAGGTTTCCGGTTTCCGCAACTACGACGAGGCCCTGCTCTATGCTCGCCAGCTCTATCAGCAGCCAAGTATCGTCAGAAGATTGGGGCGCAGTAGGAGCATCATCATCAGCGACGTGAACCTTCCGCTCTTGGGAAGGCAGTTCAGCTACGACGACTACGATGCCTTCTACGCCGAACACTTTGCTCCGCTCGAAATTCGCGATATGGAACTGCTCACCGAACCTGCCGAGATTGGCTACGAAGAAGACCGCTACGAAGAAGAGCCTGCTCCCGAAGAGAATGCTCCCGAAAGCGAAGACTCCGGCTCAATGGAGATTGAAGCAACCGACGACTCGGGTTCCACCGAAATTGAAGCAACCGACGACTCGGGTTCCACCGAAATTGAAGCAACTGACGACTCGGGTTCCACCGAAATTGAAGCAACTGAAGCAACGGGTTCAATCGAGATAAAGCCTGAAGAAGAAACCATTGTTGAACAGGAACCGGAAACTCCCGTGCAGGCTCAGCCCGCTGACGAAGGAACCACAGTGGTGCCGGTGGAAGAAACTCCCGTGCAGGTGCAGCCCGAAGAAGAGGGTGGGGTGGTGGTGCCCATCGAAGAAGAGAGTGCCCCCAATCAGGAAGAAGACCTCATCTATTTCGAAAGTGAAGAAAACAACCAGCAGCCTGCCAACGGCAATAACACCGATAACAAGCAAAACGGTTATGAACTCGAAGACGAATACTACGACCTCGACGGCTTCTAATCGATTAGAACCTATCCACTCTCCCCTCTCAACTATGCACTATGCACTATGAACTATGCACTAAGCACTATGAACTATGAACTATGAACTCCTCTGGGTCGACGACGAGATAGAACTCTTGAAAGCCCATATCATATTCCTGCAAAAGAAAGGCTACGAAGTGACCACTGTGAGCAATGGCACCGATGCCATCGACTTGTGTCGGCAGCGTGCCTTCGACCTCATCATTCTCGACGAGATGATGCCCGGGCTCACCGGACTCGAAACCTTGCAGCAAATCAAAGAGATTGCGCCCACCACACCCGTGGTGATGTGCACCAAAAGCGAAGAAGAGAATATCATGGACCAGGCCATCGGGTCTAAAATTGCCGACTATCTCATCAAGCCTGTCAACCCCAGTCAAATTCTGCTCACACTCAAGAAAAATATTCATCGGCGCGAAATAGAAACAGAGGTAACGCAAAGCGGCTACCAGCAGAACTTCATGGACATTGACGCGCAGATACAAGACTGCAGGAACTTCGACGACTGGAAACAGGTATACCGCCGGCTGGTTCATTGGGAACTGCAGCTGAGCGCTACCGACAGCAACATGACCGACATTTTGCAGGCTCAGAAAGAAGAGGCCAACAACGGATTCTCCAAGTTTGTGAAGCAAAACTACCTCCACTGGATTGCCAACCGACTTTCCGTCCCCTCACCCTCGCACACCCTCACCCCCGACATCCCCCTGCTCTCGCCCGACATCTTCCGGCGCAGGCTGTTCCCACTGCTCGATGCCGGCGAAAAGGTGTTCTTCATTGTGATCGACAACTTCCGCTACGACCAGTGGCGCATGCTGGCCACCGAGATTGGCGACCTCTTCGATATTGACGAAGACCTGTATATGAGCATTCTGCCCACAGCCACGCAGTATGCCCGCAATGCCATCTTCAGCGGACTCATGCCCAACAAGATTGCCGAGATGTTTCCCGAGCTCTGGGTTGACGAAGATGAAGAAGAGGGTAAGAACCTGAACGAGGAACCGCTCATTGAAACGCAGATAAAACGCTTCAGGCGACACGACAGCTTCTCTTATCATAAAATAAACGATTCTGCCGGGGCTGAACGCTTTCTCACGCAGCTGCATTCGCTCAAGGGAAACAACCTGAATGTGGTGGTGTTCAACTTCATAGACATGCTCTCGCATGCCCGCACAGAATCGAAGATGGTGCGCGAACTGGCCAACAACGAAAGTGCCTACCGCAGCATCACCCTTTCGTGGTTCCGCCATTCGAGCATGGCTGAGGTGCTGCGCCAACTTTCGCAAACCGATTGCCGCATTATTGTAACCACCGACCATGGGTCGATTCGCGCCTCCCGGCCCGTGAAAATCATTGGCGACCGCAACACCAACACCAACCTGCGCTATAAGCTGGGCAAAAACCTCAGCTACAACCAGCGCGAGGTGTTCACCATCAAAGAACCGCAGCGGGCCGAACTGCCTGCCCCCAATCTCTCCACCAGCTATGTGTTCGCTACCGGCGACAGCTTCTTTGCCTATCCCAACAACTACAACTATTACGTTTCTTATTATAAAGACACGTTCCAGCATGGGGGCATATCAATGGAAGAGATGATTATTCCACTTGTAACAATGAAAGGAAAGAAAAGATAATGGAAATACAAATCAACAGTTTAAACGACATTCAGCAGGCTGCACGCGAGTTTATCAACCACATGGGCTCGCGCCGCATCTTTGCTTTCTATGGCTCTATGGGGGCTGGCAAAACAACTTTCATTCGCGCTCTTTGCGAAGAGTTGGGGGTGGAAGATGTTGTTGCCTCGCCAACCTTTGCCATCGTCAATGAATATAGCACCCCTTCTTCACCTATATACCATTTCGACTTCTACCGCATCAAACGGCTCGAAGAAGTTTACGACATGGGGTATGAAGATTATTTCTACAGCGGTTCCCTCTGTTTCATTGAGTGGCCCGAACTGATTGAAGAGCTGCTTCCCGCCGAAGCCGTTCGTGTGAACATTACCGAACAGCCCGACGGGAGCCGGCTCATCAGCTTCACATCTGCGCTTCAATCATCATGAACGTGTAGGCAGGCACCTGCATGTTCATTTTCTTTTTCAGCTTCAGGTCTTGCTTCTTGGGAGCAATGGGCTGAGCATCGAAATTGTTCTCGTCGCCGGGTTGTCCGCTCAACGTGGTGATGGTGCAATTCGGCTTCAGTGAACCGAAGCGCGAAAGGTTTAGCCTAACCTCTTTCGTCTGGTCGCTGGCGTTGGCAATCTTGATGTAGAGCCGGCGCGTGTTGGTGTTGAGCACCACCGACTGTTCCTGCAGGTTTGTCTTGTTGTCGATGGTCACGCAGTCGCCGTAGTAATAGTTACCCGCCGACTGTCCGAACATCTGTTGCACATAGTAGCTGCAAGTCAGGTAGGGTCGTTCGTTGTCGAAATAGATGAGGTCGGGATCCCAGTTGGTAGCATTCTTTCTGGCGAAGAGCGGAGCATAGCTGGTCATGCACACCACGTCGCCGTTACGCTCCACATGAATCAGATACAGGGCCTCTGCCAGTGCATCAATCAGTTTCTTGTCTTTGGCAGCATACTCTCCAAGGTACACCTTTGTTTTGCGGTCGCGCGGATATTTGTCATACTGCCGGCTGGAGAGGAAATAGTCATTTTTCTCGTAGTAGTGCTCGTCGATGATGGGCATGCCCAGTTCCTCTGCCAGTTTCCATCCGTTCTCGAAGTCGCCGTTGCCCGGGTGCGAGCCGGGGCCGGCCGTTCCCACAATCACAATCTCGGGGTGAGCCTCTCTCACCTTATTATATATATACTTGAATCGCTCGCAAAACTCGGGCGATATGCGTTCCTCGTTGCCCAGTCCTAAATATTTCAGGTTAAAGGGTTCGGGGTGCCCGGCCTCGGCACGCACACGTCCCCAGCGGGTGGTGGCATCGCCGTTGGCCCATTCAATCAGGTCGAGAGCGTCCTGCACCCATTCGTCCATCTCTTCCATGGGCACCACCTCCTGCGCCTGTCCTTTCATGCCCCAGCCGCCGTTGGTTCCCTGGCAGCTCACTCCACAGGGCAGAATGGGCAGCGGTTCCATGCCTATGTCTTCGCAAAGTTGAAAATATTCGAAGTAGCCCAGCCCCATCGACTGGTGGTAGCCCCAAGTGTTTTTCAGTCCTGGGCGTTGGTGGCGTGGTCCCACCGTGTTTTTCCATCGGTAGGTGTTCCAGAATCCGTCGCCGCCACCGTGAACCACACATCCGCCGGGAAAGCGCATAAACTTCGGGTGCAAAGCCTCAAGTGCTTCCGCCAGGTCGCGACGCAGTCCGTGTCCCTTATAGGTGTCTTGTGGCATCAGCGAGAGCTGGTCAACATCCACCTCGCCCGTGTTCAGGACCAGCACCTGCAGTGCCGCTTTCGTGCAGTCTTCCTGAGGTGTGAGCACAGCCTGGTATTGTTTCCAATCGTTGCCATCGGCCTCGAAGGTGGCCTCTGCCAGCAGTCGCGGGTCTTTGCCCCAGCCCTGCGGCTCCACCAGTGCCACGCGCACCTGTTTGGCGTCACCGCTCACGTTTCGCATGAAGGCCGAGAACGTGTAGCTGGCCCCGGCCTTCACGCTGATGCCGTCGAAGCCATCGTTTTGCAGTCCCACACCTTTCCATCCTTGATAGTCGTAGAACTCGCGCACGCGCTCCACATGCAGTCGCATGTAGGTGGGGTTGTTGGGATGCAGGGGGGCGCTCATGCGCGGCTCCATGAAGCCCAGCGAGTGACCCGGCCGCAGAAAGTGCCAGTGGGTGCCCGGTCCCCAACCGTCGCGGTCGGCGGGTGAATATTCAAACGAGCCGTTCTGCAGCAGTTCGGCATAGAGTCCACCGTCGGCAGCCGACGAGATGTCTTCAAAGAAAATTCCGATGAGTTCGTTGCTGATGGCCTTTCCACCCTTGGGAGCAGAAATGGGCTTCTGACCATTGGCCGACAGCACTGCTGCCAGCATGATAGCAGCAAGTGAGAGTTTTTTTGTTTGTTTCATATAGTAGTTGTTTTTGAGTCAGTGGCAAAGATACGAATTTTTTTTTAATTACCCGCATCTTTTTCATACTTATTACCTATTACCTATTACTTATAACCTAAAAGAAATTCCCTGACAGATTTCTGTCCACTAAAATCACCGAAATAGAAACGGAAAATCAGAAAAACTGCATAATAAACGCATAAAACCATTATACAAAAATTCAAAGTTCACCCCCCCATTTGCAAAAGCTAAGGTTTGAGGCCCCGAAACCTAAGACTTCAGGGTCTAACCTCTTAGGGGTTAGGGTCTGAAAGCTAAGGTATCAGACCCTAAACCCTTAAGCGATGGCGGGTACCCCCAAAGGGTCTTTTTGCAACACTCTAAGAATCAATAATATAGCAAAGTGCCCTATAATTGCGTTATTTCGAACAAATGATTTTCCATTTCAAAATAACGCAATCTCAGGGGCCAGTTTCCACCAATTTTATTGACAAATCTAAAGGCACACTATGAATGGTGGCTACCATCCCCTTCAGCCATTGGAATGGCTGGCTACCAAATTCTTTAATTCTTGATAAAAAAGATGGGAAACTTCAGTAGATGAGCCTAAAATTCTGTGTTTTTTGAGCCGTGTCTGTGAGAAAATTTGTACTTTTGCAAGTATTACACCATACCATGCAAAGTACTATGCCACTTTGCTCTGTGGGCAGTCATCTGATGGTGACTATGCTGTTCAATGCTTTTACCGATGATGGGCGTATTGTCTCACAAGAGGATTGTGAGAAGCTATTCCTCAATAGAGGTAAGATGATTAAAAACAATAACCATATATGGCACAGAATTATTACGATGCTTTTATAGCGAAACTACAGGAGATATTCATGATGGATCATGCTGAACTGGATTTCGGCATCTACCGCATCATGAACCAGAAGCGTCACGACATTGACGTGTTCCTGAAAACTAAGTTGCTGCCGCAAGTGCAGGCAGACCTTTCAGGGGCTGCCAACAGCGATGTTGAGGCCGACCACAAACGGATGGCAGAGATTTTGCAACAGCTGGGCACGGACAATATAGAGACACAACGAGCAAGCACCATGCCGCTCATTGCACAGTTGGTGGATGAGTACGACCGCCTGCAGGCTAAGCTTGCCAATTCTTCTGATATGGAAGCACTGCAGGCACAGGTGTTCTCTCATCTTGTGACTTTCTTTTCCCGTTACTATGAAGGAGGCGACTTTATCTCTAAGCGTCGCTACAAGGAAAACACCTACGCCATCCCCTACAATGGCGAGGAGGTGAAGCTGCATTGGGCGAATAGCGACCAATACTATATCAAGACCAGTGAGTATTTCCGCGACTATACCTTTGTGCTGCCTAACAGCCGCCGCAAAGTTCACTTCATCCTGCGTGATGCCACTACCGAGCAGAACAACAACAAGGCTCAGAACAATATGGAGCGCCGCTTTGCACTTTGGAAGCCCTCCCCACAAGCGGATGAAGTAACTATTCCCCTCGCCATTCGGAGAGGGACCGGGGGTGAGGCCGAGTTGGATATTTTCTTCACCTATGAACTGATGCCGAAAGCCACTAAGCAGGATGGACTGATGAAGGAGGCTTTCAACACGATTAGCCCGCTTGTTCCCGAAGATTTTAAGGAATTGCTGACCATCAAGCAGCCTACAAAGAAAGAGCCCAATCGCACCCTGCTTGAAAAGCATCTTACAGATTATACCGCAAAGAATTCTTTTGACTATTTCATCCATAAAGACCTTGGTACGTTCTTGCGCCGCGAGATGGACTTCTACATCAAGAACGAGGTGCTGCATATCGATGACCTCGACCCTGCCTTCGTCACCTCGCAGCTGACCATCGTGAAAGCCATCAAGAACGTAGGTGATAAAATCATCCGTATGCTGGCGCAGCTCGAAGATTTCCAAAAGCGTCTGTGGTTGAAGAAGAAATTCGTGCTGCAGAGCGAATATTGCATCACGCTCGACCGTGTGCCGGAAAGTCTCTACCCTGCTATCATCGAGAATGAAGCCCAGCGTAAAGAATGGGTACGCCTGTTTGCCATTGACGAAATTATAGGCGACGGGATGTTCACTCATGGCTATAGTGAGCCTCTTACCATCGAGTTCCTGAAGGAAAATCCATTCCTTGTTCTCGACACCGCTTTCTTCGATGCTGGCTTTAAGCATAAACTTGTGAAGAGCATGGAGAATATTGATGAGCAGACAAATGGACTGCTTATCAATAGTGAGAATTTTCAGGCGTTGGAGTTGTTGCAGGAGAAATATGCCAAGAGGGTAAAATGTGTATATATAGACCCACCTTATAATACGGGTAATGATGGTTTCGCCTATAAAGACCGCTATCAGCATTCAAGTTGGCTTTCTATGAATGAAAACAGATACGAGGCTGCAAAAAAAATAATTGCAGATGATGGCGGTATATTTACCAGCATTGATGATCCAGAGCATGCCAAACTAATACTTTTACAGCAGCATGTATTTGGTTTTGATAATTTTGTAAACAATATTATTTGGCAGAAGAAATACTCTCTCCAAAGTGATGCAACTTTTTTTTCGGATAACCACGATTTTATTACTTGCTTTGCAAAAAACAAGGTTAACTTTTCAATAAATCTTTTGCCTCGAAGTTTGGAAAGCAACAAGTATTACAAATATGACGATCATGACGGACGGGGATTGTGGCGCTCAGACAATGTTTTAGTGCGCTCTTTTTCTCCCAGCGGCGTATTCCCTATAAAAAATCCGAATACAGGTGTTGAGTATTATCCACCCAAAGGAAGCTGTTACCGTTTTAGCCGAGAAACAGCAGAACGCTATTTAAAAGAAAATAGATTCTATTTCGGAAAAGATGGAAAAGGTGCCCCCCAGTTAAAACGCTATTTATCAGAAGTAAAACAAGGAATAACACCTGTAACAATTTGGCTGAGAGATGAAGTTGGAGATACCCAAGAAGGTGCGAACATCATATCTGACCTTTTTGAAGAAAAAGCATTTTCTTCTCCAAAAGTACCAAGACTTTTAAAAAGAGTCATCCAATTAGCAAGTGATAAAACTTCTATCATACTCGATTTCTTTGCAGGCTCGGGGACAACAGGTCATGCAGTAATCAACCAAAACAAGGAAGATAACGGTTGTCGCAGATATAGTTTGGTTGAAGTTAATGATTACTTTAATTCTGTTACAAAGCCACGCATTGAAAAGGTCATTTATTCTTCAGATTGGCGTGATGGCAAGCCTGTATCACGTCAAGGTATCAGCCAATGCTTCAAATACATCCGCTTGGAGCAGTACGAAGATACCCTGAACAACTTACAACTGAAAGTGCAGCAAACAACGACCAGTTCTGCCCCATTCCATGAGAGCTATATGCTCGGCTATTGGCTTGACACGGAAACTCGCGAATCTCTGCTTAACCTGAAATGGTTTGAGAATCCGTTTGCCATGACATTGAAGGCTACGCGTGACAATGAACTGGTGGAAACTCCCGTCGATATGGTTGAGACATTTAATTTCCTCATCGGCCTTAACGTGGAAACAGAGTCGTGGTACAAGGATGATAACATCTGTGTGCTGACTGGCCGCACACATCGCGAAGGGCTGAAAACGCTGATTATCTGGCGTAACTGCAAAGAAATTGATAACAAAGCCTTGGATGCCTTCTTCGACCGCATGGACTTCCGCACGCGCGACTCGGAGTTTGACCTGATTTATGTGAATGGTGACAACACCCTGCCCAACCTGCGCCGCGACGAAGAGCATTGGAAAGTGATGCTGATAGAAGAAGAATTTCAGAATCGAATGTTTACGGAGGAATAAGCCATGGACAGATTGCATGCTATATTTGATGCCATAGCGCACAATGGTTTTGAGGACACTACACTTCAATTGATTGCAAACTATATAAACGACATACAGAATGGGACAGAAAATTTTTATCGATTCAATCTTGCAGAGCATGCAGGACTCTGCACGGCAGGTGCGCCTCTCATTGGGGCGTCAATCGTCGCGAGCTACGCGAGAAGAAGCCTTACGGCAAGTGGCCATGCTGCAGGAAGCCAAGAGCAAAGCCCAGCAAACTGGCAGATAGACGAAAGGCAGGAGCAGCTTTTGGAGATGTGGGCGAAAGCTGCAAACCTATGGGTGGAAGACTCAGAGCAGACACTCATCGAAACATTCGGCCCAAGAATAGCACAAGGTGCAGAAGCCAAAGTCTATTACAGAGAGGGTGACACATCGGTGGTGAAAGAAAGGACATCTATCTATTCCACCACACAGAAGGCACTTGATGCCATCGTTCTTCACAACACATTGTTTCCAGAAACAGCCATGTCTGTTATCGGTTTTACGCGCGACAGTGACAGCCTGTTGCGCATTGTACTAACACAACCCTACATCAGATGCCAACGGTTAGCGACGAAACAGGAGATTGACGAGATGGTTGAAGCAAAAGGATTCCGCGATAATTGGAACGGAGAAGGCGTGAACTATATCTCCGACAGGTTGGCATTGGAAGATATGCATCCCGCCAATGTGTTCATTGATGAACAGACGTCAAAGCCAACATGTATCGACTGTATTGTGAAATTCGTTAACAAGAAGCAATAAGCCATGCCAAGAGGAAAACAAACGACACGCCCACCACGTCTGCAAGAGGCGCTGGTGCTTCATCAATACCTGCTCCATCTCTTTGGCTGCAAAGACCTGGAGCGAATGAGCGAGGACCTGAAAGACCCCGCGCTGGAAGGTATCGATGATGAAGGAGTATCGCGTATTTATCCTGTGCTGCTTCAGCACATGTATAACTACAAAATCTCTGATGAAAAGCTCTACGAATATGACCAAAACATTGTCCGGCATACTCGTGCCATCAATAAGCATCGGCAGGAAAAGATTCAATGGAAATACTACCAGTATCTTGCACTGCTGTTCACAGAGGTTTATCTCGACCAATATTTTGCTGACAAGGAAGCACTGCATGCAGACATCAATCGTTTTCTTGCGGAAGATTTTAACTTTCGCACTGAGACATGGCACGCCATGCCTGAGTTTACAGAAGACGACTTGAACAAACTGGCGTTTTGGTGTGCCACAGGCTCGGGCAAGACACTGATGATGCATGTGAACATCAAGCAGTACTTGCATTATGCAGAGAAATATCATGCCAAGAAGCTAAACCGCATCATCATCCTCACGCCCAACGAAGGCTTATCAAAACAACATCTTGACGAACTGGAAGCATCTAACTTTGAGGCCAGCCTGTTCTCAAAGCAGACGAGCACAGGTTTGTTCAAAGGTAAAGGCATCGATATCATCGACATCAATAAGCTGGCAGAAACCGACGGTGACAAAACCGTGGCGGTGGAAAGTTTTGAAGGAAACAACCTGGTGCTGGTAGATGAAGGACACCGAGGCAGTGGTGGTGAAGTGTGGAAAGGCTATCGTAACGTGCTGACCACGGAAGGCTTCTCGTTTGAGTATTCCGCCACGTTCGGCCAGGCCATCGCATCACAAACGGGAAAGAACCGCGAGGCTCTGCTGCAGGAATATGGCAAAGCCACGCTCTTTGACTATAGCTACCGATATTTCTACAACGATGGCTACGGTAAGGACTACCGCATTATGAATATGGCTTCGTGGGACGATGAGCAGTTGCTCAATATGTATCTTACGGCATACCTGCTCTGCCTGTATGAGCAAATGCTGGCATTTGACAGTACGCCTTTGATGAAAATACGTTTCCTTATCTCTCGCCCCTTAGGTATCTTTGTGGGTAGCTCGGTCAATGCCGTGCGCAAACAAGGTGGCAAAGACGTCAGCGATGTGGTATCTATATTGCTGTTTATCCAACAGTTTATTGATAATCCTGCTGAGTTTATAGGATACATTAAACGTCTGCTTGACCCTAACGATGGTATCAAGAATCCTCGTGGGTATTCTCTCTTTGCTGGGTCGTTCCCGATAACAAGAGACGGTTGGAACCCAGACAAAGCAGAAGACTTTGCAAGAACTACTTATTATAAAGTTATCGAGAAACTGTTCCACAGCTCTGCCGCCGGTGCCCGTTTGCATATAGACAAGCAAAATGGCGGTGATAAGGAAATTGGCTTACGAATCGGCACTGCTCCATACTTTGGTGTTATCAACGTTGGTGATAGCGATAATCTCATCAAATTGTGTGAAGCCAACGACCTGCTATGTGAGACTCGGGAGTTTGGCACGTCTTCGCTCTTTACTGGCATCAATAGCGATGACTCTACTATCAACCTGCTCATAGGTTCAAAGAAATTCAGCGAGGGATGGAGTAGCTGGCGCGTGTCGGCCATGGGACTGATGAACGTGGGGCGCAGCGAAGGGTCTGAGATTATTCAGCTCTTCGGACGTGGCGTAAGGTTGAAAGGTTTTCAGTTCTCATTGAAGCGTAGCAGTGCACTTGATTCAAGCTACAATCCAGGCAATCTGCCTTGTGGATTGCGCTCACTGGAAACACTGAATATCTTTGGTGTGAGGGCAGACTATATGGATGCGTTCCGTAAATATCTTGAAGACGATGGCCTGCCCGCCAACGAAGATAACTTCATACAGGTTGACATCCCCACGGTTAATCTGCTGGGTGAGCGAAAACTGAAAGTGGTACGTCTGAAAAAAGGCTATGACTTCAAGAAAGAGGTGGTAGTCAATCCTGAGCTCGACCCCAATGGTATTACTGTTCGTGTTGATTTCCTGAAAAGGGTGAAAGCCCTCTGGAGTAAGGAAGCGGGTGTTGACGCCGCGGCTGAATTGCCAAAAGGCAAGCTTTCTGCCGAGCACTTGGCACTACTCGACTGGCGGCGTATCTTCTTTGCTCTGGAGCAAATGAAGAACGAACGTAGCTGGTGGAATATGGAATTGAGCATGGAATTACTCCAGCGGTTAATGGCTCATGATAATTGGTACGAATTATACATTGAACCAGCCGACCTTGAATTCCGTGATTTCGGGCGTGATGTGGCTCGATGGGAGGAAATCACTATTGCCCTGCTGCGTGCTTTTATCGACCGAAGCTATAAACGTGCTAAAGGGCGTTGGGAATCGAAGTACATGGAAACGGTCTATCTCAGCCCGAATGATCCGAACTTCTTTGATGAATACGCAGTGAAAGTGCGTGCGGACCAGGCGGCATGGATTGAGAAGCTGAAAGAACTGCGAGAGCAGATACTTTCAGGAAATTTTGAGCGCGATTTCCAAATTAACAGTCTCTGGATACAAGCCCTACGGTTTGACCAGCACTTGTTCTTCCCATTGTTATGCTTGCGTGACAAGAATGAACAGGGCCATCGCAAACTTATCGACCCTGATACGCATGAGCCGCTCATCAAGATTTCACCTGTGGCACTTAATGTAGGAGAAACTGCTTTTGTCAAAGCCATACGTGATTACTACAATTCACATTGCGAGGATACGCTGAAAGAAAAAGAAATTTACCTTTTGCGCAACGAGAGTCGTAAAGGCATCGGTTTCTTTGAAGCAAGCAATTTCTATCCAGACTTCATCCTGTGGGTAAATGACGGACAGAAGCAGCATGTTACTTTCCTCGACCCAAAGGGCATACGCAATCTGAAAGGTCTTGACGACCCCAAAATACAATTGTATAAATCGCTGAAAACGGAGGTGGAGCAAACGCTGAATGATAAAGACATCATCCTTGATAGCTACATCCTCTCAAACACCCCATACAGCGAAGTAAGTTTCTGGACTGGTGACCATCGTGAGGAATTTGAAGAAAACCATGTACTATTCTCTATGGAGACTAACTATATCGATGTGCTTTTTAAGAGAATCCTAAAATAGCATGTTTTCTCGATTTTTGTTTGTACCTTTGCAGCCATCTTAGAATATCTTGCATGAAACTTTGGGCTTTACTTTTTTTTGCGCTGCCCCTGTTGGGCTGCGCTTATGTGGGATGGCATGTGTGGCGCATACTTCCCTTGGCCAATGTGTGGCGTGGAGTGATGGTGGGCTGTATGCTTGCCTGCTTCGCTCTGTTTGTGGCTAATTTCATGATTGGGCTCGACCGCTTGCCCATGTGGTTGGCACGGGCAATGTATGAGGTGGGCAATTCGTCGCTCATCGTGTTGCTCTATCTGGTTATGCTCTTCTTGCTGCTCGACCTTGGCCGACTGCTGCATCTGGTGCCGGCGGCGTTCCTTCACAACAGTGTGGCGGGGGCGTGGTCGGTGGCGGGGCTGATGACGGCTCTGTTCTTTTATGCCAACCTACATTATTATAATAAGGTGCGCGAAGAGATGGTGTTCGACGCTCCGGTGCAGCAGGAAATGAAGATTGTGCTGATGAGCGACTTGCACCTGGGCTATCATAACACCCGTGCCGACCTGGCCAAGTGGGTGGACATGGTGAATGCCGAAAAGCCAGACCTGGTGCTCATTGCGGGCGACATTGTTGACATGAGCGTGCGTCCGCTCATTGAAGAGCGCATGGCCGAAGAGTTTCGCCGGTTGCAGGCACCCGTATATGCCACGCTGGGCAACCACGACTATTATGCTGGCGAACCGCGCTCGGAACAGTTCTACCGGGAAAGCGGCATACGTCTGTTGCGCGATTCGGCTGTAACGTTTCCTTGCGGGGTCACCGTTATTGGGCGCGACGACCGCACAAACCCTCACCGGCAAACGCTGAACAGCATTGTTGCAGCCATGAACAGCCGGGGACAGCAACGGGGCAGCACATTCACCATACTCTTAGACCATCAGCCCTATCACTTGGAGGAGGCCCAGGCTGCCGGCATCAACTTCCAGTTCAGCGGACACACCCATTATGGACAGGTGTGGCCCATCAGCTGGATTGAAGACCTCATCTACGAAGATGCTTTCGGACCGCTTCAGAAGGGCAACACCCGCTACTATGTGAGCAGTGGCATAGGCATTTGGGGCGGCAAGTTCCGCATTGGCACCCGCTCGGAATATGTGGTGCTGCGTTTAAGGAACAAGAAATAAAAAACAGAAAGAAAAATGGAATATATGTCACAAGAAGGCTACGACAAACTGGTAGCCGAGCTCCGTCACATGGAAACCGTAGAGTTGCCCCAGGTGAAGGATGCTATTGCTGAGGCTCGCGACAAGGGCGACCTGAGCGAAAACTTCGAATATCATGCAGCCAAGCGCGAACAAGGCCGGCTGCTCAGTCGCATCAGGTTCAAACAGCGTGTGCTGGCCAATGCGCGTGTCATCGACATGGCTCGCCGACAAGGCGACGGCGTGCAGCTGCTCTCGAAGGTTGAAATGGTGAACCAGGCAACAGGTGCAAAAATGGTCTACACCATTGCCAGTCCGCACGAAGCCAACATCCATGAGGGAAAGATTTCGGTGAAGTCGCCCATCGCCCAGGCCCTGTTGGGCAAGCATGTGGGCGATGTGGTGGAGGTGCGTGTGCCTGCCGGCGTGATGAAGCTGCAAATCTCTGGTCTCAGTCTCTAACCTGCATCATGCAGGCTAAACGCCCTTGAGTAATTGCTCAAAGGCAGGAATTTCAATGCGTTCGCGGTATAGTTTCAATAAACCAAGGGCCTGCATGTGGTTTAGGGCACGCGAAATGTTGAGCCGGCTGTCGTTCAGTTCAACTGCCAGCCGTTGCATCTTGATGTAGAGTGTTTTCGGTCCGGCCGGCCGCAGCGAACGGTTGGCAATGAAGCGCACGATGCGGCTCTCTAATAAAGTGGCAGGGGCCTGCCACAGCTGTTGCTGCAGCTTCTGACTTTGAGCCGAAATAAGGTTGAGCATGTTGAAACGAACAATCAGATGCTCTTCCATCAGCTTTGTGAGCTCGGTTTTGTCGAGGGTGATCAAGTGGCAGGGTCCTTTGGCAGTGAACGTGCGCGAGTAGCGTTGCTGTAAGCCAAAGAGATGTTCAGGTTCGAGTAGGGTGGGGGCATGCAGTTCTTCGCTGAGCACATACCCATGGTCGATAGATTCGGCACTCGATGTGAGCAACCCATCGGTTACCAGCATCATGTTGGTGCAAGGGGTTTCCTGCTTCGCCACCACATGGTCGGCGGCAAACTTATGAAAGCCGAATTTCAGTTGGCCCACGGCTTGCTCAAGGTCGGTGTGGCTCATGCCCAGGAAGAGTGGCAGTTCGGTGAGTTTGCTATAGATGCTCTTTTGCATGCGGGGGGGTGTTGTTTTTTATTTTTCTTGGATATACTTTTTCAGCGAAGGCGAAAACCAAACGGCATTGCGGCCTTGTTTGTCGGTGTAGATGAGATAGACCATCAGCTCGGAGTGCCGTGCCAGAATTTTCTGCGCCCCTTCGAGTCCCAAAACCATGAATGCCGTGGCATAGGCATCGGCGGTTGCACACGAGGGTGCCAGCACCGTAGCCGAGAGAATATTGTGCTGGACGGGGTAGCCCGATGTGGGATTGATGGTGTGGGCATATTTCCGTCCGTTTTTGTAGTAGAACTTCCTGTAGTTTCCGCTGGTGGCCATGGCGCGGTCGGTGATGTTGAGCACTGTCTGCAACTCTCCGTTCACGCTGAGCGAGTCGTCGGTGGGTTTGGTCACACCAATGCGCCATGCTGTGCGGTTGGCATTCACGCCGTTTGTTACCACCTCGCCCCCAATCTCTACCATAAAGTTCGTTACATCGTGTTGTTTGAGCAGGCGTGCCACCACGTCGCATCCGTAGCCCTTGGCAATGGCCGAACAGTCGAGCATGGTGCGTGGGTCTTGTTTGGTGAGGCGTGCAGGGTGTTTGCAGAGCGAAATCTTTTGGTAGCCAATGAAGGGTCGCATGCTGTCGATGACGTGACGGGTGGGAGGCGTGCCCTGCTTGAACCCAAAGCCCCAGGCATTCACCAATGGCGCCACGGTGATGTCGAAGGCACCGTTTGTTTCGGCCGACACCTGCTGAGCCAGACTCACCACTTCAACAAAGCAATCGTCGAGTTCAACATTTTCGTTGCGGTTCACCCGCGAAAGTGTCGACTGTTGGTTAAACATCGAGAGCGAAGCATCCACCTTTTCGAGTTCGGCGAGAATCTCGCGGTGCAGGTCGTGCTGGCTCTGATAGGTGATATGGTAGAACGTGCCAAACACCTTTCCTTCGTTGTGCTGAAAGGGCTGGTCGTTCTGCTGCTTGATGATAACCACCGTTCCCACGATGAGTAACAGCAGGAAAGGAATTTGCCAGTATAGCGACTTGGGCTTCATAGTTCGAAAATAACGTTAAACATGGCACCGAATTCCGAGTTGTCGGCTTTGCCGAAGCCGGGCACATACCATGTGCGCCCCACCTCGTCGGCATCGCTGTGGAAGAGCCGGCGCTTGTAGCGCACGTTCCACCCGAGCCTCACCGGACCCCACAGCTTGGCATCCACCCCAATGCCAAGTTCAAGCCAGTGGTAGCTGCACTTCAGGTCTTGGGCATGATAGCGGGCCACGCCCCCGAAAACAGGGTCTATGAGCCCGGGGTGGTCAATCTCATACTTAAACGATGTGAACGCATAGCGCCCGCCCGCATAGAGGCGATACACATCGTGTTTGTTCTTCATGATGTTGAAGTCGAGTCCGGCCCTGACGAACGGAGCCGAGGTCTTGTAGGTGATTTTCGTGGCCTCGTCTTCAGCGTTCGACTTGCCCAAGCCCAATTCAACAACAGGGAAATACTTATCCTTCAGGTTCACGCGCACAGCCCCCTCCACTTCGCCATAGTCGTTGAGCGAGAGCCATAGCGGACCAACCAAGTCGACCGAAACAGCCACGTTGCGGAAAAAGGGGATAGAGTCTTCGTTCGCCTTTTCATTGGCTGTTGGCCTGTTACCTTGCGCCCGGGTCTGAAGGCTAAACACCAAAAGCAGCATGCTAATAAATGTTGCTCTTGAAATATATGTAGAGATGCTCCTTGGTTGTGTCATAGTTCACTGTGGAATATTTGATAACAATGGAATCGATGCCGTGGCGGGTGGTTTCTGCCGCCTTGAGGGTATGAAAGAACGACGGGTTGCAGTCGACCGACTCGAAGTGCGGATGGTCTTCTTTTCTGATGGTCACGGTGTCGAGTGTGTGGTATCCGCCGGCACCGCGTCGTTCAAAGTAGAACACGTCGGCCTGTGCCTGATAGCTGATGGGCAGAATAAACTTTTGTGTGCCCGTTTGCCGGTTGATGAGCACCGAGTCGCTGCCTTCGTGCCTGACGGTGGCAATGGTGAGTGTGTCGTCGAGCTTGGTGAGGTCGCCCGCCAGGGTGTAGTTGGTATAGACCCGGCTGTTGAGCGGACAGTCGATGGTTGAGCAGGCACCCGTTGCAAAAGCAACGAGCAATGCCCCTGCCACCCCTATGAGGCCGTGGCCGAGTGTTTTCGCTATGTTGAGAAAGCGTTTGTTCATAATGGTGTGGGGTGGGGGATGGTTAGACAATGCGTATGGTTTTGCTGATCTGATAGTCGTTGCGCCCTGCCGACGAGCGACTGATCAAATCGCCAAGGAACCCGGCCAGGAAGAGCTGGGTGCCGATGAGCATGGTGGTGAGTGAGATGTAGAACCAGGGCGAGTTGGTGATGAGCCGCTGCGGAATGCCGTTGGCAAGGCACCACAGCTTGTCGGCACCCAGTGCCACCACGGCCAAGAATCCGATGAAGAACATAATGCTGCCTAAGAAGCCGAATACATGCATGGGCTTCTTGCCAAACGTGCTCAGGAACCAAAGGGTGAGCAGGTCGAGATAGCCATTCACAAAGCGGTTCCACCCCATGAATTTCGACTCGCCATATTTGCGGGCCTGATGGTGAACAACCTTTTCGCCAATCTTCTCGAACCCGGCATTCTTGGCCAGATAGGGGATGTAGCGGTGCATTTCGCCATACACCTCGATGTTTTTCACCACCTCTTGCCGATAGGCTTTCAGGCCGCAGTTGAAGTCGTGCAGGTTTTTGATGCCGCTCACCTTGCGCGCTGTGGCATTGAAAAGCTTGGTGGGAATGGTTTTCGAGATGGGGTCGTAGCGCTTTTGCTTGTAGCCCGACACCAGGTCGTAACCCTCGTCCATCACCATGTGAAAGAGAGCCGGAATCTCGTCGGGCGAGTCTTGAAGGTCGGCATCCATGGTAATCACCACATTGCCTTTCGCCTCTTTGAATCCGCAGTAGAGGGCAGGACTCTTGCCATAGTTGCGGCGGAAGCAGATGCCGCGCACCTGTTCGGCCTTTTGTGCAAGCTGTTCGATGAGCTGCCACGAATGGTCGGTAGACCCATCGTTGATGAATATCACTTCGTATGTAAAATGATTGCTCTCCATCACCCGTGCTATCCATTCGTAGAGCTCGGGTATCGACTCCTCTTCGTTATATAGAGGTATAATGACAGAAATGTCCATATATATAGCTGTTTGAATTGTTGAAGGTTGTCTTTCTCTATATGTTTTGCACCGGCTGTGAGGGTTTGCGCCGGCACAGCAGGGCAATGGGTACACCCAGGCAGAAACCAATCAGAATGTTTTGGAACATGAACATCAATGCCCAGTGCAGGGGCTTCATCGAAAGCATCATGCTCATGGTTTCGTCAATCTCCTGCTGCGACAGGCCGCTCTGCTTGTAAAACGGCGTGAGCGTGGCGGCCGCCTCGGTGAGCATGCCCGCAAAGGCTCCGTTGTCGAGATACATGAAATAAAGCGCCTGAGCCAAGGCGAAGATGAGCGAGGCATAGAAAAAAGTGTATACCACATAGCCATAGCCCCGGCGAAAAGATATGGCACCGTCGAGCGCTTCGTTGCGAAACAGCGTGAGCCGCCAGCCCACAAAAAACGGAGTGGCAATGGCCAGCAGGTTGCCCAGCGAGCTGGCCGGAGCAAGGGCAGTGGCAGCAAAGCTTGAAATCCACAGCAGCGAGAGCAAGGCACCATCCTGACGGGCAAAGGCCTTGAGTTGTATTAAGCTTTTAACATTAATCATTCTTATATTATATAATAGGTGTAAAGAGAGCGCAAAGGTACGAAAAATAGAAAAAAGAGCCAAATTTATTTCGTCTTTTGTTTGGCTGTTCCAAATTTAATCACTACCTTTGCACCCGCTTTCGATACGAATTGCCTTTTTCTTGAAGGTTCTGTTTGTTAAGTAAGCAGCAACACGGGTAAGTCCCGTACGGTCAGCTCCCTTCGAATCCTCCAGGACGGGAACGTAGCAAAGGTAGTTGGTTGTAGCGACGCGATACGGATAGCTTGCCCACCCGCCTCTTTAGCTCAGTTGGCCAGAGCACGTGATTTGTAATCTCGGGGTCGTTGGTTCGAATCCGACAAGAGGCT
>CACXFT010000009.1 GCA_902767045.1 uncultured Prevotellaceae bacterium | reverse complement strand
CTCTTCCAGTTTTTCCTGAATGCCATTCAGCTGTGCATAGATTTCGGGCATAGCCTCTTCCATTGAAGGATATTTGGCCACGCGCTCTTCTTCAGAGATTCCTGCACGCTGAGCCCAGCGCTGTGAGCCGAGCTTGGTGATTTGCTGCGGAGTGCGGATGCCGGCCACCACGTCTTCGCCCTGAGCGTTCACCAGATATTCTCCGTTGAACACGTTTTCGCCATTGGCAGCATCGCGGCTGAAGCAAACACCCGTAGCCGAAGTGTCGCCCATGTTACCGAACACCATGGCCATCACTGAAACGGCAGTTCCCCATTCGTCGGGAATACCTTCCATCTTGCGATACAGAATGGCACGTTCGTTCATCCAAGAGCGGAACACGGCGCAGATGGCACCCCAGAGCTGTTCGATAGGATCGTTGGGGAAGTCTTTGCCGGTACGTTCTTTAATGGCCTCTTTGAAGAGTTTTACCAGTTTCTTGAGTTCGTCTACCGAGAGGTCTTTGTCGAGTTTCACGCCGCGCTCAGCTTTCACCGACTCGATGATTTCTTCAAACGGGTCGATGTCTTCTTTGTTCACGGGTTTCATTTCGAGCACCACGTCGCCATACATTTGCACGAAGCGGCGGTAGCTGTCGTAAACGAAGTGGGGGTTGTTGGTTTTCTTCACCATGCCTTCTGCCACCTCGTCGTTCAGTCCCAGGTTCAGGATGGTATCCATCATGCCGGGCATAGAAGCGCGTGCACCCGAGCGCACACTCACGAGCAGCGGGTTTTCTTTATCGCCGAATTTCGAATTCATCAGCACCTCGATGTGCTTTACGGCAGCCATCACATCGTCGTTCAGGAGTTCCATGATTTTCTCCTGTCCAACTTTGTAATATTCGTTACAGCAGTCGGTGGTGATTGTAAAACCAGGAGGAACGGGAACACCAATAAGGTTCATCTCGGCAAGGTTGGCACCCTTACCTCCGAGTTCCTCACGCATTTTCGCATTACCTTCGGCTTTTCCGTTGCCGAAGGTGTAAACTCTTTTTTGACTCATAGTTGATTTGGTATCAAATTTATAATATGTTATACATTTTTTAATTGTTGCGCAAAGATAGTGCTTTTTGTGCAATTCACCAAATGTTTTAATGATTATTTGCAAAGTGTACATTACAATTGCCAAATTTTCATTACCTTTGCATCGGTTTTGTGGATAATTCCTCTTGGCCGCATGATGAAATGATTAATTAAACAACGTTCAATACAATGACTCGAAAGAAGAAACCCTTTCCTATATTTGAAAATGTGACTATAGAAGACGTGGCTGCCGAAGGCAAATCGATAGCCCGCATAACCATACCTGCCCACGACGGCACCCCCGAGAGTCAGCTGGTGGTGTTTGTGCCCTGGTGTGTGCCCGGCGATGTGGTTGACTTGCAGGTCAGGCGCAAGAAGCACAACTATGCCGAAGCCGAGGTGGTGAAGTTTCGCCGTTTGAGCGAGGTGCGTGCAGTTCCTGTGTGCAGTCATTTTGGTGTGTGTGGCGGCTGCAAGTGGCAGAACCTGCCTTACGCTGTTCAGATTGCCAGCAAAGAGCGTCAGGTGTTCGACCAGCTCCGGCGCATTGGTCATTTGAACATTCCCAAGCCCGGCGAGTCTTTTGCCGATGATGAGGGGCACACAACAGAGTTTCGTCATATTTTGGGCAGTGTGAAAACGTTTGAGTATCGCAACAAGCTTGACTTCGGTGCGGCCAACAAGCGTTATCTCACTGCCGAAGAGCTTCATGCCTGGCAAGAAGAGGGTGGGGCATGGCACGATAAGTCTACCCCGGCTTTAGGGTTCCATATAACCGGGGCATTCGATAAGATTCTGCCCATCGAGCAATGTCACCTCATGGATAACCTGCACAATCAGATTCGAAACGAGGTGCGCGACTTCGCCATTGCCAGCGACATTCCTTTCTTCGACCTTCGGGAGCAAACGGGTGTGTTGCGCGACTTGATTATCCGCAACTCCAACTCGGGTGAGTGGATGGTGATTGTTCAGGTGAAGCTTGGCGACGACAATCTTGCCGCCACCGACGAAGGAAAGAAGATTGAAGCATTGCTCTCGCATTTGAGTGAGAAGTTTCACGAAATCAGTTCGTTGCTGTGGGTGAACAACAGAAAGTGCAACGATACCTTTGGCGACCTTCCCGTGCATGTCTTCAAAGGCAAAGACCATATTATAGAAACCATGGGCGAGCTTCGTTTCAAGGTGGGTCCCAAGAGTTTTTATCAAACCAACACCGAACAGGCTTTTCACCTCTATTCAGTAGTGAAAAGCCTGGCCGGACTCACCGGTGCCGAGCATGTCTACGACCTTTACACCGGCACCGGCACCATTGCCAATTTTGTGGCATCGGGGGCCAGTAGGGTGGTGGGCATAGAATATGTTCCCGAGGCCATAGAGGATGCCAAGGTTAATTCTCGCATGAACGGCATCGAGAACACGCTTTTCTATGCCGGCGACATGAAAGACCTGCTCACCGCCGACTTCATTCAGGCACATGGTCAGCCCGATGTGATTATCACCGACCCGCCACGTGCCGGCATGCACCCCGATGTGGTTAAAACCATTCTCAATGCCTCGCCTCGCCGCATTGTTTATGTGAGCTGCAACCCAGCTACACAGGCACGCGACCTTGAGCAGCTTTGCACTCAGTATCGCATTGCGGTGGTGCAGCCCGTAGACATGTTCCCCCACACGCCCCATGTAGAGAATGTTGTTCTCTTGGAGCGAGTGAGGGAATAGGCGCTCGCTTATTTGCTGAGCTGTTTCACTTGTTCTTTAATTTTTCCAACGTAGGCATCAATCACAGCCACGGCCGTGATGTTCACCACGTCGCGCACCGTGGCGCCGAAGTCTACGAAGTGTATGGCCTTGTTCAGTCCCATCTGAATGGGGCCAATGATTTCCACGTCGGCATTCAGTGCCTGCAGCATTTTATAGCTCGAACGAGCCGAGGTGAGGTTGGGGAACACCAGTGTGTTCACATCCTTGCCTTGCAGTCGCGAGAAGGGATATTGGCTGTCGCGCAGTTCCTTATCGAGTGCAAATCCAATTTGCAGTTCGCCGTCAACCGTCAGTTCCGGATCTTCTTCGTGCAGTTTTGTCACCGCGTTCTTCACCTTCAGGGCCCCATCGGTTGCCGAGCTTCCGAAGTTTGAATGGCTGATGAGTGCGATAACAGGTTTTTCGTTGAAGAACTCCACAGCGTTGGCACTCAGTCTTGTCAGGTCAACGAGCGTGTCGGTGTCTGGATTTTCGTTCACCAGTGTGTCGGCCAGGTAGAGTGTTCCGCGTGGCGAGTTGATGATGTGCATGGTTCCGAAGTGCTGGAACTCCGGTCTAATTCCAATCACCTCGTTCACCACCTTGATGGTGTTGGAGTATTTGGTATAGAGACCGGTGATGAAAGCATCGGCTTCACCTGTTTCAACCATCATCATGCCAAAGTAGTTTCGTTCAAACATTTTGTCGTTGGCCTCTTGGTAGGTGTAGCCATCGCGCTGCCGTTTGCTGGTGAGGATCTGTGCATAGCGTTCGCGCCGTTCCTGTTCCGAAGGATGCCTGAGGTTCACCACCTCAATGCCCGTGAGGTTGAGGTCCAGTTCGCGCGCCATGCGTTCAATGATTTCGTCGTTACCGAGCAGAATGGGCTGGCAGATGCCTTCCGACTTTGCTTGCACGGCAGCCCTCAGCATGGTGGGGTGTGTGCCTTCTGCGAAAACCACCCTTTGTGGGTGAGCGGCCGCGGTGGAATAGAGTTTCTGGGTGAGTTTTGTTTCCTGTCCGAGCATCACCGAGAGCGAATCTTTATAAGCCTCCCAGTCAGTGATGTTTCTGCGTGCCACGCCGCTGTCGATGGCCGCTTTAGCCACTGCCGCCGATACCTCGGTAATGAGTCGTGGGTCAACGGGTTTGGGAATAAAGTAGTCGGGGCCGAAGGTGAGGTTGTTCACCTTATACACATCGTTCACCACGTCGGGCACGGGCTGCTTGGCCAGGTCGGCAATGGCCAGCACCGCCGCCATTTTCATTTCTTCGTTAATGGCGCGTGCGTTCACGTCAAGTGCTCCACGGAAGATGTATGGGAATCCGATTACATTATTTATTTGGTTGGGGTAGTCAGAGCGTCCGGTAGAAATCAGCACATCAGGTCGGCTTGCCACTGCATCTTCGTATGAGATTTCGGGCACGGGGTTGGCCAGTGCAAACACAATGGGCTTTTCGGCCATCGAGCGCACCATGTCTTGCGAAAGAATATTGCCCTTCGAAAGTCCCACAAACACGTCGGCCCCTTTGATGGCTTCCTCCAGCGTGTGCACGTCGCGGCGTTCGGTTGCAAAGAACCGTTTCTGTTCGTTCAGGTGTTCGCGGTCGCTGGTGATAACTCCTTTCGAGTCGAGCATGAGAATGTTCTCTTTGCGTGCACCGAGTGCCATATACAGTTTGGTGCATGAGATGGCAGCGGCCCCGGCTCCGTTCACCACAATGCGCACATTTTCAATGTTTTTGCCAGCTACTTCTAAAGCGTTTTTAAGTCCGGCTGCCGAAATGATGGCCGTTCCGTGCTGGTCGTCGTGCATCACGGGAATGTCGAGTGTTCGTTTCAGTCGTTCTTCTATGTAGAAGCATTCGGGTGCCTTGATGTCTTCCAGGTTGATGCCGCCGAAGGTGGGTGCAATGCGCTCCACGGCCTCGCAGAACTTTTCGGGGTCTTTCTCGTCAACCTCAATGTCGAACACGTCTATGCCGCCATATATTTTAAAGAGCAGTCCCTTTCCCTCCATCACGGGCTTGCCGCTCACGGCACCAATGTCGCCCAGTCCGAGCACGGCCGTTCCGTTAGAAATCACCGCCACAAGGTTTCCCTTGTCGGTGTATTTGTAAGCATTATCGGCATTCTCCTGAATTTCCAGGCAAGGGTAGGCCACTCCGGGCGAATAGGCTAAGCTCAGATCTGTTTGGGTGCGATAGGGCTTGGTGGGTTTCACCTCTATTTTGCCCGGCCTTCCGCTTTCGTGATAGGCAAGGGCAGATTCTTTCGTAATTTTTACCATGATAGCAGTTGTTTGTTATTAAGTCTTCGCAAAAGTACAAAAAAACGTTTAAAAACATATCGGTTTTCACTTTTTTTTGTACCTTTGCGCATAAATATTGATAAAATTATGGCAAAAACGAACGATCCGATACTCTATCGCGAGGGTTTGAAGGAAAAGATTCTTCAAGTTTCGTTGCGTGAATTCATGAAGCATGGCATACGCGCCGTGAAGATGGACGACATAGCCAGCTTGCTCACCATATCGAAGCGCACCCTCTATGAAGTGTATTCCAACAAAGAAGACCTTTTGCTCGACTGCATCAAACAGATGAGTGAGCAGGTTGATGCCCACATGCAGGCCTTCAGTGCGCGGCAAGAGCGCAACGTGGTTGAGATTGTGATGGAGTTCTATCATGCGCAGATGAACCTTTTTTCGGGCGTGAACCCCGTGTTCCTTACCGACCTGAAGCGCTATGCCAAGCTTCGCGACTATATGGCCGAGAGGCACCATACGAAAGAGTCGCAGCGCAAAGATTTCTTCAATAAAGGCGTTGCCGACGGCTATTTCCGTGCCGATTTCGATTACGACATTGTGGCCCGCATCTGTGAAGCATCGCTCGACCATGCCCTGCGCACACACATGTATCACCGCTACCAGCTGAAACACATTTTCCGCAACATCATCTTGCTCTTCATCCGCGGCTTCTGCACCGAAAAGGGAATTGCCGAGATTGAGCGACTTCAAGAAACTGAAACAGCATGAACAAACTACAAGCAGCTTTATTCGACCTCGACGGCGTGGTGTTCGATACCGAGCCGCAGTATTCTGTTTTCTGGGGAGGCGAGTGCCGGCGCTATTTCCCCAACCAACCCGGACTGGAGAACCGCATCAAGGGACAGACGCTGGTGCAAATCTACGATTCGGTGTTTGCAGGCTTGCCAGAAGAGCAGCCCCTCATCACCGCACGGCTCAACGAGTTTGAGCGCCACATGACCTTCAACTATGTTGCCGGCTTTCTGCCCTTTATTGACCGGCTCAGACAGCAAGGGGTGAAAACAGCCGTGGTAACCAGCAGCAACCTCGAGAAGATGCAGCGCGTTTATGAGAGTCACCCCGAGTTTTCAAAGCTTTTTGATGCCATTCTAACCTCTGAAGACTTTGCCCACAGCAAGCCACATCCCGACTGCTACCTGCGTGGGGCGGCAAGGCTGGGAGCCGATGTTTCGCGCTGCGTGGGGTTCGAAGACAGCTTCAACGGACTGCGTTCCGTTCGCGCGGCGGGCATGTTTGTGGTAGGGCTCGCCACCACCAATCCCGCCGAGGCCATCATGCCTTATGCCAACATGGTGGTGACCGATTATAATAATGAACAGCTTTCAGCGTTATTTAAATAATGAAAGAAAAAAGCTTTACAAAGATAAACCTCACACCGTGTCGTGTGCTCTTCTCGTTGTTAACCGTGCTTGCGGTGGTGCTCTCATCGTGCAGCGACGATTTCGACTCGTTTTCTTCGTCGGCAGCGGGCAGACTCACGTTCTCGGCTGATACCCTTAGGCTCGACACCACCTTCAGCAACGTGCCCACCCCCATGCGCTCTTTCTGGGTTTACAACCACTCGGGCGACGGCCTTCGCTGTGCCAACGTGAGACTCCTGCGCGGCAACCAAAGCGGATTCCGGGTGAATGTAGATGGCGTTTACTTAGGTTCTTCGGCCGGATTCCAAGCCAGCGACATAGAGATTCGCAAGGGCGACAGCATTCGCGTTTTTGTAGAGCTCACTTCGCCCTACAACCGGGCCGACTCCCCGCAATCGGTCGACGACGAACTCATCTTCCGCTTAGAGAGTGGGGTAGAGCAGCGTGTGCACCTGAATGCCTATTCGTGGGATGCCGTGCTGCTGCGCAACGTGCACATCACTACCGATTCTACCATTACCTCACAAAAGCCACTGGTGGTGTATGGGGGTCTGCTTGTTGACAGCCTGGCTACACTCACCATTGGCGCGGGCACCACACTCTATTTCCACAACGATGCCGGCATAGATGTTTACGGTCGTTTGCTCTGTCAGGGCACAGCCGGCAGCAACGTAGTGCTTCGCGGCGACCGCATCGACCGCATGTTCCCTTATCTGCCCTATGACAATGTGAGCGGACAGTGGCAGGGCATTCACCTGCACGCTTCATCGTATGGCAACCAACTGCTCTACACCGACCTGCATTCGGCCTACCACGGCATACGGGCCGATTCCAGCGATGTGGAACAGCTTAAGCTGGAAATGATTTCTTCCATCGTTCACAACTGTCAGGGTCATGGCATCTATGCCGTGCACAGCAACCTCAGGCTCATCAACTCGCAGCTGAGCAACACGCTTGGCTACTGTGCCAATTTCAATGGGGGAAACATCTTTATCAATTCCTGCACCTTTGCCCAGTTCTATCCCTTCGACGCGTTTCGCAAGGCGGCTTTCTTTGCCAGCGGAAACGATTTTCCGCCACTTTCCATCAGCTGCAGCAATTCGCTCATCACGGGCTATGCCGACGATGAGTTCTTTCTTGGCGGCGTGAGCGACAGCACCGCACAGTATCTTTTCAGCCATTGCCTCATTCGCACTCCTGCCATCACCGACGATTCGCTCCATTTCGAGAATACCTATTTCGAACTGCCCGACGACACACTCGGCACCGGCTGGCGCCATTTCAGCCTGTTCGATACCGAAAACCTGCGCTACGATTTCCACCTCGATTCGCTCAGCGCGGCCATCGGCAAGGCCAACCCCTCCACTGCCTTTCCCACCGACCGCGACGGCCGGTTCCGTAAGGCCCTGCCCGACGTGGGGTGCTATGAATATCTGCATGAATAAAAACTAACTAACAACCTGATATGAAAACAATTAAGCATGAATTTGAGATGGAGCTCTGCACCATGGAGGAGCTTACATCGGCCGAAGCCCAGCTTGTTGAAAGTGCCAAACAAGCCACATTCAACGCCTATGCCAAATACAGCCGGTTCTATGTGGGGTCGGCCCTTCTGCTCGACGATGGCCAGGTGGTGATAGGGGCCAACCAAGAGAATGCTGCCTTCCCCTCGGGCCTGTGTGCAGAGCGGTCGGCCATCTTTGCGGCCCAGTCGCAATATCCCCAAAAAGCCATCACCATGATAGCCATTGCCGCCCGCAACGACCTTGGGTTCATGGCTCAGCCCATATCGCCCTGCGGGGCCTGCCGACAGGTGATTCTTGAAATGGAAGACCGCTATCAGCGGCCCATTGAAATTCTTCTTTATGGCACCAGCGGTGTCTACCGCATTAAAACCATCAAGCATCTGCTGCCCCTCATCTTTGTTGATGCCAACATGCACTGAATAAACTTTTAATTTTGTTATAACCATGAATCTTAAGTATCGTTTAGTTATCATGAACTTCCTGGAGTTTGCCGTGTGGGGAGCCTATCTCACCTGCATGGGCAACTATCTGGGCAGTGCGGGCCTGGGTGCCCAAATATCCTGGTTCTATGCCATTCAGGGAATTGTTTCCATTTTCATGCCCACCCTCATGGGCATTGTGGCCGACAAGTTCATTCAGCCACAGCGGTTACTGGGCCTTTGCCACCTGGCAGCGGGCTTGGCCATGCTCGGCTGCTGGTATATTGGCTATTCGGCCGGCTTCGGAGCCGAAATCCCCAATAAGGCGCTCTTCATTGGCATGTACACCCTGAGCGTAGCCTTCTTCATGCCCACCATCGCGCTGGCCAACACAGTGGCCTTCACCAATCTGAAAGACAGTGGGTTCGACACCGTGAAAGACTTTCCACCCATTCGCGTGATGGGAACCGTGGGCTTTATTGCCACCATGTGGTTTGTGAACTGTGCCGCCTGGGACCAGAGCGAGTTCCATTTCACACTGGCCGACAACGACTATAAGTTCCAATACACCTACATGCAGTTCTTCGTTTCGGGCATGCTCAGCGTGGTGCTCTTTCTCTATTCGTTCACCTTGCCCCAGTGCAAGCTGGTTGAAAAGAAACCGGCCTCGCTCATAGAGTCGCTGGGGCTGAATGCCTTCCGGCTGTTCCGCCAGCGGCGCATGGCGCTGTTCTTCGTGTTTTCGGCGCTGCTGGGCATGATGCTGCAGGTGACCAATGGCTTTGCCGGTCCGTTCATCACCAGCTTCAAGGGCAGTGCCGATGCAGCCATCGCATCGTCGTTTGCTGCCAACAATGCCACGCTGCTTTCTTCCATTTCGCAGGTGAGCGAGGCACTGTGCATCCTGATGATTCCTTTCTTCCTGAAGCGCTATGGCATCAAGGTGGTTATGCTCATGTCTATGTTTGCATGGGTGTTCCGTTTCGGCTTCTTCGGCATTGGCAACCCCACCATGCCGGGGGTAATTTTCTTTGTGCTCTCGTGCATCGTGTATGGCGTGGCCTTCGACTTCTTCAATGTTTCGGGCGGCATTTTTGTTGACCAGGAATGTGAACCCTCCATCAAGGCATCGGCACAGGGCTTGTTTATGCTCATGACCAATGGCTTGGGGGCCACCATAGGCACTTTGGCTGCCGGAGCCATTGTAAACCATTATTGTCAGTGGCAAGAGGGCTATCTGCTGGGCGATTGGCAAACATGCTGGTTCATCTTTGCCGGTTTCGGCTTGGTGGTGGGCGTGCTCTTTGCTTTGGTGTTCAATCCTGAGAAGAAAGGCTGATGAAGGAGGCGCGCTATTTCTATGTTCCCGATGCCCCAATTCAAACGGAGCTGCCGGCTGAAGAGACTTCTCATGCGTTGCGCGTGCTTCGTTTGCAACCGGGCGACGAACTGTTCCTCATGGATGGCAAGGGCACGTTCTACAGGGCTGTGGTTAGCATGGCAAGTTCTAAGCACTGTGCCTATCGCATTTTGGAAACGCTGCCCCAGCAAAAGACTTGGCGCGGCCATGTTCACCTGGCCATTGCCCCCACAAAGATGATGGAGCGCATGGAGTGGATGGCCGAGAAAGCCACCGAGGTGGGCATCGACGAACTCTCGTTCCTGCATTGTCGGTTCAGCGAGCGCAAAACCCTGCGCCACGACCGCATCGAGAAGATTGTGGTGTCGGCAGCCAAGCAAAGCCGCAAGGCGTGGATGCCACGGGTGAATGCCTTGCAGCATTTTGCCGATTTTGTTCGTGAGCCCCGCGAAGGGCGCAAGCTGATTGCTCATTGCTATCCCGAAATAGCGCGTACCGACTGTTTCGCATTGCTGCAGGCTGCCAACCCCGACGAATCCGTTACGGTGCTTGTTGGACCCGAGGGCGATTTCTCGGTCGATGAGGTTCGCCTTGCCCTCGATGCAGGCTATGAGTCGGTGCACTTAGGTCCCTCGCGCCTGCGCACCGAAACAGCCGGACTCGTAGCCGTGATGATGGCACAATTTGCAAAAAACAAGCTATAGATTTTTGCCCAACATCAAAAGCGGCCGCTCCCCGTCAGTGCAGCCTGTTTTTCGTTCGTTCGTTCAACCACATATATATATAATGTGGTTGAACGAACGAACAAAAAACAAACATGCACCGTTGCGTGGGTGCGGGAACCCGAAAGCCCTTTTTGGGGTGCCCGAAAGCGGTCTTTGGGGTGCCCGAAAGCGGTCTTTGGGTTGCTTGAAAGCGGTTTCTTATTCCTTGGGGCTATTGGGCTGAGTGGGCTGAGTGGGCTTAATGGGCTGAGTGGGCTGCCCATATTGCCCATGCTGCCCATTAGCCCCATACTTCCCATTAGCCCCATACTTCCCATTAGCCCCATATTGCCCACGTTGCCCACCGTATCCATTTCTCTGCTGCCACTCTCTTCTGGCCCTGTACATCTCCTCTTTGATGCCGCCCCTTTCCTTGAAGTCTCGCTTCTTCCATTCTATGAGACCTCTGATAAGAACATCACACTGATGAATAAGCGTAATCGCGATGTTGGCTATTGTTTCGTCGGAACGCTCCTTGATTTTCTTCCGATAGACAGCAGAGTCAAGATGACTTTTGCAGAAAGCACGTGTCTGGATACAGCGGGGATCATCGTATTTCCATTGCTCCAGCCCACGCACACGCAAATAGTCCTCGTAGTCAAGCAGCAGTTCATGAAGCGATGCACGGTTCACGTTGGTCAGTTTCAGCTCCATTTCTCGCGATGTGATGCCGTCAATATTCCCCTCTGCCAAATTCTGCTTTCCCGACCGTGCAGCCTGCACCATCTGGTCAATGGTTCGGTCGCCTGTCTTCAGATATTTATGGGCAAAATAGAACGTTACATCGTAGATGCACTCCGCTTTTTGAAATGCCTTCAGTGAACGGTAGTTGTTGTCTTGCCTTAGAAAATCTTTGTCTTCTTCAATCATATTCTTTGTTTCTTTGGGTCGAGGGGTGGGGGCTCCTCACTTCTCGGCAATCTCGGCGAGTTCCATCCACCGGTTGGTTTTTGTTTCCAGCTGCTCCATCACTATGGGCAGACGCTTGCTTTTTTCGGTGATGGCTTCCACCGAGAGTGTTCCGCTGCACAGTTCTTCTTCAAGCTGTTTCTGTTCGACTTCGAGCGTGGCAATCTCTTTCTCGAGCCTTTCCATTTCAAATTTCTCCTTGAAGGTGAGCCGGCGCGGTCGGTCGGCAGCTTTTTGTCGTTCGTTATCGGTGTTGGCCTTGGCAGTGGATGATTTCTTGTCGGTTTCGCGTTTCGCCTTTTCCTCTTCGCTTCGCCACTGGCGGAATTGCGAATAGTTGCCCGGAAAGTCCTGTACCTTTCCATCGCCATGGAACACCAGCAGGTGGTCAACCACCTTGTCGGTGAAATAGCGGTCGTGGCTCACCACAATCACGCAACCGGGAAAGTCTTGCAAATATTCTTCCAGCACCTGCAGCGTTTGAATGTCGAGGTCGTTGGTGGGTTCGTCGAGCACCAGAAAGTTGGGGTTTCGCATGAGCACCGTGCACAGGTAGAGCTTGCGGCGTTCGCCCCCGCTGAGCTTTCTCACAAAGTTGTGTTGCTGTTCGGCGGTGAACATAAAATATTGCAGAAACTGCGAAGCCGTCATCTGCCGTCCGCGCCCCAAGTCAATGTATTCGGCAATCTCTTTCACCACGTCTATCACCTTCTGGTCGGGCTGAAAGGTTAGTCCCGCTTGCGAGAAATAGCCAAAGCGCACGGTTTCGCCAATGTCGAATTTCCCGCTGTCGGGCTGCGTTTCTCCGAGCAGCAGTTTCACGAAGGTAGACTTTCCCGTGCCGTTGTTTCCCACGATGCCCATTTTCTCGAATCGGGCAAAGTTGTAGTAGAAGTCTTTGAGAATAATCTTTTCGGGCTGACTCTCGGTAGCGGGGAACGCTTTCGACACATATTGGCACTCGAAGATTTTGCTGCCAATATACACGTTGCCGGCTTTCAGGCGCATTTGCCGTTCTTCAATGCGCTGCCGGGCCACCTGTTCCAGTTCGTAGAAAGCTTCTTGGCGGTAGCGCGCCTTGTGGCCCCGTGCCTGCGGCTGTCGGCGCATCCATTCCAGTTCCGTGCGGTACAAGTTGTTGGCTCTCGCCACCTCGGCCCTGTGGTTGTCTATTCGCTGCTGTCGTTTTTCAAGATAATAGGCATAGTTGCCCCGGTAGGTGTAGATGGTTTGGTTGTCGAGTTCGAGAATCAAGTTGCACACGCGGTCGAGGAAGTAGCGGTCGTGCGTAACCATGAGCAATGTTTTGTTGCCCCGAGAGAGAAAGCCCTCGAGCCATTCGATCATTTCCAGGTCGAGGTGGTTGGTGGGTTCGTCGAGAATGAGAAAGTCGGGTTCTGTTATGAGCACGTTGGCCAGTGCCACGCGTTTTTGCTGTCCGCCGCTCAGCTGACTCATCGGTTGGTTAAGGTCGGCAATCTTCAGCTGTGTTAGAATCTGCTTGGCTTTGAGAATGCGTTCGGGGTTGCCCTGGTGGTTGAAGCAGGCATCGAGCACCGTCTCTTCCGGTTCGAAGTGTGGCATCTGTTCAAGGTATCCCACGCGCAAGTCGCGGCGGAAGATGATGTCGCCGCTGTCATATCCCTCACTGCCGCTCAGGATGGAAAGCAAGGTTGACTTGCCCGTTCCGTTGCGTGCTATAAGCCCCACGCGCTGCCCTTCGGCAATGGAGAACGAGATGTTGCGAAACAGCACCTGTGCACCAAACGACTTGGTGAGGTTCTGGATGTCTACATAGGGATTGGCCATTACTGCTGTTCGCTGAGTGTTTTGTTAACCGATGCAATGTAGTCGAGCACCTCGTCGCGACCGGTTTTCTTCTCGGCGCTTGTAATAAAATAAGGTGGAAGCTCTTCCCACCTGTTGCGCAGTTGCTCCATCCATGCGGCAGCCGCAGGTGCCACCTTGGTGGGTGCCAGCTTGTCGGCCTTGGTGAAAACAATGGAGAAGGGGATGCCGCTTTCGCCGAGCCAGTCGATAAACTCGCGGTCGGTGGCCTGCACATCGTGGCGGATGTCGATGAGCACAAACACGTTCACCAACTGTTCGCGCTGCAGAATGTAGGAGCGAATCATCTGGTCGAGTTTCTGCCGTTCGGTTTTGGAGCGCTTGGCATAGCCATAGCCCGGCAGGTCTACCAGATACCATTCGTTGTTGATGATGAAATGGTTGATGAGCAGTGTTTTGCCCGGTGTGGCCGATGTTTTGGCCAGTCCCCGGTGGTTGCAAAGCATGTTAATCAGGCTCGACTTGCCCACATTGGAGCGCCCGATGAAGGCATATTCCGGTTTTGTATCGCGCGGGCACAGGCTCACCGTCGGAGCCGATACCACAAATTCTGATTTTTTGATGTCCATAACGATAAAAGGATGAAATAAAGGAATTTGCCTGCAAAGGTAATAAAAAGTTAAGAGTTGATGGGTGAGAGTTAAGAGTTTTTTCGTAACTTTGGAAGAAATCGCAGGATTTCTTTATATAAAGGCAGTTTGGGAGATTGAGGATTTTCTGGGTTACGGATTGGAGACCGTTCTCAATTCGTTGTTCTGTCATAATTTGCATCAAAGAACACCCGATGACGAGCCACCAGCCGTTTTTGTGACTCACCATCGAGTGCTAAGGTACAACAAAATTCTGAGACAACCAAACAATTCGCTTGTTTTAACCTCTTTGATTGTTCAACATGAGAGTTTCTTGTATGCTTCTACCACCTCTTGCATTGACATGAGATACATTCTGAGCCGTCTTCCGTTGAGGGGTGTGCGCTTACCGTTCGTCCAACTAAGTTCTTGGAATTCCTGGCAGAACGTGTCGTAATCTATCCTGCCTTGCTGGTACCATAGCAGCGCATCGGCATAGACGGAGTAGTACAGGTTGCAGAAAGGCTTGAAAAATATGAAGTGATCATCGTCCTCATACACCCTCTTGCAGAACTCCTCCACCACGTTTGGTACAAAGTGCTCGTCGGCATATTCCTCTACGAGCCGCTTGAACTCCCTGTATGTGGCGATAGATTCATCTGTACTTTCCTCCTGCGTGTGCATAAAGTCCGCTGGCGACGAATGGAAGACGGTCATCTGATTCATCATCGCCGCCTGACGCTCTGCCTGATGATATGTTGTCTGCTCCTCGCTCATGGCCAACTGCCTGTGAAGCATCGCCAGATGATACTTGCTATACGTCAGCGTCAATTTGGCAGCCAGCGTCACATCAATCGCACGACGTTGGTAACGCTCTGACATGCCTTGCTGCGGCTTCAGGTGGCAGAGCGCTTCTTCTGAGAAATATCGACTATGTATGCCCTTCATATCTCACGAAAAGTCAAATAAAATCTTAAGTACATACTAACATTCACAAGAATACAAGATTATTTGTGACATTTTGGACATTTATGCCCCCCTGTTCTCTTGAATATGGGTGTTTCCCATTCGTATCCGCAATAATGACATTTCCAAAATGCTCGATAATGGGAGCCAGCAGAATAGTCATTGGGCGTCCCCTCGTTGTTTGAATAATCCCAATCCTTAATCAAATGGGGGTGGGTATCCGCAAAAGCCCCTTTTAATTCTATGAATCTTTTGCGTTGAGAAAGTGTCCTTTGTTTATCTGCGCATTTTGTGCAACCACGACCATTTGCCCTTTCAGCCATTGTAGTCTGCCAAGAATAGCCGCAAGTACTGCATATCCACCATACTTTTTTCCCACAATGTGGGGGAAGCATTTTGGGGTCTAATCCTCTATTTCTATCATAATCCCATTCTTTCAACAAATGTGGATAATTATCTGCGAATGATCCCTTTAATGCTATGATTCTTTTGTGTTTGGAAAGAGTTCTTTGTTTATCTGCACATTTTGGGCATCCTTCTCCCTTATTGCGATGAGCAACTCCAACCGCCCAATGGTGACCACAAGTCTTACATACCCACCAAACTCTCTTACTGTTATTGATAGTTATCCTATCGGGGGTAAGGTCTCCATTTCTATCATAATCCCAATCTTTTACAAGTTCTGGATTTTGAGATAGTAAATCGTTCTCTCCTGGAGATAGAATAATCCCTGCACAATATGGGCAACCATGTCCCATAAAGCGAGAGTTAACTTCTGCTTTCCACGAATGGCCTTTTTCACATTTCCAGTAAAACTTCTTGTGACTTGTACAAGGTATATATTCCGGTTTAATATCGCCGTTCTTTTCATAATCCCACTGTTTGGCCACTTCAGGTATTCGAGCTACTATGCTATTTTCTTTCTCTGATCGTATAAAAAGTGCATATATTTGATTTCTATCTCTTTCAATATCAATGTCTAATTGACTAATGTATTGTTCTTTACCACATAATTTAAGTATCTCATTTATAACCCATTTTAGGTAAGTGTGGTCACTCTGATATTTTACATAAATAACACCATTAATTACTT
>CACXFT010000008.1 GCA_902767045.1 uncultured Prevotellaceae bacterium | reverse complement strand
GAGTCTATTTGTCCGATGCCTAATTGGTAGCGGCCTTCGTTGTAGTATTGAAGTTCCCTCCCCCGGAGGATGTTTCCATGTTCGTCGAACAATCCAGACTCCTTTTTAAAGATTTGCATATCTTCGCCGGCCTCTTGGTAATGCCCACGGTCGAGTGCAATGGCTATTTTCATATACAAGATAGTGGCTGCTTCCTTGTTGTATCCGTATTTACGGTACAGACGATAGGATTTGTTGACATAATACAAGACGCTGTCGGTGTCGTTTTTCAGGTAATAGGGACGCAGGAGAAGTTCGTAGGCTTTAATAGCTATAAGCGTATCATGGCCTTTCCATGCAATGCGCTCACACACTTTCAACGCCTGCATTTCATCATCAGGCAGGTACTGGGCATCATATAAATCTGCCATTTGTCCGTAAATAGCACGGAGGGTGTAAAGGTCGCAATCCTCGCGGGTGGTGTCGGCCTGTTCTGCGGCATGCTGGTAGCATTCGAGGGCGCGGGGAGCCTCACCCATGTCGTGGTAGCAACGGCCGAGCAGATAGTGTGCCCGCATGCGCTCGTTGGCGGTGCCATGGCGGTCGTACCAGTTCGCTGCATCCTGTAGGAGAGAGTCGGAAGGCAGCGGCTGGTCGGCCTTGTTGAGCGAGTCGGCATGTTCTATGAATGCGGCGTAGCGTTGCCGCTCTTCCTGCGTGGTGCAGGAAGAGAGAATGCTGCATAGCAAGAAAGAGAGCAGCAGAAGCAAACCATGTGATTGCGGGTTCAGGTAATTCATGTGGCAAATTTGTTTTCTTTGATTAACTTTAACGGGGGCAAAATTAGCTCAACTTAAAGTAATAAGCAAAAAAAAAGCAGAATAAAAATTAATGTAAAATTAACGTGCTAAAATGCTAATATACAAATAAATATTAGAAAAAACAAGCAAAAAATCGTTAGTTTTCCTCTCCTATTTTAACTAAAAAAATCCTAAATTCAGCAGCATTGCCTTCTCTGCCCAGTATTTTCTTGTGAAGATATTTGCTTAAAGACCGCTTTCAAGGTTCTTGAAAGCGGTCTTTAAGGAGGTCGAAGATGCAACATCAGTTGTTCACACTACCGCCCACGATGTCGAGCAGTTCACTGGTGATAGCTTGCTGACGACTCTTGTTATACTGCAGATTGAGTTCGCGCAACAGCTCGTCGGCATTATCCGTGGCAGTTTGCATGGCCACCATACGAGCTGCATGCTCTGAAGCAACGCTGTCAAGCAGAGCAGTGTAGAGCATGAGATGAGCCAGTTTCGGCATCAACTGACTAAGCACGGTATCCATATCGGGCTCGACGAGGAAGTTGTCGTTCAGAGGAACCACCTCTCCCACTTTTGTCTTGCGTTTGCGGCTGCGCTTCTTCAGGTATTCCTGCGTCTGACGTGTTACCACGTTCAGCGACAGGTCGCGCTCATGGTCGCGCCCCAACTCACCTTCAAGGTCGATGGGAAGGAACTGCTTGGCAGTGAGAATTTGTGAACCAGCACTCTTAAAATGGTGATATAGCAGTTCCACGCGGTCTACCTCGCCTGAGGCGAACCGCTTTCCCAATTCCATAGCCAGTGTTATGCATTCACGCACATTGGGTGAGTCTACGAGATGCTCATAGTCGCCCATTACCGAATAGCCCAACTTGCGTGCTTTCTCGGCAACCTTGCGTCCTATGGGATAGATGTCTACACTACCCTCGCCAAGCTCGGCAGTGAGACTCTCCACAGAACGTTGCATCAGCTTGATAACGTTGGCATTGAAACCGCCGCAGAGCGACGAGTTGCTGGAGAACACCACCAAGGCCACACGTTTCACCGGGCGCTCTTGGTCGTAGATTGTCTGAGCCTCGGCCTCGGCAGCGAGAAACGATGTGAGGATATGCTCCAACAACGATTCGTAGGGTAGCATGTTCTGAATGGCCACTTGAGCATGGTGCAACTTCGAAGATGCAACCATTTTCATAGCACTGGTAATTTTGCGAGTGCTGTTCACACTGGCTATGCGGTTCTTAATCTCTTTCAAAGATGCCATAAGCGATGAGGGTTAAAAGGTTCCAGCTACGTCGGCCATCAGTTCCTCGATAGTCTTGGTAACGCTTTCGTCAATTTTCCCGCTGCCAAGCGTGGCGATGACATCGGCATGAGATGAGCGCAGCTTTTCAAGGAACAAGTCTTGACAGGCCCTAACCTTATCGACCGGCACATTGCGCATGAGCCCGTGAACACCGCAATAAAGAATAGCAATCTGCTCGCCAACAGGCATAGGACTGTACTGCGGTTGTATGAGCAACTGATTGTTTTTGCGACCGCGGTCGAGGGTCATGGCAGTTACGGCATCCATATCGCTTGAGAACTTAGAGAAAGCTTCCAACTCACGATACTGAGCCTGGTCGATCTTCAACGTTCCGGCCACCTTCTTCATCGACTTAATCTGAGCTGAGCCACCCACACGCGAAACCGAGATTCCCACGTTGATGGCAGGGCGGAAACCTTGATTAAAGAGGTCGCTCTCTAAGTAAATCTGACCATCGGTGATAGAAATCACATTGGTGGGGATGTAAGCCGAAACGTCACCTGCCTGTGTTTCAATGATGGGCAGGGCTGTGAGAGAACCGCCTCCACGCACATGACCCTTCATGCACTCAGGCAGGTCGTTCATCTGTTCGGCCACCTCCTGCTGTTCGTTAATCTTGGCTGCACGCTCCAACAAACGGGAGTGCAGGTAGAACACGTCGCCGGGATAGGCCTCACGACCAGAAGGACGGCGCAGGATGAGCGACACCTCACGATAGGCAACGGCCTGCTTCGAGAGGTCGTCGTATACCACCAATGCTGCGTGCCCACGGTCACGGAAATATTCACCGATGGCAGCACCTGCGAACGGAGCATAATACTGCATGGCAGCTGGGTCGGCAGCTGTTGCGCTTACGATAATGGTATAAGGTAAGGCCCCGTGCTCTTTCAGATTTTGCACCAACGCCGCCACGGTGCTGGCTTTCTGTCCTATGGCCACATAAATGCAATAAACAGGCTTGCCTGCTTCATAGAAACTTTTCTGATTGATGATGGCATCAACGGCAATAGCCGTTTTACCCGTCTGACGGTCGCCAATGATCAGCTCACGTTGCCCGCGCCCGATGGGAATCATCGAGTCTACGGCTTTCAGACCTGTCTGGAGTGGCTCTTTCACAGGCTGACGATAGATTACACCAGGTGCCTTACGGTCCAGTGGCATCTCGAAAGCCCCCGTGAGGTCTATATCACCTTTGCCATCGATGGCTTGTCCGAGCGGATTGATGACACGTCCCAGCATATTGTCGTTCACACGGATGCTGGCAATGCGATGGGTACGTTTCACCACCTGTCCTTCTTTGATGCCGGCAGTTGGTCCCAAGAGCACACAACCCACGTTGTCTTCCTCCAGGTTCATCACGATAGCCATGGTGCCGTTCTCAAATTCGAGCAGTTCGTTGGCCTCGGCATTGCGAAGTCCGTAGATGCGAGCCACACCGTCGCTCACCTGGAGCACGGTGCCCACCTCATCGAACTTGGCACTGTCGTTGATGCCCTGCAACTGTTGGAGCAACACTTCCGACACTTCGCTTGGTTTAATTTTATCTGACATATAATAAATGCTTTGTTCTTAATGCTTGATGCACAATTATTTCTTGAGTGTATTAAGTATGCTGTTGAGTTTCGAGCGAACACTTGCATCCAAACGATATGTGTCATACTCGAGAATAAAACCGCCAATTAGGTCGGGATTAATTTCTGTTTCAAACTCCACAGTTCCTTGAGTCTTTGTCTCTACCATCTGCTTCATCTTCGCCTCTGTTTCTGGCGAAACGGCAGTGGCGGTGATAAGGCGTCCGAGAGTGATGTTCTTCTGTTTACGATAGAGCGTTACAAACGAATTAGCCATCAGCTGCAAGGCATTTTCCCTACCCTCTTCAAGAACCAGTTCAATGAAGCGCTTGGTGAGTGCCGACGGATTTGTTCCGCAGGCAGTTTCAAGCAGCGCTTGTTTCTGTTTCTTGTCGAGCATGGGGTTGTCGATGGTGAAGCGCAACTGCGGCACGTTGATATATGAAGCCGCCAACAGCTGCATGTTTCCATACACTTCGGCATCGGCATTCATGGCAACGGCACTTTTCAAAAGAGCCCTTGCATATCGTACTGAAACTACACCTAAATCCATATTATGCTCATTGATATGCTATTCGTTCAATTATTCTTTACCGCTCCCGTCTTTAACAGCAACCTCGTCGAGCAACCGGCTAATCAGTTCCATCTGTTGCTTGTCGTCGGATAGCTTGGCCCGCACAACCTTCTCGGCAATCTGCACGCTAAGCTGGGCCACCTGCACACGAATATCGCGAATGGCGTTTTGCTTCTCGGCTTCAATTTCGGCCTTAGCCTCCGAGAGCAAACGTGCACCTTCTTCGCGTGCCTTACTCTGGGCCTTCTCGACAATGGCATCGCGAGTGGCAGTGGCTTCTTTCAGAAGCTGGGCCTGCTTCTCGCGAGCTTCCTGCAAGATGGTTTCTCCTTCTTTTTGAATGTTGGCAAGCCGCTCGTTAGCCTCGTGTGCCTTGCGCAAGCTGTCATCGATGAAAGCCTTTCGCTCGTCAACCATCTTCACAATTACTGGGAAGCCCCACTTCCACAATATGAAGAGGACTACGAGGAAGACTACCGTCATCCAAAAGAAGAGTCCAAAGTCAGGGGTTATTAATGACATAAGTACGCTGTTTTACTTTGATTATACGAACAGGGCAAGAATAGAGATAACCAGAGCCAGGAACGTTGCACCTTCAACAAGGGCAGCTGCCAGAATCATTGAACTCTGCAGTTCACTCTGCTTCTCGGGCTGACGTGCCATGGCATCCATTGCCTGACCACCAATGCGGCCAATACCCAAACCTGCACCGATAACTGCCAAACCTCCACCTACAGTTGCACCAAGCTTAGCCAGTGCGTCTGCTGCTAATAATAATGAAATCATAATTTGAATGTTTTTTAATTGTTAAATATTATATTTTACTTTTTATTTAAATGTTACCTCAAGCATGGTGCTCTTTCACATGTGCCATGGAAATGAACACAGCCGAAAGCATGGTAAACACCATGGCCTGAATATAGCACACCAGCACCTCGAGCAACATCATGAAGATGCTCAACAGGATACTTACCGGTGTCATCACAATACCGAGCACATTACCCATTGCGCCACCCAAAGCAAACATAATGAAAATGATGCAAGAGAGCGAGATGGCAATAACGTGTCCTGCCAGCATATTGGCAAAAAGACGAATCATCAGGGCAATAGGCTTGGTGAAGATACCAAAGAACTCGATAAAAGGCATCAAGGGCAGCGGCACCTTGAGCCACCAAGGCACATCACCCCAGAATATTTCTTTCCAGTAGGCTCGAGTTCCGGTAACGTTGACAACAAGGAATGTGCAAAGTGCCAAGAACATGGTGCATGTGATGTTGCCCGTGAGGTTGCCCCCGCCCGGAGGGAATGGCACAACACCCATCAAGTTGGTGAGGAAGATGAAGAAGAAACACGTCATCAGATAAGGAGCATACTTGGGAGCATCGGCACCCAACGAAGGCTTCACCATATCGTTATAGACAGACATAACAAACATGTGTACCAATCCGGTAAAACCTTTTGGTGCTGGGTCGTCAATTTTATGTTTCTTACACCAACGAGCAGCAGTCAGTATGCAGAAAACCAACAAGATGGCATTGATAAAGAGCACCATCACCGTCTTCGTAATCGAG
>CACXFT010000007.1 GCA_902767045.1 uncultured Prevotellaceae bacterium | reverse complement strand
ATTCAACTTTCGCAAGTGAATATTCTCTACATGGTTATGATGATGCCATAGGCATCAGATAGGGGTAGCCAGCCATTCTTATGGCTGGCTACTTCTATCATGCCCCGCTGGGGCATTGCTGAGCACGAATTTTATAACTTGCGAAAGTTGAATTAAAAATACATGCGATTTATTTTGTATTACTCTCGACTTTTCGTAACTTTGTCCCCGATTTTGTCAATATTTAAAAAGAATGTTCGATGAAACAGCTTAAAATCTCAAAAAAAATAACGAGCCGCGAAAGCGAATCGCTTGAAAAATACCTGCAGGAGATAGCACGCGAAGAACTGCTCTCTAACGATGAAGAGGTGGAACTGGCACAGCGCATCAGAAAAGGCGACCGTGAGGCACTCGACAAACTCACACGTGCCAACCTGCGATTTGTGGTGTCGGTGGCCAAGCAATACCAAAACCAGGGGCTCACACTCTCCGACCTCATCGACGAGGGCAACATGGGGCTCATCAAGGCTGCCGAACGATTCGACGAAACACGCGGCTTCAAGTTCATCTCTTATGCTGTGTGGTGGATTCGGCAAAGCATTCTTCAAGCCATTGCCGAACAGGGGCGCATCGTGCGCATTCCCATGAACCAGGTGGGAAACGCTGGAAAAATTAGCCAGATGTCGAACCGATTCGAACAGGAAAACGAACGCAAACCAAGCGTAGACGAAATTGCAGATGCTACCAACCTGCCGGAAGAGAAAATTGTGGAAGCAATCAAAAACACAGGCAAGCAGGTGTCGGTGGATGCTCCCATCAGCGATGCCGACAGCAGCAACCTGCTCGATGTGCTGCCCAACGACAATGCACCCATGGCCGACAGCGAACTGCAACGTGAATCACTGCGCGAAGAAATTGCTCAGGCGCTCACAGCACTGAACGAACGCGAACGCTATGTGGTGGAATCGTTCTACGGGATAGGACAGCCCGAAATGACGCTTGAAGAAATTGGCAACAAACACGGACTCTCACGCGAGCGAGTGAGACAGATAAAGGAAAAAGCCATCAGAAAATTAAGAAAAAACACTAAAAGCAAAACATTGAAAACTTATCTCGGAACACTGGCCATGGCGCTGCTCATGGCACTGCCCACATGGGCAGCAGGCAAGCAGAAACCACTCTTTATGTTTGGGTTCGCAGCTTCGTTCAACGATTCAACGGTTTACATAACTGACATTCAGCTGCTCAACGACACCTATGTAGACCAGAAAACCGGTTTCCTCTATAACCGCGAAGACTATTCGGCACAGCTGAGAAGTCACCTGCAGGCTCAGGGAGAGGCACACCCCACCTGCATCACCGTCTACGACGACAACCGCAAAAACATTGAAAAGAAATATCTGAAACTGCAAAAGAGATATGCTCGCGGCGGAAAGTATAAGGTGAACTACATCGACAACACTGCCTTTAACTTTAAAGCGCAGGAGCCCGACCTCTCGCGCAACATGGCACCTGCCAAGGGAAAGAAAAACAACAAAAACAATAAAACGGTCAAGGGGAGGAAGTGAGCGTGGAAAAACATTTCTACCAGATAGCCGACTTCGGCATTGAACTCTCTTTCGCCAACACGGAGGTGAACAGCACAAAACTGATCCCCTCTTTCGAACCCTTCGAAATCAAACTCGAAGAAAATAACGCTGAACCGAAGGAAGAAAGCTGGCAACCGCTGTTCACACTCAACGTCGACGACACCCTTGCCCCCTACCCCAAAGACAGGCGCGAGCGCATCAGAGTTTTCGATACCGGCAACGGAGACACAGTGGTAGACTTGCTCGACAACGGTGGCTATCAATACATCATTCGCGACCTCAAGAACGCCGACTGCTGCCTGCTGCAGACAAACAAACTATTCAGCGAATGCCGATGTGCACTGAACGGCAACTTCAATATGCGCTCGTTTGGGCTGAACAATGCGCTCATGCTGGCTTTTGCCTTTGCCGCCAGTAGGCACCAGACCATCATGATACACGCTTCGCTTGTGAGACAGGGGGGGTATGGTTATCCCTTCATTGCGAAAAGCGGAACGGGAAAAAGCACTCACACTTCGCTCTGGATGAAACACCTGCCCGGCTGCGACCTGATGAACGACGACAACCCCATCGTGCGCATCTGCAACGATACACCTTATATATATGGTAGTCCATGGAGCGGAAAAACACCCTGCTACCGCAACGTGAAAGCACCGCTGGGGGCTATCACACGCATAGACCGGGCACAGGCCAACTCGATAGAGCGACTGAAACCACTGGAGGCCTTCGCATCGGTGTTGCCGGCAGCATCGGCCATGAAATGGGATGAGGATATCTTCAATCACATCTGCAACGTGGTTACAAAACTCATTGAAACAACGCCCATCTATACCCTCCATTGTCTGCCCAACAAAGAGGCGGCAGAGCTGTGCAACCAAACCATTGCACGAAACAGGCAAACAGTCAAAGCATGAACAAGCCAGCCGAAATAAAAGAAATACAAATGAGCAATGCCGTGCTGCTGCCAGAGGTGGTGAAGCTGCTCGAAGAGGGGCACACCGTTACACTGAGGCTAAGGGGACGCAGCATGAGACCGTTTCTGGAAGACAACCGCGACAAGGCGCTGCTTAAAAAAACAACCAGTGCGAGGGTGGGCGATGCGGTGCTGGCTGAAATTAAACCGCTCACCTTTGTGTTGCACCGCATAGTGAAAATTGAAGGGCAGCAGGTGACACTGCTCGGCGACGGAAACCTCACACCCGAACACTGCACGCTGAACGACGTGAAAGGCACGGCCGTGGGATTCTATCGCAAAGGGCGAACACGAATAGACAGCACCAGCGGGCGCAAATGGCGCACCTATTCGCTCGTGTGGATGAAACTGAGGCCCGTCAGACGATACCTGCTGGCCATCTATAGGCGCTGCGCTACGCTACGCTAAATGATAAATGATAAATGATAAATGATAAATATTTGAGATGAAAGCAAAGAACGGATTTAACCTTCGCACCATCTGTGGCGAAAACATTATTGTGGCTGAGGGAAAAGAGAACATCGACTTCAGCAACATCATCAGCATGAATGAATCGTCGGCCTATCTGTGGAAACACATTCAACAGCGTGACTTCACGGCTGAAGACCTGGCTCAACTGCTCACCGACGAGTATGACGTAAACCCCGATACTGCATTGAACGATTCGCATGCGCTTATTAAAAGCTGGCTCGAGGCCGGCATAGTGGAAGAATAAAAACTTTAAACAGCAAGAAAATATGAAGAAAACACTCGCAATTGCTCTGATGGCCATGCTTAGCACGACCATGAGCGCACAGGAAAAAAAGGTGATTGAACTGCCTGCCTGGCTGCAAGACATCAAGCTCTCGGGATATGGCATGGTGCAATATCAAGCCGACGATAAAGACGAAGATTCTAAGAACTCTTTCAACCTGCGCCTGGTGCGCTTGGCGCTCGACGGCCATGCCACCAAAGACTGGTATTGGAAAGTGCAAATGCAGGTGAACGGTACCACCAAAGACGATAACACTGCCATCAGACTGGTTGATGCCTTCACGGAATGGCAGAAGTATAAGTTCTTCATGGTGAAGGCCGGACAGTTCAAGCGTCCATTCACTTTCGAGAACCCCATGCACCCCATCACGCAGGGATTCATGTCTTATAGCCAGAACGTGAGCAAACTCTCAGGATTCTCTGATAGAACAGGAGAGCAGGCTTCTAACGGGCGCGACATAGGACTGCAAATACAGGGCGACCTGCTGCCCAATGCCAACGGGCGCAGCCTGTTGCACTATCAGGTGGGCGTGTTCAACGGACAGGGCATCAACACCAAAGATGTTGACAACCGAAAAGACATTATTGGAGGCATGTGGGTGATGCCCGTGAAGGGAATGCGAATAGGTGCCTTTGGATGGACCGGAAGCAGGGGCAAGAAAACCGAGGATGGGAAAGTGGAAAGCATTGCTAAAAACCGCTATGCCATATCGGGCGAATATGTGAAGAACGACTGGACTTTCCGCTCGGAATACATCCACAGCACCGGAACCAACATGGCGAAAACTGCCTCAATGAAGGCCGACGGCTTCTATGCCCTGTGCATAGCTCCGGTGGTGAAAAACAAATTCCACGTGAAGGCACGCTACGATGTGTATCGCAACGATAAAGAATGGAACACATCGAAAACCTACTACGAGGTGGGAGCCGACTACCTCTTCAGCAAAAACCTGCAGCTGAACGTGGAATATGCAAGGGTGAACGACCGCACCATCGCCAACCCCGACAAGCATAACTATAACCTGGTGGACGTTGAACTCGACTTTAGATTCTAAATATCTCTTTCTTAAAACCATTGAATTTTTCACACTAAAGCCTATTAATTTAAATCAAATAATACTATGGATAGAATAAACGGACAATACAATCCGCGCAATATGCGAAAGAAAGGATTGAAAAGGTTCTCGAACTGTTTGTTCGTGTTCCTTTGCTTGGTTGCAATAATGGTGGTGACGGCCTATATAGCCACCTTTTTTATAAATATATAAAATAAACAAACCATGGAGAAGGGGCAACATAATTGAAGGCAGGTGGTGGAGCGGAAGCAAACCCCCACACCCAAAGAAGGGGCGACATCAAGTGAACGATTTGATTATGTCGCCCCTTTTTTACACCCCTGCCTGTAATTCTGCAGACCCTTCGGGACTTCCGCTACATCCTAATAACCGATTTGGCATAAAACGAAAGGCGAAAAACGTTGTTCTCTTTCTTTTTTCTACTCTTTTTGCAATTTTTCTTTCATTTTGTTTGCAAATTCAAAAAAATGCTTTAACTTTGCAAGCGTTTTCAAGGAAACCATTAAACAGCCAAACATTTTAAAGTAAAAAGATTATGAATGCAGCAACAGTAGTAGAAACTCTGAAGCAGAGATTTCCCAACGAGCCGGAGTACATTCAGGCCGTGAGTCAGGTGTTAGGAACTATTGAAGAAGAGTACAACAAGCACCCTGAGTTTGAAAGTTCAAACCTCATTGAGCGCCTTTGTATTCCCGACAGAATTATCCAGTTCCGCGTTACCTGGACCGACGACAAGGGCAAGGTGCAAACAAACATGGGCTATCGCATACAGCACAACAACGTGATTGGCCCCTACAAAGGCGGTATACGCTTCCACGCAAGTGTGAACCTGAGCATCTTGAAGTTCCTCGCCTTTGAGCAAACATTCAAAAACTCGCTCACCACACTCCCCATGGGTGGTGCCAAAGGTGGTTCAGACTTCTCGCCCCGCGGCAAGTCGAACGCCGAAGTGATGCGCTTCTGTCAGGCATTCATGTCGGAACTTTATCGCCATATCGGACCGGACGAAGACGTTCCCGCAGGCGACATCGGTGTGGGTGGCAGAGAGGTTGCCTACATGTTCGGTATGTATAAGAAACTCACCCACCAGTTCCAGGGTGTGCTCACTGGCAAGGGACTGGAATTTGGCGGTTCGCTCATTCGCCCCGAAGCTACCGGCTACGGAAATGTATACTTCTTGCAGAACATGCTGAAAACGCGCGGCATAGACCTGAAAGGCAAGACCGTGTTGGTGAGCGGTGCAGGTAATGTGGCACAATACACCATTGAGAAACTTATTGAGCTGGGTGCCAAGCCCCTCACCTGCAGCGACTCTGACGGTTATATCTACGACCCCGATGGCATTGATGCTGAAAAGCTGGCCTACATCAAGGAACTGAAAAACGTGGAGCGCGGGCGCATCAAGGAATATGCCGAGGAATATGGCGTGAAATATGTTGCAGGCAAGAAGCCCTGGTTCGAGAAAGCCGATATTGCCCTGCCCTCAGCCACACAAAACGAGATTAACGAAGAGGCCGCCAAGGCACTTGTGGCCAATGGTGTGATTGCCGTGAGCGAAGGTGCCAACATGCCTTCTACACCCGAAGCCATCAAGGTGTTCCAGGATGCCAAGATTCTCTATTCTCCCGGAAAAGCTGCCAACGCCGGTGGTGTGGCTGTGAGTGGCTTGGAAATGAGCCAGAACTCAGAACGACTGCACTGGAGCCGTGAAGAGGTTGACCAGAAACTCCACAACATCATGAACGACATTCATGCCAACTGCGTGAAGTATGGAACCGAAGCCGATGGCTACATCAACTATGTGAAGGGTGCCAACGTGGCCGGATTCCTGAAAGTGGCACGCGCCATGATGGCACAGGGCATTCTGTAAGTTGCAGACACACTAAGTCTTTTTAGACATAGTAACATACGATCATAAAAAAGGCACAGCAACATGCTCACAAAAATAACGTTTGCGGCATGTTGCTATGTCTTTTTTTTGGGGGGGTGGATTGCGGGAAGATCTATTCGTAGTCGTCGATGACAGCGTTCATGAAGTCCATCATGGGCTTGGCAACTTTAAACACCTTCAAAGCTTCACCTGTCCATGCGTCGCCATCGAAGAAGTTATCGGGCACTCGCTTCCAGCAGCAATAGTCTTTCATTCGCAAATAGCTGATGAATTCATAGTCTTTGGGAAATCCTGCGGGACATGTTTTCAAGGCTTCGAGTCCGAAACCCTTATCTGTTTTCTCCCACTGTCCCTGATTAGGCTTTCCGAACAGGCGCACAAACTTGGGCGACTCAACAATGCGGCGCCACTCATCGATATTGCCCATGATTTCGTTTCTGCACGACGTGAGTATGTTGGTGGGCAACCAATAGCTGCCGGTGGCCAGCAGGCAGTTGCCCGGTTCCACATGCATGTAGTATCCGCCACGCAACGATTTCTTGCCTTTTGCACAGATATAGGCCCCGAAATGTTGCTTGTAAGGCGACTTGTCTTCAGAAAAGCGGGTGTCGCGATAGAAACGATACACGCAGTCTTTCACTTCGAGATGAGCCACCTCTGGGTCCATCACAGAAAGTTTCAGCAGCAGCTGTTGCACCCCCTGCTCAAAGTCGGCGCGGCAGGCATCGTATTCGGCTTTATGTTCCTGAAACCACGGACGGTTGTTGTTGGCCGCAATCTGTTTCAGAAAGTTTATGATTCTTTGTGTTTGCATATTTCATTTAATTCACATGTTACACATTTTGGAGCACGGCTTGTGCACACATATCTGCCATGAAGCAGAAGCCAGTGATGGGCTTGCGACAGCTCTGAGGCGGGAATGTGCTTGACGAGCTGTTCTTCTACCTTTCGCGGTGTGTTGGCCGATGCAGGAACAAGCCCCAGGCGATGGCTCACCCTGAACACATGCGTGTCTACAGGCATGGCCGAACGGGCGAACCATACAGCCAGCATCACATTGGCAGTTTTACGACCCACTCCGGGCAGCTTTGTTAACGCTTCCATCGTGTCGGGCACTTGCCCGTTAAAATCATTCACCAACATCTGCGCCATCTGCACCAGATGGCGTGCCTTTGAATTGGGATAGGAAACACTCTTCACATACTGCAGCACCTCGTCGGCCGTGGCTTTCGCCAGCTCGTTTGCAGTGGGATAGGCAGCGAAAAGAGCCGGAGTAACCAGGTTCACCCGCTTGTCGGTGCACTGTGCGCTGAGCATGGTGGCACATAAAAGTTGGAAGGCACTGCCGAACTCCAACTCTGTGGTTACCACCGGCATTGCCTTCCTAAAGTAATTGAGTATAACCTGATAGTGTTCTTTCCGGGTCATACGGAGATTTTTTGGGCGTTATTATCGTTCATAACGTTATTATCGTTCTTAACGTTATTAACGTTCTTAACGCTATTATCGTTCTTAACGTTATTATCGTTCTTAACGCTATTAACGCAATTAACGCAATTTATTTCTGCTTTTTCTTTTCTTCTGTTTCTTTCTTTGCTGCAGGCTTGGCAGGCTTGTAAGCCTTGTTAAGGCCGGCAATCACCTCGTTGGTGATGTCGTAGGCTTTGTCGGCATAAAGGATGTTGTCGCCCGCCTTGCTCAGGATGATGCTGAACTTCTTCTGTTTGTTGTAAACGGCCAGGAAATGCTGGATGGAGTCGCGCAGAGCCGAATTGTATTTATCAGTTTCTGTTTGGAACTCGGTGCTGAGCCGCTGGTTCAGGGCCTGCAAGTCGTTCGACTGTTTCTGCAAACTTGCCTGTATGCCTTCGGCCTGCTCGCGGGTGTAGGCGTTCTGCTGAAGTTTCTGCTGGAAGTTGGCAGCTGCATTTTCAAGTTGCTGCTGCTTGTTGGCCAAGGTGTTCTGAATGTTCTGCCCTTTCTTCTGCAGAATTTGTGTGAAGTCTTTGCAGAACTGATACTGCGACATGATGCTGTCTACCTCCACGAAGGCGATTTTCAATTCGCCCGGTTCGGCTTGTTTGGCTGTAGAAGCTTTTTCGTCTACCTGGGGTGCCGATTTGTCACATGCTGACATGCTCAGTACTGCGAATGCTGCAATCGCAGTTGCTTTAAAAAAATTGTTTTTTTTCATTTTATGTTGATTAATGTTTTTGTCTTCTCTGGCGTGCCTCCCGGTCTTGGTCGAGCACACAATGTATGCCCCTGTCCTTCATGGCCTGAGAGTCATGAATATGCTGCGATGTGAAGCTGCCGTTCTTTCTGAATATCAGTTTCACACAGAATAATGCCATGCCTATAGCAATTATTAACACGCTAATGATGAAAGTTTCTGCCATTTTTATTAATTTTGCGGTTGCAAAGATACGGAAAAGCTGTTAAACAGAAAAAAAATACACCATAAAATAACATATTTAAATGAATAAAAACGATTTAAAACCAGCTCGCGTGTTCGAGCAGTTTGCAAAGATTAACCAGATTCCGCGCCCCTCGAAGCACGAAGAGCGCATGATTGACTATCTGAAGGAATTCGGCCAAAGCCATGGTCTTGAAACAAAAGTTGACGAAACGGGCAACGTGCTTATCCGTAAGCCGGCCACCAAGGGTATGGAAAACCGTCCAACCATCATCCTGCAGAGTCACATGGATATGGTTTGTGAGAAACTGGTTGACCTGGAGTTCAACTTCGACACAGATGCCATTCAAACTTACATCGACGGCGAATGGATGCGTGCAAAGGGAACCACACTCGGTGCCGACGATGGTATCGGATGCGCCATTGAGCTGGCCATTCTCGATTCAAACGATATTGAACACGGTCCGCTGGAGTGTGTGTTCACCCGTGACGAAGAAACCGGACTGACCGGGGCCGAGGGGATGAAACCCGGATTTATGACGGGCGACATGCTCATCAACCTCGATTCGGAAGACGAAGGCCAGATTTTTGTGTCGTGTGCAGGTGGGCGCAACACCACAGCCACCTTCAATTTCACCCGCGAAGAAGCACCGCAGGGACTTTTCTTCATGAAAGTTGCGCTGAAAGGCTTGGTGGGCGGACATTCCGGCGACGACATCAATAAGAAACGCGCCAATGCCCTGAAAATCATTGCACGCTTCCTTTATCAAACCCAAGAACGCTACGGACTTTGGTTGGTGAGCTATCAGGCAGGCAAACTGCATAATGCCATTCCGCGCGATGGAATGGCCTGTTTTGGCGTGCCGACCGATATGAAGGAAAATGTTCGTGCCGACTGGAACGTGTTTGCTGCTCAGGTAGAAGAAGAATATCACGTTACCGAACATGCCATGCAGTTCACGATGGAGAGTGCCGAACCGGCGAAGGTGCTGCCGCAAAGTGTGAGCACCCGCATTGTGCAGGCATTGCAGGCCGTTGACAACGGGGTTTTTGCCATGTGCCAAGATGAAGAGATTGCCTGGCTGGTTGAAACCTCTAACAACGTGGCAAGCGTTGAAACCACCGAAAACACCGTGAGAGTGGTTGCCTCGCAGCGTTCGAACGTGATGAGCGCACTCGACAATCAGGCTGCCACGGTGAAAGCCGTTTTCCAACTTGCCGGTGCCGAGGTGGTGCAAGGCGAGGGCTACCCGGCATGGAAGATGAATCCCAACAGCAAGCTAACTGCCATTGCGGTTGACACCTACAAGCGCCTGTTTGGAAAAGACCCGCAGGTGTTGGGCATTCATGCCGGATTGGAGTGCGGCCTTTTCTCAGAGAAATATCCCAATCTGGATATGGTGAGCTTCGGGCCCACCCTGCGTGGTGTGCATTCACCCGACGAACGGCTGCTCATTTCTACCGTGGATATGGTTTGGCAGCATCTGCTCGCTATTCTCAAAGAAGTAAAATAATTCTCGCCGTGCACTGCTCCGCTTTCTGCGGGGCAGTGCGCTTTGTTTCCTGAAGGCGTTTTCCCTGATTCCTGAAAGCGGTCTTTGAGCTCCTTGAAAGCGGTCTTTGAGCACCTTGAAAGCGGTCTTTGAGCACCCTGAAAGCATCCTTTCACATTCATGTAATTCCAACAAACAAACAATGATTACAACAGCCTACAAACAAATCTTTTTTCTCTTATTCTCTTTATCCATTGCAACAGCTTCATTGGCGCAGCAGTGGCCCCAAGCTCAGCGCGAATCGAAACCCGGCACCCGCTGGTGGTGGTTGGGGTCGGCAGTAGATGAAGAGAACCTTCAATGGAATCTTCAGCAATATGCCCATAAAGGTATTGGTGCTGTGGAAATTACGCCCCTGTATGGAGTGAAAGGGAACGAAGCGAACAACATACCGTTTCTCTCTGACCGATGGATGCAGATGCTTCGCTATACACAGGTCGAAGCCGAGCGCAATGGCATAGAAGTAGACATGGCAACGGGCACCGGATGGCCCTTCGGCGGACCGTGGGTGCCACTTGAAGAGAGTGCGTGCAAAGCGGTGTTTGTTGAAAAAGAGTTTACCGGAAACAAACTGCAACAATTCGACATAAGTGCCACTGGTAAAGATAGTTCGGGTTGTGTGCTTCATCGGGTGATGATGTATAATGCCCAAGGCGAAGCTGCCGATGTTACCTCATTTGTTTCGGATGGGAAACTCAGCTTAAACGTGAAGAGGGCAGGATTCAGAAACGCTGGCCAAGCGCCACTGCACATTGTGGCCCTATATATAAAATATGGTGTGATGCGGGTGAAGCGAGCCGCGCCCGGTGGCGAAGGACTGGTTGTTGACCACTTCGACCGAACAGCTGTTGCACATTATTTGCAACATATTGAAGAAGCCTTTGAACGAACCCACACCCCCTACCCCCACACTTTCTTCAACGATTCTTACGAAGTGGCCGATGCCACCTGGACCCCCACCCTGCTCGATGAGTTTGAAAGGCGCAGGGGATATAAGCTGCAGAACTATTTTCCGCTGTTGCTGCCTAAGACACAAGAAAACTTTGCGGCAAATTTTGGCAAAACAGCCGAGCAGGTGCTCAGCGACTACAGAGAAACGCTCAGCGACCTTCTCTTGGAAAATTTCACCGAACAATGGACAGCCTGGGCACACAGACATGGGGCCATCACCCGCAACCAGGCACATGGTTCTCCGGCGAACCTGATTGATTGCTATGCCGCCGTAGACATTCCTGAGATAGAAGGATTCGGACTATCGGAGTTGGGAATAAAGGGTTTGCGGCGCGACCCGGGCAAAACCCGCAAAAACGATTCCGACTTCTCGATGCTGAAATATGCACCCTCGGCCGCACACATCACAGGAAAGAAATTCACATCAAGCGAAACGTTCACTTGGCTCACAGAGCATTTCCGCACAAGTCTGTCGCAACTCAAACCCGACATAGACCTGATGTTTTGTGCCGGGGTGAACCACATGTTTTTCCACGGCACCTGCTACTCCCCCAAGAACGATGAATGGCCGGGGTGGAAATTCTATGCTTCCATCGACATGAGTCCCACCAACAGCATCTGGCGCGATGCACAATACTTCATGCAATATGTAGAACGCTGCCAGAGCTTCTTGCAATGGGGCGAACCCGACAACGACTTTCTCGTATATCTGCCCATTCGCGACATGTGGCGCAAACAACCCGAAAGGCTGCTCATGCAGTTCTCTATTCACCAAATGGGCAAACTTGCACCGGAGTTCATAGAAAGCATTCTTGCAATAGACCGGGCAGGGTTCGATTGCGACTACATCAGCGAACGACTGCTGCTGTCAACAACTTTCCACGAAGGAAAACTTCTCACAGCCGCCGGAACACCATATAAAGGACTCATCATTCCGGAAGAAAACACACTGATGAGCGACAAGGTGCGCGCGCATATTCAACATTTGCAACAGCTGGGAGCGCCCATCATCTATGGCACCGATTCGGCCGCATTGTCGCGAGCAGCACGTCCGGAACCTATGAAAACCCTTTGCAGCCTGAAACTCATAAGGCGCAGAAATCCGCAGGGCTATCACTATTTCATTGCCAACCTCACACCCAACGACATTTCTCAAACTGTGCCGCTTGCTGTTCACGCAGTCAAGGCTACATGGTTCAACCCGCTCAACGGCGATACCTCGCCTGCTATTCTCACTCCGCAGGGGGTGGAGGTGTGCCTTAGAAGTGGTGAATCGATGATTCTGAAAGTGGAATCGCAAAAGGAAGAGGCAAGTTTGGGTGAACTCATAACGCATGAACAGAAAACTGAGCAAAAGAAAGCATCCACTTCTTCGCAAGAAGAATATGTGGTTGCCGGGCCTTGGCAGCTTTCTTTCACAGAAGAATCACCCCGCGTGGAACAAACCTTCACGCTCGACTCTATTCAAACTTGGGAAAACCTGAACGCTCAAACGCGCATAACCATGGGCACAGGTGTTTATACAGCAAAGTTTAATCTTACCGAAGCACAGGTTCAAGGAAATTCGTGGATAGACCTTGGCGATGTGCGCGAAAGTGCCAGGGTATACATCAACGGCGAACTGATTGGTTGCGCATGGGCCGTTCCCTTTGTGCTCAACACACACAACACCCTGAAACCGGGCAACAACGAAGTGCGCATTGAAGTTACAAACCTGCCCGCCAACCGCATCAGCGAATTAGACCGCCGGCAGGTTCCCTGGCGCAAGATGGAAGAAATTAACGTGGTGGACATCAACTACAAGAAAACAACCTATGCCGACTGGCAACCCGTAGCTTCAGGTATAGCCGGACCCGTGAAGCTAATCTTCAGCAAAACGGCCATGCACTGAACAACAAATTTATTTTGGCACGGTGTTTGCTAACTGAATCTTACATTATCAACACCTCAAGGAAGAAAGAACTATATGACAAGCCAATTTTCACCAAAGGTATCAGAAATACTCGCTTTCAGCAGAGAAGAAGCAACCAGGTTGGCCAGCCAGTCGGTTGGACCGGAGCATCTGTTGCTTGGCATATTGCGGGGACGCAATGCCCAGGTGATGAACGTGTTCCAGCGCATGAACGTTAATTTGCAAACCGTGAAGGTGCAGCTCGAAAACAGAGCACGCGAACGCGAACTGAACCAACCTATCTATACCCGCGACCTGGTGCTCAATGAGAATGCAAACAACATTCTGAAACTCGCCGTGCTCGAAGCCCGCCTTCAGCGCACACAGCTGGTGGATGTGGAACATCTGCTGCTTGCCATACTCCATGACCAATCGGCCAACGGTGCCAAAGAAATTTTAGAGATGAACAACATGAACTACGAAGACACCATTACCTATTTCAGGGCTGGAGCAAATGCCGGCCATAACACCCGCAACGGGCTCGGGCTTTCCGAAGAAACCGAAGAAGAAGAGAACGAATCACAAGAAACATACAACAACAGCAACAGGGGAAAATCGACCACCGCCACTGCAACACGAACCCAAAAAGAATCGAAAACACCGGTGCTCGACAATTTCTCTACCGACCTTACACAGGCTGCTGCCGAAGGTAAGCTCGACCCCGTGGTGGGGCGCGAGAGGGAAATTCAGCGCGTGATTGAAATACTGTGCCGGCGAAAGAAAAACAACCCCATTCTTATTGGTGAGCCGGGCGTGGGCAAAAGCGCCATCGCCGAGGGGCTGGCACAAATGATTGCCAGCAAACACACCTCGCCGGTGCTTTTCAACAAAAGACTGGTGAACCTCGATATGACCTCTATTGTGGCAGGAACCAAATACCGCGGACAGTTTGAAGAACGCATCAAGGCACTGCTCAAGGAACTGGAATCGAACCCCGACATTATTGTATTCATAGATGAAATTCACACCATGATTGGAGCAGGCTCTGCTCCGGGAACCATGGATGCTGCCAACATCATGAAACCGGCGCTGGCACGTGGGGCCATACAATGCATCGGGGCTACCACGCTCGACGAATATCGAAACAGCATAGAGAAAGACGGTGCACTGGAAAGAAGATTCCAGAAGGTTATCGTAGAATCAACTTCGGCCGAACAAACGGTTGAAATTCTGCACAACATCAAAGAACGATACGAACAGCACCACCATGTGAGCTATTCGGAAGAAGCCATCAAAGCATGTGTCAAACTGACAGACCGATACATCACGGACCGATTCTTCCCCGACAAAGCCATAGACGCACTCGACGAGGTGGGCTCCAGGGTGTATCTGCAACACGCCGAGGTGCCGCCCGCCATTGTAGAGAAAGAAAATGAGATTAAACGCGTGAAAGATAAAAAACAACAGGCGGTGTTTAACCAAAACTTCGAACTTGCAGCAAGCTATCGCGACAGACAAACCGAATTGGAGCGAGATTTGGCCGAACTGCAACGCCAATGGACTGAGGGCGACATCATTGAACGCGTTACCGTTAGTGAGGCCGAAGTTGCCGAGGTTGTTTCCATGATGAGCGGAGTGCCGGTGCAGCGCATGGCCGAAGCCGAAGGAATCAGACTCAAAGGCATGGCCGAGGAACTGAAAAAGGCCGTTGTTGCCCAAGATGCTGCCATCGAAAAAATGGTGAAGTCGATACAGCGCAACCGTGTGGGACTGCGCGAACCCAATCACCCCATAGGCGTGTTCATGTTCCTGGGACCCACCGGCGTGGGCAAAACCTATCTCGCCAAAAAACTGGCTGAGTTTATGTTCGGCTCGGCAGATGCTCTCATTCGCATCGATATGAGCGAATATACCGAATCGTTCAACACCTCGCGCCTGATTGGTGCACCTCCGGGATATGTGGGCTATGAAGAAGGCGGACAGCTCACCGAACGAGTTCGCCGCAAGCCCTACTCTATCGTGCTGCTCGACGAAATAGAAAAAGCTCACCCCAATGTGTTCAACATGCTGCTGCAAGTGCTCGACGAGGGCCGACTCACCGATGGCAACGGACGACTGGTAGACTTCCGCAACACCGTTATCATCATGACTTCCAATGCCGGAACCCGTCAACTCAAGGAATTTGGCCGTGGTGTGGGATTCAATGCAGGTGGCAACATGGGGCTCAGCATGAACGACAAGGATAAAGAGTATGCGCGCTCCATCATACAGAAAAGTCTCTCCAAACAATTTGCACCAGAGTTCCTGAATCGGTTAGACGAGATTATCACCTTCGACCAACTCGACATTGAAGCCATCAAGCGCATCATAGACATAGAACTGCAATCACTCTATAAGCGCATCGAGCAGATGGGCTATCAGCTCAACATTACCGACAGCGCCAAAGAGATGGTAGCAACAAAAGGCTATGACGTGCAGTTTGGAGCACGCCCACTGAAGCGAGCCATACAAAACTATATTGAAGATTTGGTGTGCGAGCGCATACTTGAAGGCACCCTGCACGATGGCGACACCATCCATATCGACAAAAAGGAAAATGCCGAAGAATTGACAATCGTTGACACTTTTTAGTTAATAATTCGTAAAAAACGAATATTCTTTGCCTATATTCATAAATAAGCGGCTGCAAAAGAAAAGAATTATGAAAATAATTCGTAACTTTGCAGCCGCTTTTTGCATGCATGTATAACGAGCGTGCGAAATAAAATTAACATAAAGTCCAACTTTATTAATTACAAACTTTTTTAATTAACATTTATGTCAAACTTTAAAAACGTCGAGCCGTTACAAGACTTCAACTGGGAAGAATTTGAGAATGGCTCAACCGTAGGAACCAGCCGCGAAGAGCTGCAAAAGGCCTACGACGAAACCCTTAACAAAGTAGCCGACCATCAGGTGGTGGAAGGAACCGTAACCCATGTAGACAAGAAAGAAGTGATTGTGAACATCGGTTACAAGAGCGACGGTATCATTGCCGCCAGCGAGTTCCGTTACAACCCCGAACTGAAAGTGGGCGACGTGGTTGAGGTTTATGTGGAGAACCAGGAAGACAAGAAAGGTCAGCTGGTGCTCTCTCACAAGAAAGCACGTCTCTCAAAGAGCTGGGAGCGCGTGAATGCAGCCCTCGACAACAAAGAGGTTATTCAGGGTTACATCAAGTGCCGCACAAAGGGCGGTATGATTGTAGACGTATTTGGTATCGAGGCATTCCTGCCCGGCAGCCAAATCGATGTTCACCCCATCCGCGACTACGATGTGTTCGTAGGAAAGACCATGGAATTCAAAGTGGTGAAAATCAACCAGGAATTCCGCAATGTTGTTGTTTCTCACAAGGCTCTTATCGAAGCCGAGCTTGAAGCACAGAAGAAAGAAATCATCAGCAAACTTGAAAAGGGACAGATTCTCGAAGGTACCGTCAAGAACATCACATCTTATGGCGTGTTTGTTGACCTGGGCGGTGTTGACGGACTCATCCATATCACCGACCTTTCTTGGGGCCGCGTAAGCGATCCGCATGAGGTTGTTGCACTCGACCAGAAAATCAACGTGGTTATTCTCGACTTCGACGATGAGAAGAAGCGCATTGCTCTCGGTCTGAAGCAGCTCACTCCGCATCCCTGGGATGCTCTCGACAGCGAGCTGAAGGTGGGCGACCATGTGAAGGGTAAGGTTGTGGTGATTGCCGACTACGGCGCATTCGTTGAGATTGCACCCGGTGTTGAGGGACTCATCCACGTGAGCGAAATGTCGTGGAGCCAGCACCTGCGTTCGGCTCAAGAGTTCATGCACGTTGGCGATGAAGTGGAGGCCGTTATCCTCACTCTCGACCGCGACGAGCGCAAGATGTCGCTCGGCATCAAGCAACTCAAGGAAGATCCGTGGGAAGCCATCGAAACCAAATATCCCGTTGGAAGCAAACACACTGCCAAAGTGCGCAACTTCACCAACTTCGGTATCTTTGTGGAACTGGAAGAAGGCGTAGACGGACTCATCCACATCTCCGACCTCTCGTGGACCAAGAAAGTGAAGCATCCTTCTGAATTCACCCAGCAGGGCGCTGAAATTGAAGTGGTGGTGCTTGAAATTGACAAGGAAAATCGCCGTCTCTCGCTCGGTCACAAGCAACTCGAAGACAATCCTTGGGATACCTACGAAACCCTCTACACACCCGGAAGCGTTCACACCGGTAAGATTACCGAAATGATGGACAAGGGTGCCGTTATCACCCTCAACGAAGGTGGCGAAGGCTTTGCTACTCCCAAGCACCTTGTGAAGGAAGACGGCACACAGGCTCAACTCGGTGAAGAACTCGACTTCAAGGTGATTGAGTTCGTGAAAGATACAAAGCGCATTATTCTTTCTCACAGCCGCACTTTCGAAGAAGGTAAAGAAGAAGCCAAGCCCGCAGCTCGCAAGAAGACAGCTGCCAAGAAAAACGAATCGGCACCCGTTATCAACAACGTTGCCGCAAGCACAACTCTTGGCGACCTGGGCGCACTTGCCGAACTGAAGGCTAAGATGGAAAAAGGCGAATAAGCCTTTAATCTACATCAATTATAAAAAGACTTGCTGAAAAAAGCAGGTCTTTTTTTTGTTACATCAAAGTATTTTTTGTAATTTTGCACTCGATTTTAAGACAACATCGTTTCAGTTCTTGAAACGGTTTATCATTTCAAATCCATTTTTTCATATTTATGTATTATAAGGACGAACTATTATCGAAAGATATGCCCGAACTTATGGGTATAGCTGAAGAGTTTGGAATTGATGCGTCTGCCAACAGCGACGACAACAAAGAAACTCTCGTTTACGATATTCTTGAAAAACAGGCTTCTGTTGAAGCATCGAAAGCAACACCTGCCACCAAACGCAAGCGCACACGCATTGCCAAGAAAGACGCAACAGACCACGTTTATTCAGTGAGTGGAAAAGAGGGAGAAAACTTTGATGTTAAAAACAACAAACTGGCCCCGGCGGTTGAAACGCCTTCGCTCTTCAAAGACATTTTCCCACAGGAAGAGCAGGCAGGAAAGGCAAATACTGAAAACGAGTCTTCTCTTGAAGAACAACTCGCTGCCATTCCCAAGCATCGCGGAAGAAAGTCGAAGAAAGAACTCGAACTTATTGCTGCCATGAAGGCTGCCCAGCAAGGCAAAGAAAACAACCCGGAAGAGAACAACGACACCCTTGAACCACAAAAACAACAGACAACAGAAGAGGGTGAACTGCCACAGACAGAGGTTTCAGAAGAGGCTCTGCAAAACCAGTCGGCCATTATTCCTGAAGCAGAATATGCCGACAGCGAGCAGGAAGATGAAGGGCAGCGCGATTTGCTCTCGCAACTGCAAAAGAAAATTAATGAACATCATGATGAAGAGGAAATTACCGATGCCAATGAAGAGGGAAACATCGATGGCGTTTGGGAGGGAGACCCCGGCGACGGTACCGATTTCATCACGGTTGTAGACATTCCTATCGAAGACCAAGGTGCCGTGCCCAATTACGACATGTTCGACAACCCCACCACCGTGCAGGTTCAGCAGTCGGCACCTTCGTTTCAGCCTTCAGCCAATGCCGAAGAATACGACTTCAACAACTTGATTGAAGCCAACGGCGTGATGGAAATCATGCCGGATGGATATGGTTTCCTTCGTTCCAGCGACTACAACTATCTTTCTTCGCCCGACGATGTTTATGTAACTGCCAATGTTATTAAGAAATATGGACTGAAGACCGGCGATGTGCTTCAATGCCGTGTGCGCCCGCCTCATGACGGCGAGAAATATTTTCCGCTTACAAGCATTGACAAAATCAATGGGCGCGACCCCAGCGAGATTCGCGACCGTATGCCATTTGAATATCTTACCCCACTCTTCCCCGAAGAAAAATTCTCGCTTTGCGGCGATAAGGCTACAACCAATCTTTCAACACGCATTGTTGACTTGTTCTCGCCCATTGGAAAAGGGCAGCGTGCTTTGATTGTTGCCCAACCAAAAACTGGTAAAACCATCTTGATGAAGGATATTGCCAACGCCATTGCAGCCAACCATCCTGAAGCCTACCTGATGATGCTGCTCATCGACGAGCGACCAGAGGAGGT
>CACXFT010000006.1 GCA_902767045.1 uncultured Prevotellaceae bacterium | reverse complement strand
GAAGGTTTCGATGTTTTCGTATCTGACACTTCTTCGATCAAGGACAAGTACAAGAAACTGCTTGACGACCATCAGATCGAATGGGAAGAAGGTCATCACACCGAGGAGAAAATCCTGAGTGCAGATGAGGTCATCAAAAGCCCGGGCATCCCAAAAGAGGCTCCTATGGTGCAGAAACTGATGGCCCAGCACACACATATCATCAGCGAGATTGAGTTCGCAGGACGATATACGCACGCCAAGATGATCTGTATCACGGGCAGCAACGGCAAGACGACAACCACCTCGCTGATCTATCACATCTTCAAGAGTGCCGGATACGACGTGGGACTGGCCGGAAATATCGGTAAGAGTCTTGCTCTCCAGGTGGCAGAGGAACCGCACGAGTACTATATCATCGAACTGAGTTCTTTCCAGCTCGACAACATGTACGACTTCCGTGCCAACATTGCCATTCTGCTCAACATCACGCCCGATCACCTCGACCGCTACGACAACTGCATGCAGAACTATGTTGATGCCAAGATGCGCATCATTCAAAATCAAACCGAGCAAGACTCGTTTATCTATTGGAACGACGACCCCATCATCAAACGCGAACTGGAGAAATACCATATCCAGGCCGTGCAATACCCGTTCTCTGAACTGCGCGAGACAGGGTCGATAGGCTACATCGAAGAGGGGGAGTATAAAATAGAACAGCCCACCCCCTTCAACATGGAGCAGGAGTCGCTCTCGCTCACAGGCAAGCACAACATCTACAACTCGCTGGCTGCCGGCATTGCCACCAACATCGCCGGCATCAGAAAAGACATCATACGCAAGAGTCTGAGCGACTTCCCCGGCGTGGAACACCGGCTGGAGAAGGTGTGCAGGGTGCGCGGCGTGGAATATATCAACGACTCCAAGGCCACCAACGTGGATGCGTGCTGGTATGCGCTGGAGAGCATGAAAACGCCCACCATTCTGATTATTGGCGGAAAAGACAAGGGCAACGACTATAACGAAATCAAGGAACTGGTGCAGAAGAAATGCGTGGGACTTGTTTACTTAGGGGCCGACAACACCAAGCTGCACAACTTCTTCGACCCCTTAGGAATACCCGTTCGCGACACCCACTCGATGAAAGAGTGTGTGGCGGCCTGCTACGAGATGGCTCGCCCGGGCGACACGGTGTTGCTCTCGCCCTGCTGTGCCTCGTTCGACTTGTTCAAAAACATGGAAGACCGCGGTGAGCAATTCAAAACTCTTGTTAGAAACCTATAGACAAACATGAACAAAACGCTCAATAACCTCTTCAAAGGCGACAAGGTCATCTGGATGGTGTTCTTCTTCCTTTGCATCGTGAGTATCGTTGAGGTCTACTCGGCCTCGTCGCAACTCACATACAAGGGCAGCAGTTACTTAGAGCCCATGGTTAAGCACGCGGGCCTGCTGGCACTGGGCATCTTCTTCATGCTGGTGACAATGAACGTGCAGTGTAAATACTTCAAGATTTTCACGCCGTTTCTGTTGCTTCTCTCACTCGTTATGCTGATATGGGTGCTCGTTGCGGGAGAGGCTACCAACGGAGCTTCGCGCTGGGTAGGCATCATGGACTTCAAATTCCAACCGTCGGAGATTGCCAAAGGTTCACTGGTGTTGGCAACAGCACAAATATTGAGTGCCATGCAAGGTGAAAACGGTGCCGACAGAAGGGCTTGCGGATACATTCTGTCGGTGTGCGCAGTTATCGTGTCACCTATTCTGCTCGAGAACTTCTCTACTGCTGCCCTCATCTGCGTGGTCATCTTCATGATGATGGTCATCGGACGGGTGCCCATCGACCAGCTTGGCAAGCTGATTGGCGTAACCACGCTGGTGGTTGTGGTAGTGATAACGATGACGATGCTTTTTGGTAATGCCGAAAATACGGAACAAAAGCCAACAACGCGCACCGAACAGGTGGAAACAGAGAAGCAGAAAGACAAAGGAAACCTACTGAGCAGGGTTTTCCACCGCTTCGACACATGGAAAGCGCGCATCGAGAGTTTCTCTTCGAACGAAGAGGTGCCGCCTGAAAAGGTCGACCTCGACAAAGACGGGCAGGTGGCACATGCCAACATTGCCATTGCCTCGTCAAACATTGTGGGATGCGGACCTGGCAACTCGGTGGAGCGCGACTTCCTTTCGCAGGCTTTCTCTGATTTCATCTATGCCATCATCATTGAGGAGACGGGATTCATAGGAGCTTTCTTCGTGGCACTGCTCTATATTGTGTTGCTCTTCCGAACGGGGCGCATTGCCAGTCATTGCGAAAACGCCTTTCCCGCTTTCCTGGCCATGGGCCTTGCCCTGATGCTGGTTACACAGGCGTTGTTCAACATGTGTGTGGCCGTGGGATTGGCTCCCGTAACCGGACAGCCCTTGCCGCTCATCAGCAAGGGAGGAACATCGAGCGTTATCAACTGCATCTATGTGGGGGCTATCCTCAGCGTGAGCCGCTCGGCCAAAAAGAAAGAAGACAACGGACAGCCTGCTGTTGCCACCAATGTGGCAAAGGCGTAGCGCTATATATAAATAAGGTATAGAAAAAAAAAGAAAAGATTATATGGAAAAGGAACTGAGAATCATCATCAGCGGCGGTGGAACCGGAGGGCACATCTTCCCCGCCATATCCATTGCCAATGCCATCAAAGCCAAGCGGCCTGATGCCAAGATTTTGTTTGTGGGTGCACTCGGGCGCATGGAAATGCAACGGGTGCCTGCCGCAGGCTACGAAATAAAAGGACTGCCCATTTGCGGCTTCGACCGCAAAAACCTTCTGAAGAACATCAAGGTGCTCTACAAGATATGGCAAAGCCAGCGCATGGCAAAACAGATAATCAGCGATTTCAAGCCAATGGCGGCCGTGGGCGTTGGCGGTTATGCCAGCGGACCCATGCTCAACAAGTGTGCCGATGCCGGCATACCATGCCTGATTCAAGAACAGAACAGCTATGCCGGCGTTACCAACAAACTGCTGGCCAAGAAAGCCAGAAAGATTTGCGTTGCCTATGAGGGCATGGAGCGCTTCTTCCCTGCCGAGAAGATTGTGCTCACCGGAAACCCCGTGCGACAGGCTTTACTGGAATCGACCATCACACGCGAAGAGGCGCTGCAAAGCTTCGGGCTCGACCCCGCAAAGAAAACCATCTTGCTGGTGGGCGGAAGCCTTGGTGCCCGCACCGTGAACGAGAGTATTCTGCAACACCTCGACCTGGTGGAGCAGAGCGATGTGCAGTTTGTGTGGCAAACGGGCAAATATTATCACGAGAGCATCATGCACCAGCTGGCAACTCACAAGAAACTCAACAACCTGGTGGTAACAGACTTCATCAGCGACATGGCAGCTGCTTACAAGGCCGCCGATCTGGTGATTAGCCGGGCAGGAGCAAGCAGCATCAGCGAGTTCTGTCTCATTGGCAAGCCTGTGGTGCTGGTGCCTTCTCCCAACGTGGCCGAAGACCACCAGACAAAGAACGCTCTGGCCTTGGTGAACCGCCAGGCAGCACTGTATGTGAAAGATGCCGAGGCTCCCGACATGTTGCTCAGCCTGGCCATCAGCACAGTAAACGACAACGAACGCCTGCAAAGCCTAAGCCGCAACATACTGAAAATGGCACTGCCCAACTCGGCCGACATCATTGCTGACGAGGTGATTGGCATGGCCCTGCAAGCATAACCACTAAGAACAAACCAAATAAAACTTCAGAACAATGAATATTTCACAAATAAAAGCAGTCTACTTCATTGGAATCGGGGGCATTGGCATGAGTGCCATTGCACGCTATTTCTTACGCCGCGGGCAAGTGGTGGCCGGCTACGACCGCACAAGCTGTCCGCTTACGCAGCAAATGGAAAAAGAGGGCATGCTCATCCACTACGAAGAGAACATAGATGAAATTCCACATGTGTGCACCAAACCGGAAACAACACTGGTGGTATACACACCCGCAGTACCCGCAGACCACAAAGAGCTGGTATATTTTCGCGAACATGGATTCGAAGTGATGAAACGGGCACAGGTGCTGGGCATTCTCACACAAACACACAAGGGACTTTGTGTGGCCGGAACGCATGGCAAAACAAGCACTTCAACCATGTGCGCACACATCATGAACCAAAGTGCCGTGGGATGCAATGCCTTTCTGGGGGGCATCTCTAAAAACTATGGCACCAACTACATCCTTTCAAAAGAAAGTGACTTTGTGGTGATAGAAGCAGACGAGTTCGACCGCTCTTTCCATTGGCTGCGACCCTGGATGACGGTTATCACTGCCACCGACCCCGATCATCTCGACATCTATGGAACCAAAGAGGCTTATCTTGAAAGCTTCCGCCACTATACAACACTCATCAAACCCGGCGGAGCACTCATCATACACCGCGGACTGGAGATGAAGGCCAACGTGCCGGAGGGCGTGACCACATACGAATACAGCCTGAACGAAGGCGATTTCCATGCCGAGAACATCTTCATAGAAAACGGTAAAATCAAGTTCGACTTTGTTTCGCCCATCGAAAACATTGACAACGTGGAACTGGGAAACCCCGTGCCCATCAACATTGAAAACGGTGTGGCTGCCATGGCCATGGCACAACTCAACGGCTGCACGGCCGAAGAGATTCGCTACGGCATGAAAACCTATCGGGGGGTGGAACGACGGTTCGACTTTAAAATCAAAAACGACCGTCATGTGTTCCTTTCCGACTATGCACACCACCCGAAGGAAATTCTGCAAAGCGCACGCTCGCTGAGGCAATTGTATAGCAACAGAAAGATTACGGCCATCTTCCAGCCCCACCTCTACACGCGAACCCGCGACTTCTACAAAGAGTTTGCCGAAGCCTTGAGCGTGCTCGACGAGGTGATTCTCTGCGACATCTACCCGGCTCGCGAAGAACCCATTCCGGGGGTTACCAGCAAACTCATCTACGACCAGCTGCCACCATCGGTGGAGAAAAGCATGATTAGCCTCGACCAAGTGATTAACCTGGTGAAAGAACGCGACTTCGACGTGCTCGTGGTATTAGGAGCCGGCAACTTAGACGACCTGGCACCACAGATAACCAAAATCATTGAAGCAAAAGAAAAATAAAGCATTGGCTCGCCCATGAATTTCAAATGGAAAAAACTGCTCATCGCGCTCATCGACTTGACACTTGTCATTTACCTTGCAGTGGCTGTTACCGCATTCAATAAACCGGATGTAGGCAGTCAGACTTGCACCAAGCTCATCATCAACATCGAAGACGAAGCCACCAACGGTTTCATCAAGCCGGATGAAATATCGGAACGACTCATGGCAGCTAAACTGCACCCGCTGAACAAGCCCATGAGATATATAGACGCCCGCAAAATAGAAGAGAAACTCAAACAGAGTCCGTTTGTGAAAACGGCCGAGTGCTACAAAACGCAAAACGGGCACGTCTACATCACCCTCACACAGCGCATGCCCATCGTGAGAATTAAATCGGCCAACGGCGACGACTACTACCTCGACGACAACGACTGTGTGATGCCCAACTCGAAATACACCTCCGACCTGATTATCGCCACGGGCAACGTGAGCCGGCATTTTGCAGCCAACTACATTTCGCCCATGAGCAAGGTGATTATGAGCAACAACTTCTGGGAAAATCAGATTGAGCAGATCAATGTGCTGCCCGACCTAAGCATTGAACTGGTGCCCCGAGTGGGCGACCATATCATCATGATAGGACAGCTGCCTGAGGGCAAATCGAAAAAAGAACGCACAAAGCTCATCGAGAATTTCCTTGCCAACAAACTCGACCGGATAGAGAAATTCTATAGATACGGACTGCCCAAAGCCGGATGGAACAAATACGAGTATATTAACGTGGAATACGACAACCAAATCATTTGCACTCGCCGCGGAACGGAACAAGAAGCACAAAAGGCAAAAGAAGCCAAAGAAGCGCAAGAAAAACAAGAGGCGCAAGAAAACAATGCAGCGCAAGGAAATAACACCGCGCAAGGAAATAACACCGCGCAAACGGCAGCGGGCACACCAAAGGCTAACCCAAAAGCCACCCCGAAAGCCACCCCGAAAGCCGCTCCGAAAGCCGCCCCAATGAGATAATTGCGTTACTCACGTTATTGACGTTACTCACGTTACTTACGTTACTTACGTTATTTACGTTACTCACGTTATTCACGAAAAAACAAAAAAAATAAATAGCTATGCCAAAGGAATTTATTGTTGCAATTGAACTGGGCTCATCAAAGATGACCGGAATTGCTGGTAAGAAAAATCTGGACGGCAGTATCTCGGTGCTGGCCGTTGTGAAAGAAGACTCCACCGCATGCATTCGCAATGGGGTGATCTACAACATTGACAAGACCGTGAATTGTTTGACAAGCATCATCAAGAAGCTTGAAACAACTTTGAAAACAAAAATCGCCCATGTGTTTGTGGGAGTAAGCGGCCAAAGCCTTCGCAGCGTAAGAAACAACATTGTGAAAGAATTGCCCGCCGACTCAAAGGTCACACAGGACATGGTGAACGAAATGATGGATGCCAACCGCATTCAAACCTATCCTGACCAGGAAATCCTCGACGCAGCAACACAGGAATATCGGGTAGACCAGCAGTATCAGCTCGACCCCGTGGGCATACAGTGCAGCCACCTGGAAGGAAACTTCTTGAACATCCTTTGGCGAAAAACCTTCTACCGCAAACTCTTCAAATGCTTCGACCAGGCAGGCATCGCCATCGCTGAAATGTATCCGGCACCATTGGTGCTGGCCGACAGCGTGCTCACCGAGGCTGAGAAAAGAATGGGGTGCGTGCTCGTAGACTTGGGAGCCGACACCACCACCGTATCGGTATACTACAAAAACATTCTGCGACACCTGGCAGTGATTCCACTTGGCAGCCACAACATCACCAAAGACATTGCCTCGCTGCAGATTGAGGAAAGCGAAGCCGAGAGACTGAAACTGAAACATGCCTCTGCCTTCACCGAGAGCACCGACATAGAAAGCGCACTAACCATTTCACTTGACAACGAGCGGTCGGTGGAAATGCGCAAGTTTGTGGAGATTGTGGAGGCCCGACTTACCGAAATCATCGAAAACGTCTGGTTCCAGGTTCCTAACGAATATATCGACAAACTGCTGGGGGGAATCGTGCTCACTGGAGGCGGGGCAAACATGAAAAACATTGAACGGGCCTTCAGAAACCACACCCACATAGAGAAAATTCGCTTTGCCAAGTTCGTTACAAATGCCATCAATTCAAGCAACAGCGACATCAATGCACACAACGGAACCATGAACACAGTGCTCGCTCTGCTTGTGAAAGGCAACATGAACTGTGCAGGCGAGGAAATCAGCAACGACCTGTTCGGAGGAAACGAAACTGCAGCGAAACCTGTCACGGAAACACCTCAAAGGACTAACCACACCGCCAACGGGGGAACGGGAAAGGTGAACGTGCAGGCCGGAGAGGATAAGAAAGTAACTGAGGATAAACCCCACCAACCCACCGACCCGAAAGTAACCAATGAAAGCAAACAGGTTGAGGAAGACGACAAGGATGATGAACCAACTCCCAAAAAAGAACCTGTGGGGAAAAAGATGGTTCGTGCCGTGAAAGACTTCTTCAAGCAAATGGTGGCAGAAGAGTAACAAGAAAATATACACCCTAACAATACAACTTATAACAACAGACATATCACTATGGCAGACTATAACAACAACAGACCCAGCATTCTCGACTTTGGAGCACCCGACAAAGAGAACAGCATCATTAAAGTGATTGGTGTGGGCGGTGGCGGCGGCAACGCCGTGAACCACATGTACCGCGAAGGCATACACGACGTTTCGTTCGTGCTCTGCAATACCGATAATCAGGCACTCAACGACAGTCCGGTGCCTGTTCACCTGCAACTTGGCAAGGAAGGACTCGGCGCCGGCAACAAGCCCGCAAAAGCACGCGAAGCTGCCGAAGAAAGCATCGAAGACGTGAAACGAATGCTCGACGACGGCACCAAGATGGCTTTCATCACCGCAGGCATGGGAGGTGGCACCGGAACCGGTGCTGCACCGGTGATTGCGCGGGTGAGCAAAGAGCTGGGCATTCTAACCGTAGGCATCGTTACCATTCCCTTCGCCTTCGAGGGGAACAACAAAATAGACCAGGCACTGGACGGCGTGGAGGAGATGTCGAAACATGTGGATGCACTGCTCGTGATTAACAACGAACGGTTGCGCATCATCTATCCCGAGCTCACCCTGCTGGATGCCTTCAAGAAAGCCGACGACACACTGAGCGTGGCGGCAAAGAGCATTGCAGAAATTATTACCACACACGGGCTCATCAACCTCGACTTCAACGATGTGAAAACAGTGCTCAAAGATGGTGGCGTGGCCATTATGTCTACCGGCTACGGCGAGGGAGAAGGACGCGTGAAGAAAGCTATCGACGATGCACTGAACTCGCCTCTGCTCAACGACAACGACATCTTCAACTCGAAGAAAATTCTGCTCTCTATCAATTTCTGCGACGAGAAAACCGAAGGCGCCGGACTGATGATGGAGGAGATGAACGATGTGAACGACTTCATGGGACGCTTCGGCAGCGACTTCGAAATTAAATGGGGCATCGCTGTAGACCCCGAACTGGGGCCGAAGGTGAAGGTGACCATACTGGCTACTGGCTTCGGCATCGAGAACGTGGAAGGCATGAATGTGCACCTTGGCAAGAAAACACAAGAAGAGATGGAAGAGATGGCGCGACAAGAAGAGTCGAAAGTGGAAAAACAAACCCGACGCGACCACTACTACGGCAAGAGCGGCAAGAGCATTCACTACAAACGCCGGCCAAACATCTACTTGTTCCGCCCCGAAGACCTCGACAACGAAGATGTGATTCTATCCATAGAAAACACTCCCACCTACAAGCGAACAAAACAGATGCTGGAAGACATTCGCACACAAGCAAATGGTGGAGTCGCCGCTGCCAAACCGAAAGAAGAACCAGAGATTGTGCAGGGAATGATCAGCTTCACCTGATGTGTTGTAAACAGAAGGAGTTCAAGTAGATAGAAGCAGATAAAAGACAATAGCTAAGTTGCCTGAAACCAAGAAACGAAAGCCTTATGAAGAAAATCCTGAACAACAAACTGAACGAACAAAGCATGGCAAGGCACGGAACCGCGCTCGCCTGCTCTCTGATGGCACCGGCCTTGGCTGCATGGGCACAAACCAGCCAGCGGCCAAATATCATCTACATCATGAGCGACGACCATGCCTATCAGGCTATCTCGGCCTATAACCACCCCATCGGCAGGCTCGCGCCCACACCCAACATCGACCGACTGGCCAACGAGGGCATGCGCTTCGACAACGCGTTTGTAGAGAACTCGCTCTCGTCGCCCAGCCGGGCTTGCACCATCACCGGACTCTACAGCCACCAAAACGGACAGCGCATGCTGCTCGAGGGCATCGACTCCACACGCACGTTCTTCTCAGAGGTACTGCAGCAGGCCGGATACCAAACCGGCATGATTGGCAAGTGGCACCTGATGTGCAAGCCCAAAGGCTTCGACCACTACAGCGTGTTCTGGGACCAGGGCAGCTACTACAACCCCGAGTTCCTGAGCGAAACTTCGAACGGAAAGTATATTCGGGAAGAGGGCTACGCCACAGAACTCATCACCCAGCATGCCATTGAGTTCCTGGAACAGCGAGACCCGCTGAAACCTTTCTGTCTGATGGTTCACCACAAGGCTCCGCACCGCAGCTGGTTCCCGGCAACCCAGCACTTGGGCATGTATGACCAGGTGACCTTTCCCATTCCCGAAACCATGTGGGACGACTACAGCACACGTGGGTCGGCAGCGCACACACAGAAGATGGAAATTGACGACGACATGGAACTGGCGCTCGACCTGAAGGTAGACAGCGTGGGAGCCGGACCCGTGAACTTTCGCAAGACCATTGCCGAATACGGCCGCATGAACGACGAACAGAAACGGGCCAACGAAGCATACTTCGGACGACGCTATGAACAGTTCCAACACGACAGCCTTACCGGGCGTGAGCTGGTGGAATGGAAGTATCAGACCTACCTGCGAGACTACCTGGCTGTGATTCATTCGGTTGACGAGAGCGTGGGACAACTGCTCGACTATCTCGACCAACACGGGCTCACCGAGAACACTATCGTGGTGTACACCTCCGACCAGGGCTTCTACATGGGCGAACACGGATGGTTCGACAAGCGCTTCATGTATGAAGAGAGCATGCATACACCGCTGCTCATACGCTATCCCCGCGAAATTAAAGCGGGCACCGTATGCACCGATATGGTGCAGAACATCGACTACGCACCTACGTTCATCGACTATGCACAAGCCGAGAAACCCGAAGAGATGACCGGACTCTCGCTGGCACCGCTCTTCAAAGGCAAGAAGCCACGCAACTGGCGAACCAGCCTCTACTACCACTACTACGACTACCCCTCGTGGCATGTAACCCGCAAACACGACGGGGTGAGAACCGAACGCTACAAGCTGATTCATTTCTATGGTAGGGGCGGAGCTAACGCGCAGCAGGAGAATAAGTTCCAAAACATGCCCGGCACAAGAGAGTATAACTCGTTTCAATGGATGCGACGCTCGGGATATATCGAGAACGACCCCGACATCGACTACATGGAGCTCTACGACCTGAAGGCCGACCCCAACGAGCTGAACAACATCTACGGAAAGCCCGGAACCGAGAAAATCACACGCCAACTGCAAAAACTGCTCAACAATTACAGGCAACAACTGAACATCGATGAATATTAACATGGAACAATACCAATATCATATTTTCTCGCCCTACCGCGTGTGCCCGCTCGGGGCTCACGTCGACCACCAGCACGGACTGGTTACCGGCTTTGCCATCGACAAGGGGGTAGACCTCTGGTTCAACATCCGTGAAGACGGGCATGTGCACCTTTCGTCGCGCTCGTTCGAAGGAGAAGTTGACTTTGATGTGAACGCACCTTCGCAAGTGCGCGAACGGCACTGGGGCGACTATGCACGCGGAGCGAAATATGCCCTTCGCAAAAGGTTTGAACTGAGCAAGGGCATCGACGGCGTGCTGCAAGGCTCACTGCCCGTGGGCGGCTTGTCGTCGAGCGCAGCAGTGCTCATAGCCTATGTGATGGCACTGGCCAAAGCCAACGGCATCAAGCTGCAGCCGTTCGAGGTGGTGCAGATAGCAAGCGAAGCCGAACGGGAATACATCGGACTGAACAACGGACTGCTCGACCAAGCTTGCATCGCACTGGGACACAAAGACGGACTGCTCTTTCTCGACTGCGACAGCAACGAATACCGCATCATCAAGCGCAACCCGGCCATGCCACAGTTCGAACTGGGCATCTTCTTCTCGGGGCTCACCCGCAGCCTCATCAACAGCGACTACAACCTGCGTGTGTATGAATGTAAAACGGCTGCATGGAACATGCTTGCCTACACCGACCAGCCGCTCAAACCTTTCGAGAAAACTTTCCTGAGAGACATTCCCAAATCAACTTTCGAGAAAACACGCATCGCCATGCCGCAACGCTTTGCCCGCAGAGCCGAGCACTTCTACTCGGAATACCGTCGCGTCAGACAAGGAGTGACGGCTTGGGAAACGGGCAACCTGAAACTCTTTGGCAAACTCTCGTTCGACAGCTGTGAGTCGAGCATCCACAACTATGAATGCGGGAGTCCGGAACTCATCGCCATCTACGAAATCATGCGCTCGCTGCCCGGCGTGTGGGGCGGCCGATTCTCGGGTGCCGGCTTCAAAGGGGCTTGCATCGCCTTGGTAGACCCTGCACACAAAGAAGAAATAGAACGCGAACTGACATACCGCTATCTTGAACGATTTCCCGAATACGAAACCACCTTCCGCTGCTACTTCGTGAAACCCGACAACGGTGCCCGCTTCGTGCAGTAACAGTGAACAGTGAAGAGTGAAGAGTGAAAAGTGAAGAGTGAAGAGTGAAGAGTGGCCTCAAGCTCGTAAATGATAAATAACAAATGAAACAATACAACATCAACCTTTCCGGCAAGACCATCCTTGTAACAGGAGCTGCCGGCTTCATTGGAGCCAACCTGGTGAAGAAACTCTACCAGCAGATTGGCAACAACATCAAAGTAATCGGCATCGACAGCATTACCGACTACTACGACGTGAACATCAAGTATGAACGACTGCATGAGCTGGAACAGCTGCCCGGCTTCACCTTTATAAAAGGAAACATTGCCGACAAGCAACTCATAGACCAGCTCTTCAACGAGCACCAACCGGCCGTGGTGGTGAACCTGGCTGCACAGGCTGGTGTGCGCTATAGCATCACCAACCCGGGGGCCTACATAGAATCGAACCTCATCGGATTCTATAACATTCTGGAGGCTTGCCGCCACCACGAGGTGGAGCACCTGGTGTATGCCTCTTCGTCGAGCGTATACGGCAGCAACAAAAAGGTGCCCTACTCTACCGACGACAAAGTAGACAACCCCGTTTCGCTCTATGCCGCCACCAAGAAAAGCAACGAGCTGATGGCGCATGCCTACTCGAAACTCTATAACATCCCATCGACGGGACTGCGCTTCTTCACCGTTTACGGACCGGCAGGAAGGCCCGACATGGCCTACTTTGGGTTCACCAACAAGCTGCGCCGGGGCGAGAAAATACAAATTTTCAACTACGGTCACTGCAAACGCGACTTCACCTTCGTTGACGACATCGTGGAAGGCGTGATTCGCATCATGCAGCATGCACCCGAGAAACGCAACGGCGAGGATGGACTGCCCATTCCTCCATACGAGGTGTATAACATCGGCAACTCGTCGCCCGAAAACCTGCTCGACTTTGTAACCATCCTGCAGGAAGAACTGGTGCGAGCCGGTGTGCTCCCCCCCGACTACGACTTTGAAGCGCACAAAGAACTGGTACCCATGCAGCCCGGCGACGTGCCCGTAACCTTTGCCGACACCACACCACTGGAGCGCGACTTCGGGTTCCGGCCTTCCACCCCGCTGCGCATGGGACTGAGAGCCTTCGCCGAGTGGTATGCCCGCTACTATGGTTCGCTTCGCTAAATGATAAATGAGGCGCTACGCTAAATGATAAATGAGGCGCTACGCTAAATGATAAATGATAAATGAAGAATATTGTGATAGCTGCGGGCTATGCTACTCGCCTCTACCCGCTCACCGAGAATTTTCCCAAGCCGCTGCTCAAAGTGGGCAGCCAGTCTATTCTGGACCGCATCATCGATGATGTAGACAACATCGCGGCCGTTGATGAACACATCATCGTTACCAACCATAAGTTTGCCCACCACTTCGAAGCGTGGGCAAACAACAGGAAAGAACACAACGGGAACTCAACCCGGAAACCCATTAGCATCATCGACGACGGCACCACCACCAACGAAACCCGACTGGGTGCCGTGCGCGACCTGCTGCTTGCCATCGACCAATGCCACATCGATGACGACATCATGGTGTTGGCTGCCGACAACATTCTCAACTTCTCGTTCCAGGGGTTTGTAGACTTCTTCAAGAAGAAGCAAACCTCCATCATCATGTGTCACCACGAACCGGAGATTTACCGATTACAGCGCACGGGAGTGATTGCCGTTGACGAGAACATGCGTGTGCTGGAGATGCAGGAAAAGCCCCAACAGCCCATTTCCCATTGGGCGGTGCCACCTTTTTATATATACGCGCGCAAAGACCTTCCGCTCATTCGCGACTGCATGAACCACGGCTGCGGAGCCGACGCGCCGGGTAACCTGGCACACTATCTGGCCACCCGCACACCACTCCACGCATGGCCCATGCCAGGAGCAAGATTCGACATTGGATCGCTTGACAGCCTTGAAGAAGCACGACAAAAATTCGGCAAACAGTAAACATTAAAAAAGAAATTATTCAAAATAATAAATATTCATTTTTAATTTCGTAACTTTGCATCGTAAATTCATAGGTTGCAACCAAATCTGCGAGAGCAATTGCTCTCAACAGCGGTGACGCACGCAGTCTGTCCGCCCCCCCGCCACAACCCGTTTGCACTTGCAAAGCGGGGAGGATATATTGTGTAGTCACCACAAATATATGAAAATAAATCTGAAACAGAAGCCACTTATGCAAAGTTACAAGCCTTATATTGACTTCATCCGCTATTCCATTGGAAGCTTATCGGCAGTTCCTGATTCATCAAAAGAAATAGAATGGGCAGAGTTTTACGCATTCTGCCAACGGCAGGGAATCACAGGATTGGTATTTGCAGGCTTGGAACGCTCAGGGCTGCACATACCTCAAGAAGTGCTCTTCGAATGGCTGAGTGTTACCCAAACCATTCAAGCAACCAACAGGATTGTTGACGGTCAATGCCACAAAGTGAGCCGTTTCTGGGACGAGAAGGGCTTCCCAAATTGCATTTTGAAGGGACAAGCCTGTGCCACAATGTATCCACAGCCGGAAATGCGCACTCCCGGCGACATCGACATCTGGGTGGAAGGCAACCCAGCCGACATCATCAGAATCGCTCAAGAAGAGGCTCCCAAAGGGCATTACTCGCTGCACCACGTTACAATGCCTGTGTTCAAGGACACGCAAGTTGAGGTGCATTACCGACCGGTGTTTCTCGAAAACTGGTGTAAAGACAAGCTGCTTCAGAAATATATCGACGAAGTGAAGCACACTCAGTTCAATAACGCTGTTATGTTAAACGACGGGAAAACCGTGGTGCATGCGCTCACCGACGATTTCAATGCCGTGTTCCTGCTGTTGCACATGTGGCATCACCTGTTATCCACCCGCAACAACCTGAAACAGCTCATAGACTACTACTTCCTGCTGAAACGCGACATTCCAATACCACAACGAGAGCAGATAGCTACGCTTTTTCGCCGCTTAGGGGTATATAAATACGCCCGGGGCATCATGTGGATGATGAACAAGATTCTGGGACTACCAGCTGAATTGCTGATTGTACCGCCCGACGAAAAAATCGGCCGTCTGGTGTTTCAGGAAACACTCAACTTCACAGGAAAAGAAGAAGACTCAAACAGGTTGCATATACTCGTAAACAGTATAACAAACAACAAGCACCTTTTCTTGCATTTCCCTTCATCGGTGCTTATAAGCCCCATCTACCTGGTGTGGCACCAGTGGTGGAAGGTGAACATGAAACGCAAATTGGAAAGTACTTCTGCATGAACCGTTATTTCATAGATGACAAAAGACTTGGTTTCTATCATCACCCCCACATATAATTGCGCCGAGTATATAACTGAAGCCCTTCTCTCTGTGCAGGCACAAACCTATCAGAAATGGGAATTGATAATTGTGGATGATTGTTCAACCGACAATACACGGGAGATTCTGAACCCTTTCATGGCCAAAGACCCTCGCATTATATATATGTGTAACGAGAAGAACAGCGGAGCGGCCATTTCTCGCAACCGAGCACTGCAACGGGCGCGGGGACGCTGGATTGCCTTCCTCGACAGCGACGACCTCTGGAAACCAACCAAGCTGGAATGGCAAATACAATTCATGCAAGAGAATGACTATCACTTCAGCTACCACAACTACTCCGAAATAGACGAAGAGTCGAGAGAAACGGGAGTCGTTGTTTCGGGTCCCAAACATATCGGGCATCAGGGCATGCTCAATTTCTGCTGGCCGGGATGCCTCACCGTCATGTACGATGCTGATTACATTGGCTTGATACAGATTGCCGACATCAAAAAGAACAACGACTATGCTATATGGCTGAAAGTGAGCCGAAAGGCAACATGCCATCTGCTCAACGAATCGCTTGCCCAATACCGGCGGGGGCGCAGCGGAAGCATCAGCACTCACAGCTATGCCACACTTGTGAAATGGCACTACCGGTTGTTCAGGGAGGCCGAAGGCATGAGCTGTTTCAATGCCTCTGCCATGACCATCAGAAATCTGTTCTTTGGTGCCATCAAGAAACTTGCTTACGTTCATTCAATATAGTGCAAACTCGCAAAACGTTGTGATTCTCGCAAAACGGTATGATTCTCAAATATCTTTTTGACAGAATCGTTTCACTGATTGGATTATTAGTGCTGTGGCCTGTTCTGGTGACGATTGCAGTGCTCATCGCCATCAGGAAACCAGGCGGTTCGGTATTTTACAAACAACTCCGTGTGGGTAGAAATGGTAAGCTCTTCACAATAGTGAAATTCTCTACCATGAGGGACGACTATTCCGGCAGCACTGTATCGGTTGCAGGTGAGAGTTACATCACTTCCCTTGGAGCCTTCCTGCGACGAAGAAAGCTCGATGAACTGCCTCAGCTTTGGAACGTGCTCATTGGCGACATGAGCTTTGTGGGGCCGCGGCCCGACGTGCCCGGCTATGCCGACAAGCTGCAAGGCGAAAGCCGGCGCATCCTGCAACTGCGCCCGGGCATCACAGGACCGGCAAGCATGAAATACAGAGATGAAGAAGAGCTGTTGGCAACGGTTGAAAACCCTCAGGAATATAACGACACCGTTATATATCCAGACAAGACACGTATCAATCTTTATTACCTCGACCACTACTCGTTTGCCAAAGACATTCAGATGATTGTATGCACCGTGTTAGGCAAGCGAATGAAATATGGCGAGGAAATCATCTGACTAAAGTTTCCCATCTTTTTTATCAAGAATTAGAGAATGAAAGATTTTTCTTTCTTGTTAGAATTTATAAGAATTTGAGAAAAATGTACATCACTATGGAAACAGAACGTAAATATCCTATAGGTATTCAAACCTTTGAACGTATCATTCGAGGCGGATACATCTATGTTGATAAAACCGATTTGGTATGGCAACTGGCGCACTACGCGACTTTTATCTTTCTGAGCCGTCCACGCAGATTTGGTAAGTCACTGCTCACTTCCACACTCGAATCTTACTTCCGTGGGGAACGCGAATTGTTCGAGGGACTGAAAATCATGCCGTTAGAGCAGGAGTGGGAGCAATATCCCGTGCTCCGACTGGACATCAGTACAGCGAAAGCCCAGCCAACAGCCGATGCGCTGAGAGAGCGACTGATGCTCATTCTGGACGATTATGCCGATGTCTATGGACATAAATCAACGGAAAAAACGCCGGGCAGCATGCTTGAAGGCATTATCAAACGTGCGTATAAGCAGACTGGCAAGCAAGTGGCTGTTATCATTGATGAGTATGATGCCCCGTTACTCGATGCACTCCACGACGACCAGATGCTGCAGGACAAGCGGCAGGTGATGCAAGAGTTCTACGTTCCACTGAAAGCCAACGAACAGTATGTGAAGTTCTGCTTCATCACGGGCATCACCAAGTTCTCGCAGCTGAGCATCTTCTCTACGATTAACAACCTGAAGAACGTGACTATGCTGCCGCGTTTCTCGGCCATCTGCGGCATAACAGAACAAGAACTGAAGACAGTATTTGAGGAGGACATCAACCAAATGGCATTGACTT
>CACXFT010000005.1 GCA_902767045.1 uncultured Prevotellaceae bacterium | reverse complement strand
GAGCAACGACGGTGCTCCCGGCTCGGGTGCTACCATCCGCATTCGTGGCGGTTCGTCGCTCAACGCAAGCAACGACCCGCTGATTGTTATCGACGGGGTGCCCGTTGACAACAGCGGTGCACAGGGACTCTCGAACTTCCTTTCCATCATCAACCCGCAAGACATCGAGAGCTTCAACGTGCTCAAGGATGCTTCGGCAACAGCCATCTATGGTAGTCGTGGTTCAAACGGTGTTATCCTCATCACCACCAAGAAAGGCCGCAAGGGCCAGGGTGTGCAGGTGGCTTACAATGGTAGTGTGACGGTGAGCATGAAGCAGAAGACTCACGACCTGCTCGGTGCCGAGGGCTATCGCAATGTCGTGGCCAAGGTGTATGGAACAGAGAATGACCAGTATGCTCTGCTGGGCAATGCCGACACCGACTGGCAGGACGAACTCTACCGCACCGCCATCAGCCACGACCACAACATCTCGGTTGGCGGCTCGCTGGGCAAGGTGCTGCCTTATCGTGTGAGCTTAGGCTACACCGGACAGGAAGGTATTCTGAAGAAGTCGCGCTTCGACCGTACCACCGCTTCACTGAACCTGAACCCCTCGTTCTTTGAAGACCACCTCACCCTGAACCTCAATGCCAAGGGTGTGTATGCCAAGACAGACTATCCCAGTTGGGGTGCACTGAGTGCTGCCATGCGCATGGACCCCACGCAGAGCGTATATGACGACAGCCCTGCCGGACAGAACTTCGGCGGATACTATCAGTGGAAGACCACCGGCGGTGTGGCCGATGTAGATGATACCTTCGACTACGACCGCAACAACCTGGCTCCCGGCAACCCCGTGGCCATGAATGCCTTCCGCAACCAGTATGCCCACAGCCGGGCTTTCGTGGGAAGTGCCGACATTGAATACAAAGTGCACGGATTCGAAGACCTGCGCCTGCACACCACACTCGGTGCCGATGTATCGAAGGGTGAGGAAGTGACCAACATCGACCCCCGCTCGTCGGAAGCTTTCTACTATGGAAGCTATGGCCACAAAGAGAAACTGAAGCGCAACCTCTCGCTCTCGGCCTACGCACAGTATTACCACGACTTCAACGACAAGGCCAAGAACCATTTCGACATCATGGTTGGTTATGAATGGCAGCACTACTGGAACGAATATTTCGAACATTCCAATGGCTACTATCCGCAAACCTACGGAACCACCGATGAGGCCAAAGCCCTGCGCGGAACGGTGTACAGCCCATACAACAAGCACGACCGCACCGAGAACTACCTGGTTTCGTTCTTCGGACGTGCCAACTACTCGCTGCTCGACCGCTACTACCTCACCTTCACCATGCGCCGCGACGGTTCAAGCCGTTTCAAAGACCACTGGGCAATGTTCCCATCGGTGGCACTCGCATGGAAAATCAACGACGAGGCTTTCTTGAAGAACGTGGATGTGCTCTCCGACCTGAAGCTCCGCTTAGGATGGGGTAAGACCGGACAGCAGGATATCAACAACGACTATGGCTACTTTGCCATCTACAATACCTTCACCAATGCTCAGGCACATTACGACCTGCTCCCCGACGGAACACCGCTCTACACTCCGCAGGCCTACGACTCTAACCTGAAGTGGGAAACCACCACCACCTATAACGTGGGTATCGACTGGGGATTCATGGACCAGCGACTCTCGGGTAGCATCGACCTTTACTACCGCAAGACCACCGACCTGCTGAACCGCGGTTTCGCTGCTGCAGGAACCAACTTCGACAACCGCCTGTGGACCAACATCGGTTCTATGAAGAACCAGGGTATTGAAGCAACCATCGACTGGAAGGTGATTCGCACCAAAGACTGGTATTGGACACTGGGCTACAACATAACCTACAACAAAAACGAAATCACCGACCTGTTTGGTGCCAACACCAAGCCTATTGAACATGCTACTATTCATGCCGCCACGGGTAAGAGCATTCAGGCATGGCAGGTGGGCGAGTCGGCATCGGCCTTCTGGGTGTATCAACAGGCTTACGACGAGAACGGACGACCCATCAACGGTGCTGTGGTTGACCGCAATGCCGATGGTAAGATTACCGACGACGACCGCTACTTCTACAAGCAGTCGATGGCTCCCGTGACCATGGGACTCTCTTCGCGTGTGGAATATAAGAACTGGGACTTCGGTTTCAATATGCGTGCCAGCATTGGCAACTATGTCTATAACGACAACTACGCTTCGCGCGTGAACCTCACGGAACTCTACTACGGCGGTTACATGCAAAACACCTTCAACGAAGCCGTGAGCCTCGACTGGCGCAATGCCGAATGGGTGCAGAGCGACTATTTCGTGCACAATGCTTCGTTCCTCAAACTCGACAACGTAACACTCGGCTATTCTTTCGCCAACCTCTTTAAAACAGGCAAGTGGCAGGGCATGTCGGGACGTGTGTACGGCACCGTGAACAACGTGTTCACCATCACCAAGTATAAAGGACTCGACCCCGAAGTGAACACCACGGCTTATGGTGTAGACTATGAAATCTATCCCCGCTCGCGCAGCTTCATGCTGGGATTGAACCTGAATTTCTAAATGGAATGCAAGAAGAACTTTAAAACGAACAAGACAATGAAAAGATATATCAAAACACTGGTTCCGGCAGCAGCCTTGCTCATGGCTGTGGGCACTACCTCGTGTACGAACGATCTGGACGTCACACCCATCGACCCCAACAAAAACACCGAGCTCAACGTGTCGTCGCTCTTCAATATGTGCTATGCCAATTTTGGTCTTGAAGGCGACGGACCGGGCAATGCCAACATCGCTGCCGAAGACCCAGGTACGGCCGGACTCATCCGCCAATACTGGAACATGAACGAACTGGGCACCGACGAGGCCATCTGCGCCTGGACCGACCCGGGCGTGACCACGCTCAACACCAACCAGCAGGATGCTTCGAACATGATGGTGAGCATCTTCTACAACCGTCTCTACTACGGCATATCGGTGTGCAACCAATATCTCGATGTGGCTTCGGGCGTGGATGCCACGCAAACTGCCGAAATCCGACTGCTGCGTGCCATACAGTATTACCTGGCCATGGACGTGTTTGGAAACATTCCTCTGGCAACAACCATCTCGCCAGCTATGCCCGAACAGAAAACGCAGGCCGAAATGTATGCGTGGTTAGAGAACGAAGTGCTGGAACTGGAACCCAACCTGAGTGAACCCAAGGCCAAAACATCGGCCGATGCCAACTACGGCCGCGTGGACAAGGCTGCCGCATGGATGCTGCTCTCGCGCCTCTACCTGAATGCTGAGGTCTATACCGGAACCGCTCAGTGGGAGAAAGCTGCTCAGTATGCCAAGAAGGTGATAGAATCTGACTATCACCTCTTCACCACCGGCACTGGTGCTTACAGCTCCTATGCACAGCTCTTCATGGGCAACAACGGTGAAAACGGTTCGTCGGTTGAGGCTGTGTTCCCCATCCTGCAGCAGGGTAGCACTACTGCCAGCTATGGAGGCAGCTTCTTCCTGATGGCCAGCTGCTGGAAAGACGATATGGTTAGCAACGGAACCAATGGCAACTGGCAGGGCAACCGAGCTCGTCCGGAACTGGTACGACAGTTCTTCCCCAACAACGATGCTCCCAACGAGACCTCTGCCAACATGACGGTGGCTGCCGGTGATGACCGCGCCCTCTTCTGGGGACAGGACCGCACCCTTCAGATTGAAACCATCACCGACTTTGTGCAAGGCTTCTCTGTAACTAAATTTAATAATGTGTATAGCGACGGTGGCACACCCACCCGCACAGACTTTGCCGACACCGACTTCTTCTTCTTCCGTGTGGCCGAGGCCTACCTCACTTATGCTGAGGCTATGGCACGGCTCAACGGCGGCACGGCTCCCGAAGATGCAGTGAGCCTGCTCAACCAGCTGCGCATGCGCGCACACGCCGGCACCAAGTCGGCTTATACACTGCAAGACATTCTCGACGAGCGTTCGCGCGAACTCTATTTCGAAGGACTGCGCCGCACAGACCTCATCCGCTATGGTAAGTTTGGCGGAGAGAGCGCCGACTATGTGTGGTCGTGGAAAGGTGGCTCGGCAAACGGAGTGAACTTCAAGAAAGAGTATAACCTGATGCCCCTGCCCAGCAGCGACCTCTCGGTGAATGCCAACCTCAAACAGAATGCAGGCTATTAATGAACACAGCCCGTTGTTCCAACAATGTTAATTTCTAAAAAGCAAAGAAGAATATGAAAAAGATAATCAAGTCAGCATTGTTTATGCTGTGTGGCCTAAGCCTGTTCACAGCATGCGATGACGACCGCGAGTCGAACCCCTGCATTGTGCAGCCACAGGGCTTTGTGCTCAACAAGCCTGCCTATTCCTCGTCGGTCATCGACCTTAGCAAGTCAACCAATGTCAAGCTCACCTGGTCGCAACCCAACTATGGCGGGTTCCCCGTTGCTGCCGGCTATGTGCCGCAGGTGTCACTCGATGGCAACTTCACTGTTTCGGCAGCCGACGAAGCCGCCGATGCCACTGGGCAAACCCGCTGCAACTATGTGGATTTGGCCGTGAAAGTGTATGAGTGCAGCATGGCCATCAACAACAGTCAGTTGGCAGCAGCCATCACCTCCATTGCCAAATGGGAAACAACCGAAGACGTTCCCTCGGTGCAGGATGTGTATATTCGCATGAAGTCGGAGTTCGCAACCATGCAGCCTACCTATTCTAATGTGGTGAAGCTCACCGTGGTTCCAATCTTTGTGGAGGCTGTTTCTTTTGCCGAATTTATCTACGAGATTGGTAACGAGAGCGGCTGGGCCACTGTTCACCCGCTGCGCAGCCCGAACCTCGATGGCATTTATCAAGGCTACTACTACATGGACGGCGAGTTCAAGTTCCGTCCCAACGAAGGCGACTGGAACGGTGACTGGGAGTATGCCGAGGAAGAAGGCGTGTTCGAAGACAACGGTGGAGCCAACTTCCCCGCCCTTACAGCAGGCTTCTATGAGATTAATGCCGATATGACCGGCGAGAAGTATACCTACTCGACACGTCTGGTGGAGAACATCTCTATCATTGGAACCGTGAACGGTAACTGGGATACTGATACCGACCTCACATACAATTCAGCTACCGGCGCATGGGAAGTGACCACAACGCTTGCAGCCGGAAAGATGAAGTTCCGCATGAACCACGACTGGGCTGTTAGCTGGGGTGGTGCCGATGGCGATGCTTCGAACTATGGCAACCTCACACAGAATGGTGGAACAGACCTCGATGTGGCTGCCGGAACCTATCTCGTACAGCTCTTTATTTCTTACGAGGGTAACAACCGCGTGGTGTTGACCCCGCAATAAAACTTTCGTTTCATCATTAAATCAATAGAACAATGAAAAAGATATTATATGTTTTAGGGCTTGTGCTCGCCTTGGCAAGCTGTAGCGACGACAACGACGACTGGTTGCAGCCGCAGAAGAACCTGCCCGGAGAAGAAGACCTTGTGCTCACTGTGGGCGAGGTGCCTGCCATTGAACTGGCCAATGTGGAAAGCGAAACCGTGCAGCTTTTTGCACCCACGGTGAATGCGCCGGAAGGAAGCAACGTTTCTTACAATGTGGTGCTCTATAGCGAAGACCGTGTGTATACATCGGAACTGAAAGCCGATGCACAGGGCTATGTGAATGTGGCTGAGCTGAAAGAGGCCGTGACCGCACTCTGCGGAAAGCGCCCCGTAGCCCGCACCATACCTTTCGAGGTGAACTATGTAACCATCGACGGACAAGCCATGAAGACTTCTGTGGAAGGGAGCATTACCGTTACGCTAGACCCCGCCGAAGTGCCGGTGATTGAAGAAGTGTACTACCTGACCGGAACCATGAACGGATGGGACAACAACAACACCGACTTTGCCCTCACCAATGGCGGCGGCGATGTTTACGACAACTCTGTGTTCACCTGTGAGGTGCCCGCTACTGCCGATGGGTCGGCTATTGAGTTCAAGGTGACACCCGCATCTGGTGTGGGTGGCGACTGGAGCAAGTGCCTGACTGCTTCCGACACCGAAGGGAAGTTTGCCACCGACAATGCCGGAGGCAACTTCCAAATTCCTGCCGACCCCGATGCCGTGAGCTACATCGTTACCTTCGACATGCTCGACGGAACCTACTCCTTCACCGCTCAGAAACGTGGACAGTTCATCTACTTCATTGGTGCCACCGATGGCTGGAACAACGATGAACCGAACCGTCAGCGACTGGAATCGCCCAACTTCGACAATGTTTACACGGGCTTCATCTATATGGCCGATCCCAATGGATGGGGCAACGAGTTCAAGTTCCAGAAAGAGAAGGGCGACTGGAGTACCGAGGTGAACAGCGGACAGATGACCAGCATCTCGGGCGACATTGCTGATGGCGGCGGCAACTTCAAGGCCAATGCCGGCGAGGGCGTGTACTTCGTGAAGCTCGATCTCTCTAACAACACCATCGAGGCAACGCGCATCAACAACATGAACCTGGTGGGCGACTTCAATGGCTGGAATGCAGCCGACGATGCCCAGCAGATGACATGGAATGCCACCGACTACTGCTACGAGATTACCGGTGCCACGGTAACTTCCAACGGTTGGAAGTTCACTGCCAACAACGACTGGAAAATCAACCTGGGTGGCGCACACGAAGACCTTGTGGCCGATGGCAGCAACCTTTGGTTTGTGGGAACAACCATCAAGCTCTATCCCACACGTCGCACCAACGACAAGATCTTCTGCACCGTAGAGTAAACATTTTATCCATTATCAAAGAATCCTCCAACAGGAACTTTCGCAACCTGCTGGAGGATTCTTTTTTATAATCAAGTGTTAGAAGTTATATTCTTTCATTGCTCTTTGTGAATCTGCATTTAGTAGGTACAGCGATTAATTATATATCTTCATGCAGCCTATACTCAAACTAATCTTATATCTCTATGCAGCAGTGCTCAAGCAATGATGTTTTTTATTTTTTCTATGTCTTGTCCTAAACTTTTGGCTATCTCTTCTGGCGACTTGCCTGCATCCAAAAGCATTTTGGCCATTGTGCGAATTAAATTGTCCTTTTCTTCGAGTCGTGTTTTCTGCTCGTTAATCTGCGTTTTCTGCTCGTTAATCTGCGTTTTCTGCTCGTTAATCTGCGTTTTCTGCTCGTTAATCTGCGTT
>CACXFT010000004.1 GCA_902767045.1 uncultured Prevotellaceae bacterium | reverse complement strand
GTTGTTTTCCGAAAAAGCCGTGTATCAATGTTCAAAGAACATTAGACACACAGCTTGCATTATTCTGAATTCGTCGAACTCACGTTAACTTATCCAAAGTTACGGAAAGTTGTGTGAAATGCAAAACAAACTGCATACATCTTTGCAGCATTAAAGAAAAAACAGTACATTTGCACCAGCAACTCTGCTTGGAGCACAAACGACAAAACAAAATCTATCTAACAAAATGAAAAAGCTTTTTCTTTTAACTATTCTCTTTGTGTCGGCTGCAATAGCGTTGGCTCAGGAGCGTAAAATCAGCGTTACCGAGAATATTGCCTACCGAACCGATGTGGGGCCGAGCACCGTGCTCGACCTGGCCCAACCTCTTTTCGGACCACAGCAAAACCGGCCGGCCATACTCATCATTCATGGCGGTGGCTGGAGCGCGGGGTCGAAAAACGACATGGTGTATCGCACACTGATGGTTGACTATGCCATGAAGGGCTATGTGGTGTGTAACATGAACTACCGACTGGTGCAGGAAGCTCCCATGCCGGCATGCATCGAAGACATTCGCTGTGCCGTGCGCTGGATGAAGGCCAACGCCCAAAAACTCGGCATCGACCCCAACCGCATTGGCACCTATGGCCATTCGGCCGGCGGGCACCTCTCGCTCATGCTTGGTGTGGCTGCCGACAGCAAGGCTTTCAACGACGATAACGACCCCTATAAGGAGTTTTCGCCAAGCGTGGCATGTGCCGCAGGCGGTGCACCGCCCACAGAAATTGGAAACCCCAACATCCCCTGGGCACAGCATCCCGAATGGTGGCCCATCGGCTACATAGGCAATGGCAGCACACCCATTCTTGTGCTGCAAGGGGGCGAAGACCCGGTGGTGAAACCAAACCTTACAGAAGACTGGGTGGTGAAGATGCAGAAAGCGGGGGCTGCGGTCGATTATGTGAAAGTACACGGCGACCACGGGGTGGCTTTCGATAAGCAGTTGGAGTTTACGCGCCCGGCCATGGATGCTTTCTTCGCGCGGCATCTGAAGCATGAAGACAGTAGCGTAAGTTTCGAACAAATGAAAGTGCCCGACTATGGTGGAAGCGGACCGCACAAGGCCATAGCCGTGCGCGAGCGAACCCTCCCCGACTTCGTGGTATACCGCCCCGTTGACATGCAGGCTGCCATGCGGGTGGGCAGGTTCGGCATGTTTGCCACGGGCACACCGCAAACAGAGAAACTGCCCGTGCTCGTGTTCTGCAACGGCGGGTGCATGGACACCAGCATCGGTTACGAGAACATGCTCACCGACATTGCCTCTTACGGGTATGTGGTGGTGGCTATTGGTGAACTGCAGATGATGGCACACCACGAACAAGACAAACACACGCCTTCGAGCATGGTGCAACGTGCCCTCAACTGGATTTGCCAACAGGCTGGCGACCCTGCGTCGCCCTACTGTCATGTTCTCGATACAACCCGCATAGCTGCGGCCGGGCACTCTTGCGGTGGGGCACAGGTATTGGCAAATGCGGCAGACGCTCGGTTGAAGTCATACATCATTCTCAACGCAGGCATGGGAAAGATGACCATGGCCGATGCCAGTGCCAAGTCACTGAAAAATCTGCATGCACCTATTTTATATATAGTAGGAGGAACTTCCGATGTGGCTTGGAACAATGCACAAGCCGACTATAAGGCCATCAAACGTGTGCCGGTGGTATTGGCCGATAACACACAAAGCGGACATGGCGGCACCTACGAACAGCCTAACGGGGGAGACAACGCCCGCATGGTGAGAGCCTGGCTCGACTGGCAATTCAAAAACAAACAAGAACACCGGAAGCTCTTCGTTGATGGCGACCTCACAAACTACAACGGGTTCACCATTCAGCAAAAGAACTTCTTTGTTTTTGTTTCTACCTAAATCCCTAACAGGGCAATCGTTTCAAATCCAGACATAGTCTTTTTACTTCGTCCAACAAGCCGTTTACGTTCTATATACCACTCCTGATGTTGCACGGATTATATTATTGCGCAATATAGTTATTTATTGGTGTCCGGTAAAAATATGTACTACTCACTACAAATCCATTGGTGTCAAAAATTTCTGGCGATTATTACAACAGAGGGGCTAAGAAACTGACGGACGCTGAAAGCGTCCACTTTCAGTAACCGGGGGTGCGAAGTACC
>CACXFT010000003.1 GCA_902767045.1 uncultured Prevotellaceae bacterium | reverse complement strand
CTTCAAGATATTTTCTACATTCTTCTTCTGTAACAAAATAGTCCTTGGGATTACAATATTTATTGTTGCCCTCCCATAAAGCAAATTTTAAATCTTCTAAATATGCATCGTATCGGTTGAAGAGTCCCATCTATAGAATTAGTTAGAAGAAAAGATTTCTCTACGATTTTTTTGATTTCACTCAGTTTGTGTTCGGGGATTCCCGGGTGTCCTCCACGATGTTATCAACATCGCGGAACCTCCCTTCTTGGCCAGTTCAACGCGGGGCTCCAGCCAATACTTGGGCTCGTGGACGCCACAGATGACGTGGATGTGCATCCGCTCCTCCTCGTTGGAGTATATCTTGAACGTATATTCGCTCGCGCGCCTGAATACTGGACTCATAAATAGTAGGTACGCTTGTCAGCCACAAGTTGCTCCAAGGTGTAGCCCTTGATTAGCTTTGTCACATTGTTGGAGTACTCGATGATGTCTTCCAGTCGTCCTTTATCCCTCGCTCTTTCTCTCATAAATCAATATTTTATCGCGATTGGCACTTTCTGCGGCGTAAGGTCGGAGTGAGCCTTCCTCCACCAAATCAACTTTGCGGCCCAGCAGTTCCTGCAAGTCCATCAGCATGCCGCCGTGGGTAAAAAGCGTGAAAGGCTTGCCCGAACGGTCGGGCACGAAAAGGATATCGACGTCGCTCCTCGGTGTCTCCTCGCCACGGGCGAAGGAGCCGAATAGCCATGCCTTCAGGACGGGCTGGGTCTTGAAATAGTCGGCAATCGTCTTTTGCATCACTTGAGTACTCATAAGCGTTACGTTAAAAATCTGCTGCAAGGACGGTGCAAGCCAAACGCAATCAAGCTCGCTTGAATTGCTGAGGTGCCGCCCGTTCTCGCACGCTTTCGCGTGCAAATATACGATAAAGTTTGGAATATCGTTCACTTTGCCCCACCTTTTTTACTATTATTAGGCGAAAAAGGACACGAAACCATCACCGTGGTCTTCGACCCTTGAGCCCTCCTTAAGCCCCCTAAGTTAGGGGGTTGGGGGTCTGTTCATGGGGCAGCACACCGAAGGTGTGCACTTTCAGTAACCGGGGGTTCGAAGTACCCCCGGTAAAGACCACCCAACCAATGTCATGACCCTAAAAGGGTCAACGAACCTGGTATTCGGGCACTCTTTCAGAGTGCATTCACTTGTTAGGGGTTTGTGGTCCGGGGGTACTTCGCACCCCCGGTTACTGAAAGTGGACGCTTTCAGCGTCCGTCAGTTTAATGCCGAAGACGGCAATGTGTTCCCCGCTGTAGCTTTGCCCCTCTGTTGTAATAATCGCCAGAAAAAAATTTACCCTAACTATCAAGCTTTCTCGATTATTATACTTAACTTTGCCGCATCTTATTCAGTAAACATTAAAAACAGACCCCCAACCCCCTAACTTAGGGGGTTTAAAAAACACAACATGAAACATTTAACTACACTCAAAAAAGGTATCGCTCTGCTCTTGTTCGCTGCTGCCACCACCACGGCAACAGCACAGAATTACTTCACCAGTGTAATGATACCCAAACAGGAAACACAGTTGCGCAAAGCACCCGCTTTGCTGCATGCACCTATTGCACGAGCCACTGACAACGAAGACGTGAACGTGCTCGTTGATGAAGACTTCTCGCTGATGACGGCGGGCACCAACGACACACCCGACACCACACCGCTGGTGGAAATCTCTGACGACATGGACTGGAAGATAGACCCCGCTCTCACCCACAACCAGCAGTGGTATGGCGTGAACTGCTTTCAGGCCGGTGGAGCCGTGGCACTTATCACACAGAACAACATCAACGGACAAATCATCACACCGTTCAACAACTATGCCGGCATGCTCACCATCAGAATACGTGTGAAAGCCATCGGACAGCCCACCCGCGTGTTCATAGAACCCGGAAAGGGCGGGCTCACCATGAAACCCATCGACGGTATGCCGCAATACAAAATGCAATTGGTGGGCACCGACGACTGGACGGAAATGGTGATGGAGGTAGAAAACAAATCGTCTGACCCCGATGGGGCTGTAGAGGTGTTCACGCAGGGTTCCATCCTGCTCGACCACATCACCGTAACCACTTCTAAAAACTACCTTGCCTATCCGCCCATCTTGCCCATCACCAACATGAGTGCAACAGAGTTCACAGCCAACTGGCAGGCTGTGCCAACAGCCGAAAGCTACCTCTTCAGCCTGTTCAGGAAAAACTTCACCACCGAGGGCAATGCCGAATATAAGCTCGACTTCGAAGATTTGGAACTGCCCACCGAAGGCTGGATTTTCAAGATGCACAACGACGAACCCTTCACTGGCAACGAGGGAGAAGACAATTCGGCTGGTCTTGTGATGGAAAATGCCGACACCATTGTGGTTATACAAAACAATTCGCTCTATAAAAACCTGCGCTTCTATGCTAAAACCTATGGGGCATCGGCTACACAATTAGAGAACTCCTTCATTCGCATACTTGTAGATAACAACTATGTGCAAGGCGGACTGCTTGGAAACATCAACCTCAACCAAACGGTCAACGGGTTGCAAGTAGACATGGAAGAGGCAACGGGAGGAAACTTCGCCGACTACTACAGCCGCATTCAGCTCATTGCCATGGGACTGCCCGAAGGGGCTTACCTCGTAATAGACAATATAGAAGTGAAAACAGGCAGAGCGGCTACCATCGACCCTGTTATCAATAATGACGAAACCACCAACCTCTACTACACTGTTACCAACCTCGACCCCGATGGCTATTACTACTATAGCGTGAAGTCGAAGAAGGGCGACAAAACAGTGGAATCGCCCCTGCAAACCATCTATTATGTTCCTGTGCCACTCATCAACGGTGCCAAAGACATCACCGACGACAGCTATACGGCCACATGGGAACCAGTGGCCAAGGCTACTAAATACGAAGTGCGCAACTTCTTTGCCGCAGAGGTGCCGGCCGACTATCCGCAATATCACATCATTGCCGAAGACTTCAGCTATGTGAACAGCGAAATAACACAGGCCACCGACCCACAGCAGCCCGAAAACTTAGGCAACCAGGCGGCTTATCTCGACGGGCTCACCCATGTGAACGGATGGATTGGACAATACAACACGCTCTGCCAGGGCATGATGGGATGCTCGGCTATCGTCGACGACTATGCCTACATGGTTACACCGGCTCTCGACCTCTCTAACAACGATGGCAACTTCCAGGTTCAGCTGAAGGCATACGGAAAGGTGGGCGACCAAATATGCATCTACGATTTCGACAACTTTACTCCGGGAATGCCTGAGGCCATGGCCGAGTTTGAACCCATCACCCCGGGAAGCGGAGAAGGAACACCGGGCTACTTCGAAGGCACGCTCAACCTCACAGGAGGAACAGTTACCAAACGATTGGTGCTCATGACCAATGGAATGCCATGGATGCTCGACGAAATTAATGTGCTGCAAGACCTCAAGCAGGGCGACATGCTCTCGCGCATGCTCGACGAACAGTTTGTGAATGCTCCACAAACAGAATATACCTTCACCAACCTGAAACACTATGACGTAGATACGTTCTACTATACCGTTAGGGCGGTGTCGGAAGATCCCAACTACTACTACTCGGGCGAGATGAGCAACTACATCAAGGTGCAACTCGCTACCGATGGCATCAACACACCCCTCGCATCTTCAAACCTCCCCACTCTCGAACCCTCGCAAGAAGTGTTCGACCTGAACGGCCGCCGCGTGGCCCCGGGAACTGCACTGCCAAAAGGTATATACATCATCAAGAAAAACGGAAAGAATGAGAAAGTCGTGCTTCGCTAACAACCTTTTTGCACTGGCCGTGGCAGCAATGCTTTCTACGGCAGCAAGTGCACAAACTCAGAAAATGGCATCGTCCCGAAAATGGGACGGTGCCATTCAGCATTGTATCACAGCAAAACCCACGCAAAGCCTCAACGTGTTGGTTAAATGCCAACAGGCCGAAAAACTCTGCGCGTTTCTCCACAACAAAGGATACCGGGCCACGCTCGTTGCCAACCAACTGGTGTCGGCTCGCATACCGGCCACTCTGGTCCAGTATGTGGCGCAGAATTTCGATACGGAGTATATTCAAACTCCCCGCCAAGCTAAGCTCACGATGAACAATGCCAGACCTGCTGCCAACGTCGAAAAAGCACACAAAGGCGAGGGGTTGCTCACTCCCTACACAGGCAAAGGAGTCATCATTGGAGTCATCGACCAGGGGTTCGAATACCGCCACTTAGCTTTTCTCGACGAAAATGGCAACTCGCGCGTGAAAGCCTTATGGAACCGACGCGGATTCAGTGAAGGCACCGATATCCAGCCCACCACAGACATTCCTGCATCGGGCGATGGTGTGGGCGATATAGGGCATGCCACCTTCGTTACCAACGTGGCAGCAGGCTCGCCCATCAGCGAAAACAACTTCTATGGTGTGGCCCCAGGAGCCGACATCGTGATGGTTTCGTCGGAACTCAGCGAAGACGAGGTGCTGGAAGATATCAGCTATATCAGTTCCCTGGCTCATACCGAAGGCAAACCGTGGGTGGTGAACATGAGCTTCGGCACACAGATGGGGGCACACGATGGCAAAAGCTACTTCGACCAGGCACTCAACACACTTCTCGACAGTTCAAAGGCATGTCAGATTGTGGCAGCTGTTGGCAACGACAACCAACACAACATGCATGCTGCACATACCTTCACCAACAACCGCAACACCGTGAAAATGATTGTAAACCCCGCCGTGATGGTGGGCACCAACGTTTCCATCTGGTGCCAGCAAACCGACTCGGCCGAGCATCTCACGGTGCGCCCGTTTATCCTACAGGGCAACAATGCCGACTATAAATCTTCAGAGTTCTGGGCCGAACGCATCAGCTACAATGTGGCTCCCTACAACGGCAAACAGAACATAGAAATAAAACTCAATGCTTCCGACGTGGCCCAACCCAACATACAGTTAGGAATAGAGGTGAGCGCCGAGGCTGGCGTTGGCTTCGATGCCTGGGTGGAATCGAACTTCGGCTATTTCGAACCTTCATCGGGCGAAGGTTATGCGCTGGTGGATAACGTCTACTGCGTGAGCGAAATGGGGGCTTCGGTGGCCAATGCCATTGCCGTGGGCTCGTTTGTGAGCAGAGCCACAGCCACCAACACCGCTGGCGAAACCTTGAACTGGTTTTTGGGTAACGAAGGCGAACTTTCAACCTTCAGCAACCACGGACCCATGACCGACAATACACCCAAACCCGACATCACCGCGCCGGGCTCTATCATCTATTCGGCCTATGCCAAGACTGGCAGCGAATTTTCTAACCTGAACCCTGCCATCGTGCAAACGGTGAAACGCGGACTGCGTTCTTTCTACTATGGGGCCAGCTACGGAACCTCGTTCTCGGCTCCCATCGTTACGGGAACCATCGCTTTATGGCTCGAAGCCAACCCCAACCTCACAAGTAGCCAAATTAAAGATATTCTGTGCAACACTGCCACCAAACCAGCTTCTATGAACCAGGCCGAGTGGACCAGCGGATGGGGCTACGGACAGGTGAATGCCTACGAAGGACTGAAAGAGGCCCTGCGCCTGGCCGACGCTTCGGGCATTCCTGCCATCAACGGGTCTACACAACCCATCACCATCAGCAAGGAAAACCAACAGTGGCGACTGCTGCTGAATAGCAACGAACCTTTTGTGAACGTGTCGGTTTATCAACTCAACGGCTTGCGGGTGAGCAGCCAACAGTTCGGTACCCAACAGCGCGGCAACGAGATTCAGCTCAACCTCTCCAACCTCACTGCCGGCACCTACATCGTGCGCATCGAAACCCAAAAAGCAAAACAAACACTCAAAATATTTGCCACAAAGTAAAGAAACCACTACCTTTGCACCCGAAATTTAAACGTTTAAAGATAAAATGGCATTAAAATGTGGTATCGTGGGACTGCCCAACGTGGGCAAGTCTACACTTTTCAACTGTCTGTCGAGTGCCAAGGCACAGGCAGCCAACTTCCCTTTCTGTACTATTGAACCCAACGTGGGCGTGATTACCGTACCCGACGAACGACTCACCCGACTGGCCGAACTGGTGCACCCGGGGCGCATCGTGCCCGCCACCTGCGAGATAGTGGACATTGCCGGACTGGTGAAAGGGGCTTCAAAAGGCGAAGGATTAGGAAACAAATTCTTAGGGAACATACGCGAAACGGATGCCATCATCCATGTGCTGCGCTGCTTCGAAGACGAGAACATCACACACGTCGACGGCACCATCGATCCCATACGCGACAAGGAAATCATCGACACCGAACTGCAACTGAAAGACCTTGAAACCATTGAGAGCCAATTGACCAAGGTGCAGAAAACAGCGGCGGCGGGCAACAAAGATGCCAAGGTGCTGGCCGGCGTGCTCGAAGCCTACAAAGAGGTGCTGGAACAGGGCAGGAACGCTCGCGTGGTGGAGTTCGACTCGAAGGAAGAACAAGACGCTGCACGAAACCTCTTCCTGCTTACTTCAAAACCGGTGCTGTATGTGTGCAACGTAGACGAAGCTGCGGCCAAAGAGGGTAACGACATGACCCGGCGCGTGGAAGCAATAGCACGCGAAGAGGGAGCCGAAACCATGATTATCGCTGCCAAAACCGAAGAGGATATTGCCGAACTGGAAAGCTACGAAGATAAACAGCTCTTCCTGGAAGAATTAGGACTGAAAGAGAGTGGTGTGAACCGCCTCATCAAAAAGGCATACGCACTGCTCAACCTGGAAACATTCATCACCGCCGGCGAAATGGAGGTGAAGGCCTGGACCTATAAGAAAGGATGGAAGGCTCCACAGTGTGCGGGTGTCATCCACACCGACTTCGAAAAGGGTTTCATCCGTGCCGAGGTAATCAAATACGACGACTACATCCACTATGGCTCCGAGGCTGCCGTGCGCGAAGCCGGCAAAATGGGCATCGAGGGCAAAGACTATGTGGTGCAGGACGGCGACATCATGCACTTCCGATTCAACGTATAAGGGATGTGCCAAAATATAACAATATATGATAGCATTAAACTTACATTCTTTACTTTTCATCTTTCATCCCTTATTCGTTCACTGGAACCCAAGTGAGATTATCTTTCAGCTTGGTCCGCTCACCGTCAGATGGTATTCCACCTTCTGGCTCATCGGACTGCTCGGCGGCTACCTGATGGTGAAGTGGCTCTACAAAGACCAGAAGGTGAAAGACGAACTCTTTGAACCGCTCTTCATCTATTGCTTCTTGGGCATCCTCATCGGAGCACGCCTGGGGCACTGCCTGTTCTACCAGCCCGACTATTTTCTCACGTCCATAGACCACTTCATAGAAATGCTCATTCCCATGCACAAGGGCATGGATGGAGCGTGGCATTTCACCGGCTATGCCGGACTGGCCAGCCACGGTGGAACACTCGGACTGATGATTGCGCTGTGGCTCTACTGCCGGCACACGAAGATGAACATCTGGCAGGTGCTCGACAACATCGCCATTGCCACTCCCATCACTGCCTGCTGCATCCGACTGGGGAACCTGATGAACTCTGAAATTATCGGCAAGCCAACAGATGTGCCCTGGGCCTTCGTCTTCGAACAGGTAGACTCCCTACCCCGCCACCCGGGACAGCTCTACGAGGCCATCGCCTATTTCTGCTTCTTCTTTGTGATGCTCTTCTTCTATATGAAGTCACGAACCTCCGCACCCTCCCACCCCCGCACCTCCGCACCCTCCAACCCCCGCACCGTAGGCACCGGCTTCTTCTTCGGACTGGTGCTCACGCTCATCTTCACCTTCCGCTTCTTCATCGAATACACCAAGGATATTCAGGTAGATTTTGAAAGCGGCATGCTCTTCAACATGGGCCAGCTGCTCTCCATCCCCTTCATCATCCTCGGCATCGTGTGCATGCGCAGGAAAAATAGCCCCCTAAGTTAGGGGGTTGGGGGTCTGTTGAGCCCTTTCATGGGGCAGCACACCGAAGGTGTGCACTTTCAGTAACCGGGGGTTCGAAGTACCCCCGGAAACCCCCGGTAAACATCACCCATCCCAATGTCATGACCCTAAAAGGGTCAACGAACCTGGTGTTCGGGCACTCTTTCAGAGTGCATTCACTTGTTAGGGGTT
>CACXFT010000002.1 GCA_902767045.1 uncultured Prevotellaceae bacterium | reverse complement strand
CAGTGCACGGAACATTCTTACCGTCGGCACTGAAAACGGATGTCATTCCGATTTTTCTTCCAATTAATCCTGGCATTTCAGTTTAAAAATTTAAATAATAAAATGTAAATTGTTTCTTTTCTTTTTAAGCGTTGCTCCAACCGGGCGTTTTACAAAGACACCTAAAAAGCGTTTACCCACTTCTTCCATGTTGAAGGTTAAGTAGTTCTTTCTCAGCGTATTGTTAGCCTGCAAGCCAGCGCAATACTTGTTTTGCGGGTGCAAAGGTACTATTATTTAATGGAATACTAAAGAAGAATGAATACTTTTTATCAGGATTTATAGTTATTTAACGATTTATCACCCCCCCTTGTTAGGGGATAGGGGGGGGAGCGTGTAACTTTTGCAGTGAATAGTGAATAACGTATAGCGAATAGTTTTGATTACACGAACCACCCCGAGCCCAACTTTGTGAAAGGAGGGGGCTGCGAGCAGGTGATGTTACAGGATGCGGAGGTACGGAGGATGCAAGAAAAGAAAAAGGCCAGTTTCGATAGGTTTTTCGGTAAAGGTTTGCGGCATATCGATTTTTTTATGTACTTTTGCATCCTATATATATAATAAGGTAAGAACATGTCTACAATCCTGCATATAGAAACGAGCACCGATGTGTGCTCAGTAGCCGTCAGTCAAGACGGTGCCTGCATTTTTGAAGAAGAAGACCACAGCGGTCCCAACCATGCTGTGAAGTCAGGAACTTTCATCGACCATGCCCTCACCTACATCGACCAGCATCTGCTCTCGCTCGATGCCGTGGCGGTGAGCTGCGGGCCTGGCTCCTACACAGGGCTCCGCATAGGTGTTTCCACGGCCAAAGGCATCTGCTATGGTCGCGATGTCAAGCTCATTGCCGTTCCAACGCTCGAACTGCTTTGTGTGCCGGTGCTGCTGAGCGAGAAGGTGCACGAAGAGAATGCCCTACTCTGCCCCATGCTTGATGCCCGCCGAATGGAAGTTTATGCACAACTCTTCGACCGCTCGCTACGCGAGGTGCGCCCCATACAGGCCGACGTGGTAGATGCCGACACCTACCGGCCCTATCTCGACGAGCGCCCCGTTTACTTCTTCGGCAACGGAGCGGCCAAGTGCATGGAAACCATCAACCACCCCAATGCCCATCTGTTGGAGGGCATTGAACCGCTGGCCCGCTGGATGTTTCCGCTTGCCGAGCGCAGGTTCTTCCAAGAAAAGTTTGAAGACGTGGCCTATTTTGTGCCGTTCTACCTGAAAGACTTCGTTGCCAAAATGCCCAAGAAGCTTCTGTGAGGGAAAAACGTTAAAATTAATGAATTGCGAAAAGAATAAAACAACATGAGAATAGAAGGAATGGATTACAACACCCAACGAGAGAAGCTGGCACTACCCGAATATGGCCGCGAGATTCAGCGCATGATCGATTATGCCATCACGCTGCCCACCAAGGAAGAACGCCAGAAGTGTGCCGAAACCATCGTGCTCACCATGGAACGCATGGTTCCCAGCGTGAAACAGAGTCCTGATTATAAGCATAAGCTCTGGGACCACCTGGCACTGATGAGCGAGTTCAAGCTCGACATCGACTGGCCCTACGATACCTCTGAAGCCCGCAAGATCTCCACCAAGCCGCAGTCTATAGCCTATCCCACGAATCAGATTCCGGCAAGGCACTATGGCAACATGATGTTCGAAGTGTTCGAAAAGCTGAAGTCGATGCCAGAGGGTCCCCAGCGCGACGAGCTTGCCCGCATCACGGCCAACCAGATGAAACGTTGCCTTGTGCAGTGGAGCCATGGCTCTACCGATAACGAAAAGGTTGCATCAGACCTGGCACAACTCACCGACGGAGTGATACAACTCAACCTCAGCAAATTCAAATTCGAGAAGATCACGCTCAGAGATTTTCCCGAGCGCAAACGCAAAAAGAAGTAAGACCCCACCACTATGGAATCATTCATTATTGAAGGCGGAAACCTGTTGAAGGGCACCATCCGTCCGCAGGGTGCCAAAAACGAAGCACTGCAAGTGATCAGCAGTGTGCTGCTCACCGACGAAGAGGTACACATCAATAACATTCCCGACATTCTCGACGTGCAGAATCTCATTCAGCTCCTTCGCGACATGGGGGTGAGGGTAACGCGCCACAACCGCAACGATTTCACCTTCCAGGCCAGCAACCTCGACCTCAACTTTCTCAACAGCACAGAGTTTGTTCGCAAGTGTGCAGCCCTGCGCGGAAGTGTGCTGCTCATCGGTCCCCTGCTCGGGCGCTTCGGCCGGGCAACCATTGCCGAACCCGGGGGCGACAAGATTGGCCGCCGCCGGCTCGACACCCACTTTCTGGGTTTCAAGCACCTGGGCGCACAGTTCGTATATGAAGAAGAGCGCAACGTTTACCATATCGAGGCGCAGCACCTGCGTGGCTGCTACATGCTGCTCGACGAGGCCTCGGTAACGGGCACTGCCAACATCATCATGGCTGCCGTGATGGCTGAGGGAACAACCACCATCTACAACGCTGCCTGCGAACCTTACATTCAGCAGCTCTGCCACCTGCTCAACTCCATGGGGGCCAACATCAGCGGCATTGCCTCCAACCTGATTACCATCGTTGGAGTGAAAAGCCTGCATGGGGCTCACCACCGCATTCTGCCCGACATGATCGAGGTGGGCTCGTTCCTCGGCATGGCTGCCATGGTGGGCGACGGCATCCGCATCGAGAACGTGTCGGTGAAAGACTTAGGCATCATTCCCGATGCCTTCCGCCGATTGGGCATTACCATCGAAGTAGACGGCGACGACATTTTCATTCCCCGTCATCACCACTACCAGATCGACTCATTCATCGACGGCACCATCATGACACTTGCCGATGCTCCCTGGCCAGGCCTCACCCCCGACCTGCTCTCGGTGCTGCTCGTGGTGGCAACACAGGCTCAGGGCAGCGTGCTCTTTCACCAGAAAATGTTTGAGAGCCGCCTCTTCTTCGTTGACAAGCTCATCGACATGGGTGCTCAGATTATACTTTGCGACCCACACCGCGCCGTGGTCATCGGGCACGACCACCAACGCCGCCTGCGTGCCGGCCGCATGACCAGTCCCGACATCCGTGCGGGCATTGCCCTGCTCATTGCTGCACTCAGCGCCAACGGCACCAGCCGCATTGCCAACATAGCACAGATTGACCGCGGCTATGAAGACATCGAAAACCGGCTGAACATGCTGGGGGCAAACATCCAACGTGTTTCCGACTAATCCCACACTCAAAAAGAAATATGATCAAGGCTGAAGAGGTATATAAGATAGGAAAACTGGGCAAGCCGCATGGATTGAAGGGTGAGATAAACTTTCTGTTCGACGACGATGTTTTCGACCGCACCGATGCCGACTATCTGGTATTAGAAGTGGATGGCATCCTGGTGCCGTTCTTCATGGAGGAATACCGCTTCCACGGCAACGAAACAGCGCTCATGAAGTTCTGCGACATCGACACAGTAGAGCAGGCTCGTGAACTCACGGGCTGCAACGTGTTCTTTCCACGCCACCTTGCCGATGCCGAAAGCGACGACGTCTCATGGGCACAGCTGGCTGGCTTCACCCTCATCGATGCCGGGTCGGGGGAGACCGTGGGAACCGTCAGCTCGGTCGACGACTCCACCCTGAACATTCTCTTCGAAGTGGAAACGGCCAATGGCAAAACCTTGCTCATCCCTGCCAGCGAACACCTCATAACCGACATCAACACCGCGCAGCACACCATCACAACAGTGGTGCCCGAGGGGCTAATCGCTGCGCTAAATGATAAATGAGGCGCTACGCTAAATGATAAATGAGGCGCTACGCTAAATGATAAATGAGGCGCTACGCTAAATGATAAAT
>CACXFT010000001.1 GCA_902767045.1 uncultured Prevotellaceae bacterium | reverse complement strand
GGAAGAGCCGACAGACGAGATGCTGCAGGCACTGATGGAGGACGTGGCAGCAGAAGCCCGCAAGTCAATGGCTAACGCTGAGGCAGAGAAGAAACGGAGACTACAGACCGTGGCTGATGAAATTTCTGCATGGAGGGCTGCGCAGTGAGTGATGTTACAAATGCCTACAGTATGGACGGGATTTCGTGTTCGAGACAGTGTTTTCTTCTCAAGAAAAATATCATTTATTTTGTATTGCTCTCGACTTTTCGTAACTTTGCGCTTGCAGCGCGAAGTTCTTTGACCTAAAGGTACAAAGCACAAGCGAATCCTCCGTCTCGGCAATAAAAATAAGTATCATTTATTTTGTATTGCTCTAGACTTTTCGTAACTTTGCAAGTAAAAAAAGAGAAAAGCTTATGAAAATAATCAGTTGGGGATTCATCGGCTGCGGCGAAGTAACCGAGCGCAAGTCGGGACCGGCTTTCAACGAAGTGGAAGGGTCGCACATTGAAGCGGTGATGAGCCGAAGTGCCGAAAAAGCCCGCTCCTATGCCCAACGGCACGGGGTGAAGAAATGGTATACCGATGCGCAGGAACTCATCGACGACCCCGATGTGAATGCCATCTACATTGCCACACCCCCCAGCTCGCACGCAACCTTCGCTATCATGGCCATGCGTTCGGGTAAGCCGGTGTATGTGGAAAAACCGCTGGCTGCCAGCTACGAAGACTGTGCGCGCATCAACCGGGTGAGCGAGCAAACGGGAGTGCCCTGCTATGTGGCCTATTACAGGCGCTATCTGCCTTATTTCCTGCGTGTGAAGGAAATCATAGGCAGTGGGGTTATAGGCAACATCACCAATGTGCAGATAAGATTCTCGGCACCGCCGCGCGACCTCGACTACAACCGCGAGAACCTGCCCTGGCGGTTGCAACCCGACATTGCCGGCGGGGGATATTTCTACGATCTGGGTGCTCACCAGCTGGACCTTATACAGGATTTCTTCGGCATCATCACACAGGCGCACGGCTATGCTTCGAACAGGGCACACCTCTATGAAGCCGAAGACACCATCAGCATCTGCTTCCGTTTTGAAAGCGGACTGGTGGGCAGCGGCTCGTGGTGCTTCGTGGGGCATGAGAGTGCCAAGGAAGACTGCATAGAGGTGGTGGGAGAAAAAGGCATGCTCACCTTTTCGGTGTTTAACTACGACCCCATTCAGCTCATCACCAACGAGGGCACCACAACCATCAAGGTGGAAAACCCGCCCTATGTGCAGCTGCCACTCATCAGGCTGGTTACAGAGGCACTCCAGGGGCGCGGACTCTGCGACTGCACCAGCGTGAGCGCAACGCCCGTGAACTGGGTGATGGACCGCGTGCTGGGAAAGATATAGCGGGCAGAGCCCTAAATGATAAATGATAAATGAAAAGAATTATTTTTTCCCTGACATTATGCTTGCTTGCTGCTTCCACAAAGGTGTGGGCGCAGGTGGAAAGCGAGAAGATAAGGGTAGAGGAACTGCCCAAGAAAGTAATCGACAAATCGTATCAGGTGGTGAAGAAGTTCAACCAAATAGACACCACCTACATCGAAGAACAGCACTATAACTTCACGGCAATGGTTCAAAGCACCATATCGTTTGAGGAATATACCCTGAAAACTTCTGAAGGAGGCTTATTAGAGGTTGCACCCGATTACAACGTGAAGGTGGGACCCTACTTTGGCTGGCGATGGATTTTCATGGGCATCACCATGGACATTTCGCATGTGAGCAGCAGCAAACGACAAGACTATAACCTGAGTCTCTACAGCAACCAGGTGGGGGTTGACCTTTTCTACCGCAAAACGGGCGACGAATACAAGATTAGGAAGCTGAACCTGGGTAGCGGATTCAGCGACCGTGCTATTCGCGATGTGCCTTTCGGTGGATTCCGTTCAAGCATCAAAGGGGCCAATCTCTACTATATCTTCAACCACAAGAAGTTCTCTTACCCGGCGGCTTTCGCTCAAAGCACCTGCCAGAGGCGCAGCTGCGGAACGGCACTGGCCGGCATTGGATATACCCGCCACTCCATAGAGCTTGATGTGCAGCAACTGGCCGATGTGGTGCGTGAACACATGGGCGACGATGCTGCCAGTGTGTTGGGCACCGACCTGCGCTCGTATAAAGTGAAATATACCGACATATCGGCTTCGGGGGGATATGCCTATAACTGGGTGTTTGCCCGCAACTGCCTGTTCACGGCATCGCTTTCGGCTGCTTTGGGCTATAAGCGCACAAAAAGCCAGAATGTGGAAGACCGCCCACAGCTGAACGATTTCTCGGTGAAGAACTTCAACATCGACGGGGTGGGGCGCTTTGCCCTGGTCTACAACAACACGCGTTGGTATGCCGGTGCCAACTATGTGTTCCACACCTATAATTATGAGAAGAGCGATTTTTCCACCAACTCAACCTTCGGCAGCCTGAACATTTATGTAGGGTTCAATTTCCAACGACGCTAATGATTCTGATGCCCTGTTGCGAAGGATGCTTTTGCATGTAGGTGCGCAACGTCATAGGTTCTTCAACCGTAACCTTTCTTATTTGCGAAGCATTGAGCAGGTGCAGTCCGTCGCGGTGCCAAACGGCAATGCCAATGTGCGAAGTGTCGAGTCCCTGCTTGGTGGTGGTGATGGCAATGATGTCGCCGTTGTGAATGGTTTGCCTGAAGAGCTTTGTGTTGGCAATGCTTTCTTTGGGAATGTAGCGGTAGCGCTTACCCGTGAGCGAGCGTTCGGTGTTGGCGATTATTTCTGTCCATGCAGGCCTGTTGGTGAGCATGGGATAGAGGTGGGCATGGGAAGTCATGAAGTTGATGTTGAGTGTTTGCACCGCCGTGAACGGAGGGTTGGGAGCCTGCCGTTCAGTCACAAAGCCAAGGCGGGTGTTGTCTTCAATCCATTCGGTGAAATAGTGCAGTCGGGTAGGGTAGTTTACCTCCCCGTTGCGGTAGCGTATGAGCTGCAGCTGCCGGCAATAGTCGGCAAAGGTGGTTTGTCCCTGCCGGGTGCACAGGGTGAGTGCCAGCACCGTTTCCACATAGGTAGTACAGTCGAGCTGTCGCAGGTTCACCACCAGTTTTTCTTCTTTGTTGTTTTCAAGTGTTTTTGCCACGTATGGTACTCCCAGCAGCTGGCGGGCAAAGAACACCATTAGGTTGGTGCCCTTGGGTTGCTGGCGCCCTTCGCCAAGCAGTTGCAACACCTTCACGCTGTCGGCCGTTTCATAGTCAACAGCCACTGCACTTTCTGCTCCCCATGCAGTTATCGCCAGCCATAGCAAGGCAGCCGTGGCCAGGCTCTTCCGTAATAATATCTGTTTCATTTTATCATTTATCATTTATCATTTATCATTTAGCGCAGCGCTACACGCCGCGCTACACCCTCTCCACCTGTTTCACTCCTTTCACGGTTTTCAGTTTCTTGATGAGTGTTTCCAGCTTGGCAGTGTCTTCGAGCATCACCACCAGGTTTCCGCGAAACAGACCGTCGTTGCTGTCGATGTTGATAGAGCGCATCATAATCTTCTCTTCTTTCGAAATGATGCTTGTTACGTTGTTTACGATGCCAATATCGTCGTTGCCGATGATGCGCAGCGTGATGCTGTATTGCGAAGCTCCCTTTCCGCTCCATCGCGCCTTCACAATGCGGTAGCCGAACCTGCGGCGCAGTTCAGGCGCATTGGGACAGTCGGTGCGGTGCACCTTAATGCCGCCGCTCACGGTAACAAAGCCAAACACATCGTCGCCATAGATGGGGTGGCAGCATTGTGCCAGCGAGAAGTCGATGCCCTTCAGGTTGCGGTCTATCACCAGCACATCGTCGTTGCCCCGAGTTTTCTCCTGCTCATGTTGGTCGAAGTTGAACTCTTCGGCACTGCGCGTGGGAGCCGGTGCATTCAGGTTCAGGTCGAAGTCGCGCACCTCTATATACTTCTCTATCACCTCGTTCACATCAATCTTCTCGTCGGCAATCTGCTTGTAGAAGTCGCTCGCCCCTTTGAATCCCATCTTCTTGATGGTGTGGGCCATGGTGCTCTCAGAGAGTTCAATCTTGCGGTTCTTGAACTTCCGCTCCAGCATTTCCTTGGCATAGAGTCCGTCTTTCTGCCGGGCTTCTTTCAGGGCGAGGCGCAGTTTCGACTTGGCACGCGATGTTTTCACAATGTTCAGCCAGTCTTGCTTGGGCTTCTGGTTGCTCTGGGTCATAATTTCCACGGTGTCGCCCGAGTGGAGCGCCTCGCGAATGGGCACCACGCGCCCGTTCACCCTGGCACCAATGCAAGTGTTGCCCACACCCGAATGTATGTGGTAGGCAAAGTCGAGCACCGTTGCCCCCTTCGGAAACTTCAGCAAATCGCCTTTGGGAGTGAACACAAACACCTCGTCTTCGTAGAGGTCGAGCCGGAACTGGTCCATCACCTGCAGGTCGTCGCCCGCTTCCAAGGCCGTGCGAATGTTGTTGAGCCACTCGTCTACACCGGTTTCGCCGCTCTTCACTCCCTTGTAGCGCCAGTGGGCAGCAAGGCCGCGTTCGGCCACTTCGTCCATGCGCTCGGTTCTTATCTGCACCTCCACCCACTTGTTTTCGGGACCCAGCACAGTAATGTGCAAACTCTCGTAGCCGTTGCTCTTGGGCACCGAGAGCCAGTCGCGCAACCGCTTGGGGTTGGGCTGATACATGTCGGTAACAATAGAGAATGCCTGCCAGCACTGCATCTTTTCTTTCTCGATGGGCGAGTCGATGATGATGCGAATGGCAAACAGGTCGTAGATGCCCTCGAAACCGCACTGCTGTTTCTTCATCTTCTGCCAGATGGAGTGTATAGACTTGGTGCGACCTTTCATGTGAAACTTCAGGCCTGCCTGCTCCAAATGCTTCTGCACCGGAGCAATGAACCGCTCGATGTAGGCATCGCGGCTCTTCTTGGTGGCATTCAGCTTCTCCTTAATCATATAGTAGGCATCGTGCTCGAGATACTTCAGGCTGAGGTCTTCGAGCTCGCTCTTCAGCTTATAGAGTCCGAGCTTATGGGCCAGCGGCGCATACAAATAGGCAGCCTCTTGGCTCACACGGTGCTGTGCCTCTGTGTTGGGCGTGTCTTTGATTTGCCGCATCAGGTTCACACGGTCGGCAATCATAATCAGAATCACACGCATATCCTCGGCAAAAGAGAGCAGCAGGTTGCGGAAGTTCTCGCTCTCAACAACCGGACTCTTCTTATAAAGCTGGTGAATGCGCTGCAAACCATCCACAATGGTGGCCACGCTCTCGCCAAACGTGCGGCGCAGCTCGTTTATACATTCGCTGTTGTTGCCCACGGTGGTGTAGAGCACAATGGAGAGAATGCCATCGCGCCGCAGCCCAATCTCTTCGGCTGCAATCAGTGCTGTTTGCAAGGCAGAAATAACGGGGTTCAGTCCAAAAACGTCGCGGCTGAGGGTGTTGTTCTGCATTGCATTCCGCAAGGCATCGAGAACCAGCTTGGTATCGGCCGGCTGCAAGCTATCGGCCATCAGGTTGCGCAGTTGCCGAAACAAGTTTAAAGCCTGTTGGCTTTCTGAGGGGGTGAATATCAGTTTTTCGTTCATATTTCCTATCAAATTTGTTGCAAAGATAGTAAAAAGTTGACAGAGGGGTATGTTAGTTAGGGAAATTTTGTTATTTTTGCCGAATAATTACCATAAACATGTTATATTACTATTGTTATGATGAAACAAGAAGACCTACAACAAATTGCTCTTCGCGGCATTAGCGAACAGCAAGTGGAAAAGCAACTCCACCAGTTTGAAACCGGATTTCCCTTCCTGCGCTTGCAGTCGGCTGCTGCCATTGGCAACGGCATTGTGGCACCATCGGCTGCCGACTGCGAACATTACAGCCAGCTCTGGAACCAATATAAGCAGGGCGGCGAGCATCGCATCGTGAAGTTTGTGCCGGCAAGCGGAGCTGCCAGCAGAATGTTCAAGGATATGTTTGCCTTTGAAGAAGCTGCTTACGATAAACCTGAAACCAAGTTCGAGAAAGAGTTCTTTGAACACATTCGCCAGTTTGCTTTCCGCGAGGAACTATGCAAGAAATGCCGGCAGAACGAAGGAAAGAACATTCGCACACTGCTTGAAGAGGGAAACTACAAGGCCATTGTGCGCAATATGCTCGATGCCAAAGGGCTCAACTACGGACAACTGCCCAAGGGGTTGCTGCTCTTCCATAACTACGAAGAGGGACCGCGCACACCCATGGAAGAACATCTGGTTGAAGCTGCACTATATGCGCAGAGCGGAGGGGTGGCACGCATACACTTCACCGTGAGCCACGACCACCTGCAGCTGTTCAAGCAACTTGTTGAACAGAAAAAGCCTTACTACGAAGAAAAGTTCGGCGTGAAATACGACATTACTTTCTCTGAACAGAAACCCAGCACCGACACCATTGCTGCCAACCCCGACAACACACCTTTCCGTAACGAAGACGGCTCGCTCTTGTTCCGGCCGGGCGGTCATGGAGCGCTCATAGAGAACCTGAACGATATTGATGCCGACGTGGTGTTTGTGAAAAACATTGATAATGTTGTTCCCGACCGGCTAAAAGCTGATACCGTCGCATGGAAGCAAACTCTTGCCGGACTGCTCGTTGAAATGCAGCAGCGGGCTTTTGGCTATCTGCAGCTCTTAGATACCGGAGCCTACACACACGCTCAGCTTGAAGAAATCATCCGGTTTGTTCAACACGACCTATGCTGCCGCAAAGCCGACATCAAGGAACTCGAAGATGCCGAACTGGTTATCTACCTGCACAGCAAACTGAACCGCCCCATGCGCGTGTGCGGCGTGGTGAAGAATGTGGGAGAGCCTGGTGGCGGACCGTTCCTTGCATACAACCCCGATGGAACGGTGAGCCTGCAGATATTGGAGTCGTCGCAGATTGATAAGTCGAACGCCGACTACATGCGCATGTTCAACGAGGGCACCCACTTTAACCCCGTAGACCTGGTGTGCGCTGTGCGCAACTATAAGGGAGAGCCTTTCAACCTGCCCGAATATGTAGACCCCAACACAGGTTTCATCTCGCAGAAGAGCAAGAACGGACGCGAACTGAAGGCACTCGAACTGCCCGGACTCTGGAACGGTGCCATGAGCAACTGGAATACCATCTTTGTGGAAGTGCCGCTCACCACTTTCAACCCGGTGAAAACCGTCAACGACCTGCTCCGTGCCGAGCATCAGTAATTTGGGATGAAAGCAGAAAGAAAGCCGCGCCTGTCGGGAAAGTTCCCGGCAGGCGCGGCTTGCGTTTGCGCACTTCTTTGTGCAAAGGTCTTTTGTATTGTTTTATTTGGAAAGGGTTTTCCAAGTGAATCCCTTCAGTGGTCGCTGTTCATGCCATGCGAAAGAGCAGGCGAGGGCAACAACAACAGATACAGTCATGCTCACGAAACCAAAGAGCAGGAAGTTGACCGGTGTGCAGAAGTTCATCCAGAATACTGCAGCTGTGCCGGCAAGGAAACCCACAAAGGCGGCTCGTGAGCTGATGCGTGGGAAGAAGATGCCCATGATGAACAGACCGCCGATGCCGCCTGAAAGCAGACCGAGAATGGTGTTGAAATAGTCGAGCAGCGACTGTATGTCGACCGTGGCCATGAGAATGGCAATGAACATGCCGATGAGCCCGGAAACGATTCCCGTGATGCGGGCCGTGAGCAGGGTGGCCTTGTCGCTGATGTGCGGACGGGCCTTTTTATAGATGTCGACAGTGAAGGCAGTGGAAATGCTGTTGATGTTCGAAGAGATGGTGCTCATGGTGGCAGCAAACACAGCCGCAATAAGCAAGCCGGCCAGTCCTGCAGGCAACTGGCTCATCATGAAGAAGGGGAAGATGGCATCGTTTTTCTGCATGGTGATGTCCATGGCTGCGGGATGAGTCTGATAGAATGTATAGAGACCGGTGCCGATTGTGAAGAAGGCGATGGTTACGAAAACACTCATCAAACCGTTGGTTAAGATGCTTCGAGCTGCACTCTTCTCGTCTTTGGTTGTGAGATAGCGCTGTATAACAGTCTGGTCGCTGGTGTAGGAAATGAGGTTGTTGGCAATACCGCCCAGTATAACTACCCAGAAGGTGGCCGTGCGATAGTCGAACGACCAGTCGAAGAGTCGCAGTTTGTCGTCGCGCAAGGCTATTTGGAAAAACTCACCCACACCGCCATCGGTGTTGGTTATCAGGTAGCCGGCAGCGAGTATAGCTCCACCCACAAGAATAATTCCCTGCACCACATCGCCCCACACAACGGCTTCCACACCGCCCATGGTGCAATAGATGATGGTGACGATGGCCATAATCACGATGCAAAGGTAGATGTTGATGCCGGTTACGGCAGTCATGGCCAGTGAGGGAAGGAAGAGCACCAGTGCCATGCGTGCTACCATGAACACGATGAAGAGAACGCTTGCCATGAGTCGTATGGCATAATTGAATCGGTGTTCGAGATATTCGTAGGCTGTGGTGATATTGAGTCTTCTGAAGAATGGCAGAAAATATTTGATTACGGGGAAAGATACCAACAGAATGCAAATCTGCATGGGGTAGTAGGTCCAGTCGGTCATGTATGCCTTGGCCGGAATAGACATGTAGGTGATGGCCGAAAGCATGGTGGCGAAGATGCTGATGCCTGCTGCCCACCAGGGAATGCGGTTGCCGCCCTTGAAGAAGTCGTCGGAGTTGCCCTCTTGCTTCATGAAGAAATAGCCCAGCCATAACATGCCAAGGAGATAGAGCACAAGCACTGTCCAGTTAATCCACCCGAAATGGGCTGTATAGCTCACGTCGATTTTAGTGACATCGGCCGAGCGCACACCTGGCTTCTGTTCGCCTCCAATAATAAGCCAGCTTGTTTTCGTCTTTGCAGGCACTATGGCTGCACCGGCACGAGCCAGTTGTTCGCTGTTGAAATGTGTCGACCATGAACCAGTGATGGTGTTGAACACTTGCAGCGACCGGTTGAAGCGGTACCATTCGGCAGGGTGGCTGAGGTAGTCGGGCTGTGGGTTTTGCAAGGCCGATTGAAACACGTCTTTGTTAACGCCACCAAAGAAAAAAATGCCCGATGCCCCGCACGGCAAGGCCGTTGCTCCCACCAAGGCTGGTGTGGGTGTGGCAAGCTGCTGCCACGGTTGCATGCGGTTTGGGTTGTAGCTGATCGCTGTGGTGTTAACCGTTTTGGTGGCGGCATAGAAACCGCCGAAGAAGAATAGCTCTGGTCCGTTTGAACCATTTTGCACAACGGCGCAAGGCTGAAGCGAGGCAATGATTTGTTTCACCTCTTCGGGCACTGTTACCTCTGTCCACGCCTTGGCTCGGGCAGCAAAATGAAGCTTAAACACGCGGCCATTGGCCACTCCGTTGCTCTGTCCGCCCAAAACATAGATGTTGCTGCCATCGTATGCGGCTGCCATCTGGTCGAGAGCCACGGGCAGAGAGGGTAGGGGGTGTATATCGAGCTTGTCTCGGCGGATGGCAACATGCAGAACCTCCTTTCGTGAGGTGGTACCATCTGAAGTTCCGCCAATGCACACAATACCATCGCCAACGTCTACCGACGCACCATAGGCCACTGGGAAAGGCAGGTTGCCCACATTGTGCCATTGATTAGTTATGGTGTTGCCTTCGAGCTGAAGAACCCAAACTGTGTCGTAGAAACGCTTGATGCCTCCCTCTGCGGCAGGTGTGTCGGGAAAGTTGCAACCACCAGCCACAATTACATATTCGTTGCTGCGCCCTGCATAGGGAGCCGATACCCCTTGCACCCCATTCACCGATAACGAAGGTAGCTTGCTGAAGCTTGCCTCGTTGAACGGATGTGAATCGGTTGCCGCTAACAGCTGAAGGGGTAGCAGGGCCAGTAATAGATTAAATAGTTTAAACTTGTTCATATTGCTATTAGGTTAGAGTTTAATTCTTTTCATGACCAAGGCTTGGTCGGCACCTGACCAGGCCGTGGTCATCTGGTGACCAAGGCTTGGTCATCCCCTGACCAAGCCGTGGTCATCACCTGACCAGGCCGTGGTCATCCGGTGACCAAAGTTTGGTCTTGGTTTATATTCTCAACGCTTCATTATTTGATGTTTGGCTCTTCAAGTCCGAGCCCTTTCTTCTTGTCTACGGCTTTCAGAATGAAACCAAGGATGAGGGCAGCTACACCCAGCCCGGCCAGCATCACCAGTGGAGCGGTGTAGTTGTATTTCGTGGGGTCGGTAACTCCCGGGTTGGTATTGTCGAGCACCTTGCCGATGAGTAGCGGGAACAGCCACAAGCCGATGTTCTGAATCCAGAAGATGAGCGCATAGGCCGAACCGATGACCTTGGCATCTACCAGCTTGGGAACACTTGGCCAAAGCGAGGCAGGCACCAGTGAGAATGATGCTCCGAGCACCAGAATGGTAGCATAGGCAACAACCACACCGCCCACTATGCTGCCATCGAACAAGGGCAACACAAAGGCAAAGGTGAGGTGGCAACCAATGAGCAGCAGTGAACCCAGCATGAGCATGCTAACAGCTTTTCCATGATTATCGAGATAGTTGCCCAGAATGGGGGTGATGAGCACAGCCAGCAGCGGGAACACGGCGAAGATGCTTTCGGCCGTCTGCCGCATGAAGCCCATGTAGCAATAGGTGATGAGAGCTAAGATGGAAATGCTGAGCAGTATGTTGCGCAATTCCTTTTTCTTCATGAAATTGCTGGCAAAACCGGCTATGGCTACAATAAGCATGATGGTGTATTGCACATAGGTGACTTCTTCAGAAGCCCAGAACGAATCGGCTGCCGGCGGGGTGAGTGAAAGGTTGCACTGCAACATGTTCACCGCATATTTCTGGAAGGGGAAGATGGCTGAGTAGTAGAGAACACAAAGCAGGGCAACAATCCAGAAACCGCCGTCTGTGAGAATCTTACCGAGGTCGCTCACCTTAAAGGGGTCGTCTTTCTCTTCGGCCTCACCAGTCTGCGCATCAAGTTTGCGGTCCATGACGAAATAGACAATGGTCATCATCAAGGCAATGCACATGAGCACCACTCCAAAAGCCACTGAGCGGCTCACGCTCACCTGACCACCCAGGCGGGCAAAGAAAGGAGAGAAAATCATGCAGGTGGCCACTCCAAGACGGGCGAGTGCCATTTCACTACCCATGGCAAGTGCCATTTCGCGCCCTTTGAACCACTTCACGATACCGCGGCTCACGGTGATGCCGGCCATTTCGCAACCACAACCGAAAATCATGAAACCGCAAGCCGCAAACTTGGCCGATGCGGGCATTCCCTCGTAGAAAGGAGCCACGCCGAGTTCGTCGAAAACTGGTATATAGTTAAGGTGTGTGTTGAACCATACTTCGAGGCTGCTACCCATGAAGGCATCACTCACGGCATACCATTTGAGTATGGCTCCGATGAGCATTACTGCGGCAGAGAGCACAGCAGTGAAGCGAACACCCATCTTGTCGAGAATGATGCCGGCGAAGATGAGGAAGAAGGCAAACACATTGAGAAAAACCTCTGCTCCCTGCATGGTGCCAAAGGCTGTTGAATCCCAACCACGTTCGGTTTGCATCAAGTCTTTGATGGGCGAGAGAATGTCCATGAAGATGTAGGAACAAAACATGGCAAGTGCGAGCAGCAGGAGTGCCGTCCAACGCATGGCTGCACTGTCGCGCAGCGTCTTTTGAATTGCTTGTGTCATTTTTTTCTTGCTTTAAAAGAATATTTGTTTTTATTTTCTGTTTTTAATTGTCAACCTGCAAAGGTAGTTCTTTTATTTTAATCGTGCAAGTTTTTGAAGCTCTTCGACTTTTGCAGCAGATTATTTGATGCCCCGTTTGTTAAGCGCTTCGGCATAGGCACGAGCGTTCTGCAGGTGTTCGATGTAGGTGGCGGCAAACTGATGGGTGCCGCTGAAGTCGGCATTGGCACACATATAGACAAACTGGTGGTGGGTGTAGTTGAGCACCGCATCGATGCCTGCTACAGACGGAATGCGGATGGGGCCGGGAGGCAGTCCCACATTGCGGTAGGTGTTGAAAGGACTGTCTATATTGAGCAGTTTATTATAGATGCGCTTCAAGTCGAACTGTCGCCAGGCATATTTGATGGTAGGGTCGGCCTGTAGGGGCATACCGTTGGGATATTCGGCCGAGCGCAGTTTCAAACGGTTGATATACATGCCTGCCACCATAGGTTTTTCGTTGTTGTTGGCAGTTTCTTCATCGACAATGCTTGCCAGTGTAACCACTTCAACGGGAGTGAACCCGATGGCCTGAGCCTTTTGCTGTCGTTCGCCATCCCAAAAGCGATGGTTTTCCCGTTGCATGCGCTCCATGAACTTCGGAAGGGATATGTTCCAATACACATCGTAGGTGTTGGGGATGAAAAGGCACGCGATGGTGAGTGTGTCGTAGCCATATTGCTTGCAGAAAGCCGAATCGGTGAGAGCCTGCACCAGCTGGGTGCTGTCAAGCATCAGTTTGTTTGAGATGGCACCGGCCAAGCGGTCGAGTGTGCGCACAGAGGGGATGGTGAGATGCACAGGGGCTTGCATGCCGTTGGCCAGTCGGCGATAGACGGTGATGGCACACATGTCAGGTTCGATGGCATAGCGGCCAGTGAGCACATGCTGTTCATAGGAGCTGTGCCGAAGAATGGTGGTGAATCCACTCATGCCGTGGGGGGTGCAATGTGGAGCCAACTTCATGGTTACAGAGTCGGCCGTGTCGTCGTTATCGATATAAAGATAAAAGGTTTCTTTTTCGTTGCTCATTGATGAGAGAAAATAACGAAGCCCTACGCCCACTATCAATAGAACGCAGATGATGGCGGCTATCACAAATTTCTTTTTCAATAGAGATTTGAGCTGAGTGTTAAGTTTTAACATGTGATTTGGCATGAAAATGAGTTTTTACTTATATTGAAAAAATTCGGAATTAAGCGTTGTTGGGGTTGGAAAGAGCTTACCCTCGCGTTCGAGGGCATGCCAGATGGAATAGCGTGTTTCCGGGTTGAGAAGTTCCATCTGTTGGTAGAGCGAGCTGATGGTGGAGCGATGCGTTTCTGTTTCGTAAGGGCACAGTCGTTTTTGCTTTTCGAAGCCCACAGACTGCGCATAAAGCCTGATGTCGGCTTCGTGGCAAAGGCATAGGGGTCGAATGATAGTGACAGGCATCTTTTTCATGGGCAGTTTCACGGGCATTCCCTCGAAACGCCCTTGAAAAAGAAGATTCATCAGTGTAGTGTGAAGGATGTCGTCCATGTGATGGCCCAAGGCAATTTTCTGAAACCCTTCGGCCTGTGCCAGATTGAAAATCTGCTTGCGCCGGTTCCACGAGCACAAGAAGCAAGGTTCTTTGCGCCGGTCGGTGGAAGCATCGAAACTGGTAGTGAGCAAGTGGAACGGCACTTCTCTTTCTGCGCAGAAGTTGTGCAGATATTCGGCACTGCTTTCATAGTCGATATTGGTCATGCGCACATGCACTGCTTCTACCTGGAACTGAGGTCGAAAAACCGAGCGACGACGAGCCAACCGGTCAACAAGGAACAAAGAATCCTTACCGCCCGAAAGCGCAATGAGCACGCGGTCGTTGTCGTCGATGAGTTGGTATTGCCGCAATGCTTTGTTGAAGCAACGGTTGAGCCGCCGTTCCACTTGGTTGATGATTTCCATTGAGTTACGATAAGTCGTGCAGAATTTCACTTAGCGTGGGATGGATGTGAATGATTTCTCTGAGTTGTGAGAGGGTGCAGCCCAGATTCATGAGGGCAGTTACTTCCTGCACCAGGTCGGCCGCATGAGCTCCAAGGATGTGGCATGCAACAATGCAATCGGCTTGGTTGGTGAAGAGTTTCACAAGTCCTTCGGTAGCATTCATGGTGAGTGCTTTGCCGTTGGCCCGATAGAAAGCCTTGTGAACCGTGTATGCAACGCCGCTCGCCTTGAGCTGTTCTTCGGTGGGTCCCACGCTTGCTGCCTCCGGATTGGTGAAAACTGCCGCCGGCATGATGTCGAAGCGGATAGAATCGGTTCGGCCAAGCATGTGGTTCACGGCCCGATAGCCCTGGAAGGTTGCTGCATGAGCAAGCATCTGAATGCCATTCACATCGCCAATGGCATAGATTCCATCGGCCGCCTGAAAAGTATCGGCATTAACAGCTATACCCTGTCGCCCGCAAGCAACACCTGCTGCTTCGAGATTTAAACCAGAAGTGTTGGCTTGTCGGCCAGTTGCCACAAGCACAATGTCGGCTTCAACCGTTTGCTCCTTACCCTTGCGTTCGAAGACTACCCCATCGCTGGTGATGGCTTTCACTGCTGCCTGCAAATAGAAGGTGACACCACGGTGTTCCATTTGCTTGCGCAGTCGTTTGGCAATGTCGGCATCGAGTGTGGGCAAGCATTCTTTGAGAAACTCCACCACAGTGACCTGACTGCCGAAGCTGGCAAAGATGCTGGCAAACTCCATACCGATAACTCCGGCTCCGATGATGCACAGCCGCTTAGGAACATGGTTGGTGTTGAGCAGTTCGGTTGAAGTTACCACATGCGGCAAGTCGATGCCAGGTATGGGCAGGAGCTTGGCACACGACCCTGTAGCGATGATGATGTGTGGAGCCGAATAGTGATTACCGTCAACCACAACGGTGTGGGCATCTGCAAACGAAGCTCTGCCATAAAGCATGGTAATACCAGGAGTCTGCATGAGTGCTTCAACACCAGTGCGTAACTGTTCGATAATCGCATTCTTACGACTTATAATTGAAGAAAAATCTTGCACCGCGCCAAGAGACGCAAGCTGTGCATCGTGGCACAATGCCTTGGTGGGAATGCACCCGCAATTGAGGCAGGTGCCCCCAGCCTTATCGGCTTCAATGATGAGCACCTGCATACCCAATCGGGCGGCATATTCAGCGGTCTTGTATCCTGCGGGACCGCTGCCAATAATGATTAGTTCGTAATTCATTTCAGAGAGGCTTGCCAGGTTAGAATGGGTTGCTTGGCTGCCAACACATCGTCGACGCGCCGAATGGGTGTTCCGCAGGGAGCGTCCTTCAGCAACTGAGGTTGTTGTGAAGCTTCTTGGGCAATGGTGCGCATGACGGCAATGAAGCCGTCGATAGTTTCCTTAGATTCGTTTTCGGTGGGTTCAATCATCATTGCCTCGTGGAAGAGTAGCGGGAAATAGATGGTGGGAGCATGGTAGCCATAGTCGAGCAGCCGCTTGGCTACATCCATTGTGGTGATGCCGGTTGATTTGTCGCGCAGACCATCGAACACAAACTCGTGTTTGCACACCCCGTCAATGGGTAATTCGTAGACATCACGCAGCGACTCCTTGATGTAGTTGGCATTGAGTGTTGCAAGTGGTCCCACCAGTTTTACGTTTTCCTTGCCTAACGAAAGCAGGTAGGCATAAGCCCGAAGCACCACACCAAAATTACCGAAGAAACATCCCACGCTGCCCAACGACTGCGGGTTGTCGGTTTCAACATGCAAGCAGCCGTCTGATTCGTTGAGAACCACACGCGGGGTGGGGAGGAACGGTTCCAGTCCTGCACGCACACCAACGGGACCGCTGCCGGGGCCACCACCGCCATGAGGCGTGGAAAAGGTTTTGTGAAGGTTGATGTGCATCACATCGAACCCCATATCGCCTGGTCGACACACACCGAGCATGGGATTCAGGTTGGCTCCATCGTAGTACATCAAGCCACCTGCCTCGTGAACAAGTTTGGCTATCAAGGGTATGTTCCGTTCGAACAGACCAAGCGTGTTAGGATTTGTCATCATCATGCCAGCCACCTCGCCTTGGTAGCGGGCGAGCAGTTCTCGCAGGTCGTCGACATTGACAGTGCCATCAGCTAAGCTTTTCACCTCAATCACCTCTAAACCGCACACGGCAGCCGACGCGGGGTTGGTTCCATGGGCCGAATCGGGAATGATCACCTTGGTGCGACGTTCATCGGAGCGGCTCTGGTGATAGGTGCGGATGACCATGAGGCCGGTAAGTTCGCCATGAGCACCGGCACATGGGTTGAGTGTGAATTCGCTCAAACCGGTGAGGGCTGCCAGTGACTGCTGCAAGCGATAGTATACCTCGAGCGCGCCCTGACAGGTTTCTATCGGCTGTAACGGATGAAGAGCGGTGAACTCGGGCATGGCTGCAATCTCTTCGTTGATGATGGGATTGTATTTCATTGTGCACGACCCTAAGGGATAGAAGCCGTTGTTAACCCCGAAATTGTTTTGACTGTGATTGGTATAATGGCGCACCACGGTTAGTTCGTCACATTCGGGTAGGGCTGCATCTTCGCCACGCCTTAATTCAGGAGCAAGCTGATTGGTGGAATAAGAACCAAAGCGGTTGGTTGGAAGCGAATAGCCACGTCTTCCTGGGTGCGAAAGCTCGAAAATAAGATTTCCGTAGAGTTTGTTGTTCATTGTGCACTTCCTCCTTTCATGATGTCGATAAGGTCGTCAATTTCTTCTTTTGTGCGCTGTTCGGTGACAGCTATCATCAGGGTGTTGTCAGACAGCTTTACGCCAGGCATATAGCCACAATCGATGCATTTCTGGATAAGCTCGTCGAGATTTCCTTCGTAGCTGATGCAGAATTCATTAAAGAATGGCTGGTTGTAGGTGAGTTGGAATCGGCTGTCGTTGGTGAGCTGGTCGCACATGTAGTGGGCACCGGCATAGGAGAGTTCGGCAGCCTCTTTAATTCCTTCCTTGCCCATGAGAGAAAGGTAGACGGTAACAAAGAGTGCCATGAGACTTTGGTTGGAACAGATGTTAGACGTAGCCTTCTGTCGGCGAATGTGCTGTTCACGCGCTTGCAAGGTGAGCACAAAAGCACGCTGTCCGTTCTGGTCGAGGGTTTGTCCGACAATGCGGCCCGGCATCTTGCGCATGAGCTTGTCGGTGCAGCACATATAGCCAACCCCCGGACCGCCAAAGCACATAGGTATACCTAAACTCTGACCGTCGCCAACGGCAATGTCGGCCCCCCATTCACGGGGAGTCTTCAGAATGGCTAAGTCGGCCGCCACATTATTAATAATAAAGAGGGCTTTGTGTTCGTGAATGGTTTCGGCAAAGCCGGTGAAATCTTCAACGATGCCATAGTAGTTGGGCGACTGCACCACCACACCAGCCACACCGCCTTCGTTGAGCAATGGGATAAGGGCTTCGCGGTTGGTAACGCCATTGGAAGCGGGAATTGAAACTATCTCAATGCCTTGAAACTTGGCATAAGTGTCAATAACCCGGCGCACCTTCGGGTCGAGGGTTTCACTAACGAGCACACGAGTCGACTTCTTCACTGCGGCATGAGCCATGAGCACAGCTTCGGCAGTTGCCGTGGCACCATCGTACATAGAGGCATTGGAGATGTCCATGCCTGTGAGCTGAGTCATCATTGACTGGAACTCGAAGATATAGTGCAGCGTGCCTTGTGAAATTTCGGCCTGGTAAGGAGTGTAGGAGGTTAGAAACTCAGACCGGCTGATGATGTTAGAAACAACAGCAGGGGTATAGTGGTCGTAAATGCCGGCGCCGGCAAAGCATGTAAGCTGGTCGTTGAGAAGGCCCAACCGTTTCATGAATGAGCGCACTTCACTCTCGCTCATCTGCGAGGGTAAATCGTAGTCGGCTTTAAAGCGAATGCTTTCAGGAACGTCGGCGTAGAGAGCATCCATACTCTCTACGCCAATGGTGTGAAGCATTTCCTCGACCTGTTGTTCGGTGTGAGGGAAATATTTGTATTGCATGGCTATCGTTATTGCTGATTACAGAACGCTTCGTAGGCTTTTGCATCCATCAGGCTGTCGAGTTCCGACTTGTCGGAAAGCTCAACCTTGATAATCCAGTTGGCAAAGGCATCCTGGTTGAGCAATTCGGGTTGGTCGTCGAGTGCTTCGTTCACCTCAACCACTACACCGCTAACCGGTGAGTTGAGATCGCTGGCTGCCTTCACACTTTCAACAGCGCCAAACTCTTCGCCTGCTTCCACTTCGTCGTCAACTTCGGGCATGTCTACATAAACTACGTTGCCCAAGGCATGCTGGGCATAGTCGGTGATTCCAATGAAACCAAAGTCGCCCTCAACGCGTACATACTCGTGTGACTCGCTATAGTAGAGTCCTTCTTCAAATTTTGCCATAAAGTAATAGAATTTTAAATTGGTTATTATTTTTTATAATGTTTATCGTAGAACTTTTTCTTCACCACGGTTCCGGGGAAGGTTTTCTTTCTTATTTGAACGGAGAGTCTGGTACCCAGCTTAGAATAGGGTGTTGCAACAAGTGCCATGCACACACTCTTATCAACCGAAAGGCAATGGTAGCCGGTGGTTACCTCGCCAACAACTTCTCCATCAGCTACAACCGCATATCCATGGCGAGGAATGGCCTTGTCGTCGAGCTCGATGCCCACAAGCTTGCGGCTCACTCCCTCGGTCTTCTGCCGGATGAGAGCCTCGCGACCGATAAATTCGGGTTTGTCGAGCTTGCAGAACATTGAAAGTCCGGCCATTACGGGAGAAATCTCGGCCGAAAGCTCATCGCCGTAAAGAGGAAGCCCCACTTCGAAGCGCAAGGTGTCGCGACAGCCAAGTCCACAGGGCTTGCACCTTCCACAGGCCATCAATTTGTCCCAGCAGGAGTTGATAAAGCGGTGAGAACCGTAGATTTCGAATCCGTCTTCGCCTGTATAGCCTGTTCGACTGATGATGATGGTTTCTGAGCCATCAACAGGAAGAGTCTTGGCAGTGTAGAACTTCAGTTCCTGGCAGGGTAGGGCCAACACTTCTTCGACCACTTTTTCGGCCAGAGGTCCTTGCACGGCCAGCTGTCCATAGTAGTCAGACTGGTGGTCGAGCACAATGTTGAACCCTTCGGTATGTTCGCGCATCCATGCCACATCCTTGTCGATGTTGGCTGCGTTTATAACCAGGAAAAAGTCTTGCTCGCCCATTTTATAAACTAACAAGTCGTCAACTGTACCGCCATCAGGGTAAAGCATCATTCCGTAATAAATTTGACCGATGGGAGCCGCCGTGATGTCGTTGGTGAAGATGTGGTTCACATATCGTTCGGCATCAGGGCCGCTGATGCGCACTTCTCCCATGTGGCTCACATCGAACACACCACAAGCTTTGCGCACGGCCGTATGCTCGTCGATGATGGATGAGTATTGAATGGGCATGATGAAACCGCCGAAAGGCGACATCAATGCGCCGAGTGAAACATGCTTGTCGTAAAGACAGGTTTTCTTGTTATCTTCCATGTTCTAATTGGTTTAAAGTTATTCTTCTAAGATGAAATCAATGAAAGGGGCACGCTGTAGATTCAGAATAATCTTGCTCAAATCGGGTGGCAAGGCATTCTCAATGCAGGCACGGTTGAATTGGCAGCCCTGAAGCGGTTGAAGCAACTGGGCCGACACATCGCCTACAGCAAAATAATCGCCGAGTAGATTTATACTCTTGATGACACCTCCTTTCACCTGCATGTGTAGTTCAAGTTCGCCCACACCCTCAAAGCGACAACGACGTACCACCGTGCAACGAGGATTGTGACCGTAAATGAATTCATCAGAGCAATACTCCTGCTCAAGAGATTCAATGTGTTGCAGGTCGGCGGGAGTGAGAAGATATTCGCTGTGGCACAAAGTGTTGCGTGCGTGCTGCATCACCTCTCTGAGTGTGAGCGATGTGAAGTCCTTCAACAGGGCAACGTGCTGACGCACACTCGCCACACCTTTACTTTCGAGCTTGCTTTTAGAGGGAGTGATAGCTTGAGCCATGTTCTGCAGGTTGGTATCATAGAGCATGGTTCCGTGAACGATGCTGTGACCCGGAATGTGATAGAAAGCATTGCCCGAAACCTTACGCTGCCCGATAAGAATATCGTTGCGTCCGCTGGTGTGTGCATCAATGCCCAAGCGATGAAGCATGAGCAGAATCATGTTGATGTAACTATGAAAGGTGAAAGGAATGTTGTCGCTACGGGTAATGTATGAAAACATCACATTGGATTGGTCGGCATAAACACACCCGCCGCCGCTCTTGCGCCGATAAATGGAAATCTGATGGGCTTGACAGTAGGGAAGATTCACTTCATTCTCGACAAGTTGGTTGCGGCCGAAAATCACACTCGGGCTGACTTGCCACATGAAGAAGCAGTCGGCAGAATCGTTGAGCGTGCGGGCAACGTATTCTTCCATAGCAAGATAGAAGCTCACGCGCCGCAAACGGTCGTCGGGAAGAGCAATGAATTTCATAACTATTATTGCTGTTTATGCTTAAAGAACGATTGCAAATGTACTAAAATAAGTGGAATGGAACAAAGAAATGGATATTTTTTTCATAAAACTTTTATCTTTCAATGAAATGTTGTACTTTTGCATGAAAATTAAAATCAACTATTATTTAATATGTATAGAACAAATACTTGTGGAGAGTTGCGCCTCTCCGATGCCGGGAAGAATGTAACCCTTGCCGGATGGGTACAGCGCGTTAGAAAAATGGGAGGCATGACTTTCGTAGACCTGCGCGACCGCTATGGTATAACTCAACTCGTTTTCAACGAGGCTGCCAATGTAGAATTATGCAACCAAGCTAACAAGCTGGGCAGGGAATTCTGTATTCAGGTGAAGGGAACTGTGAGCGAGCGTGAAAGCAAAAATGCCAAAATGCCTACCGGCGATATTGAAATTCTGGCAGATGCCCTGAACATTCTCTCGGAAAGCCTCACACCACCGTTTACCATTGAAGACAATACCGATGGCGGTGACGATATACGCATGAAATATCGCTACCTTGACTTGAGAAGAACGGCAGTGCGCAAAAATCTGGAGCTGCGCCACCGCATGACCATATTGATTAGAAACTTTCTCGATTCGAAGCAGTTCATTGAAGTGGAAACACCTATTCTTATCGGGTCTACGCCTGAAGGTGCAAGAGACTTCGTGGTGCCTTCACGCATGAATCCCGGACAATTCTATGCACTTCCACAAAGTCCGCAAACGTTGAAACAACTGCTCATGGTGAGCGGATTCGACAGATATTTCCAAATTGCCAAGTGTTTCCGTGACGAAGACCTGCGTGCCGACAGACAACCCGAGTTTACCCAGATAGACTGCGAAATGTCGTTCGTTGAGCAAGAAGACGTGATAGAGCTCTTTGAAGACATGGCACGCCATCTTTTTAAGGAAGTGCTGGGTGTGGAACTGCCTGCCAAGTTGCAGCAGATGACATGGCACGATGCTATGAAACGATATGGTAGCGACAAACCCGACTTGCGATTCGGCATGGAGTTTGTTGAGTTGATGGATGTGCTCAAGGGTACGGGAACCTTCAGCGTGTTCGACGATGCCGAATACATAGGAGGTATCTGTGTACCCGGATGCGCCGACTACACACGTAAACAACTGGATCAGCTTACCGACTTTGTGAAGCGACCGCAGGTAGGAGCCAAAGGACTGGTGTATGTGAAATTCAATGCCGACGGGTCTGTGAAATCGTCGGTCGACAAGTTCTACTCGCCTGAGGTGATGGCCCGACTGAAAGAAAAAATGGGAGCCAAAGACGGTGATCTGGTGCTGATTCTGAGTGGCGACAAACCTAATAAAACAAGGGTGCAGCTGTGCACATTGCGACTTGAAATGGGCGACCGATTGGGATTGCGTTCCAAAGACAAGTTTGAGTGCTTATGGATAGTAGACTTCCCACTTTTCGAATGGAGTGACGAAGAGCAGCGCCTCATGGCAACACACCACCCATTCACCATGCCAAACCCCGATGATATACCATTGCTTGACGAACATCCCGAGCAAGTGAGAGCAAAAGCCTACGACTTTGTTTGCAATGGAATTGAAGTGGGCGGAGGGTCGTTGCGTATTCACGATGGAAAACTGCAGGAAAAAATGTTCCAGATATTGGGCTTTACTCCCGAGCGTGCCATGGCACAGTTCGGATTCCTTATCAATGCATTCAAGTATGGTGCACCTCCCCATGCCGGACTTGCATTCGGATTAGACAGGTTTGTTGCAATCATGGCCGGACTCGATTCTATTCGCGACTGCATCGCTTTCCCCAAAAATAACAGCGGGCGTGATGTAATGCTCGATGCTCCATCGGAAATAGACAACAAACAACTTGATGAACTGCAGATTAAGATTGACTTAAATCAAGAAAATTGATACATTTGTAAAAAACTATTCTTTTTTAAATTGTGGCAAAGGTATTTTAACTACCTTTGCCCGCGATTTATAAAGGATAATAAACTGATGAGAAAATTTCTCAACAGAAATTAGTTTTACAAAGTTATGGCAGAAAAAAAAGCAACAACCAAGAAGGCTGCAACAAAAGAAGCAACCGAAAAGAAAACAACAGTAGTTAAGAAAACGACAGCTAAGAAAACTTCTGCTGCTACAGCTGAAGTGGCAGTAACCGCTGAAAACGCAGGGTTCAAGGCTGGCGACGTTTATCAAGCTCTTGCAGCTGCACAGGCTCCTATGACAGTGGCCGGCATTGCAAAGGCAGCTAACATTGCCACTGAAGAAGTATACCTGGGTATTGGATGGCTGATGAAAGAAGGTAAGGTAAAAGGAGAAGGCAACGCCATAGTGCTTGCTTAAAAGTTTTAAACAGAATAATCAAGAGAGCTGCAACCATTTTGTTTACAGCTCTCTTTTTTGGTTTAAATCCTAAAACAAATGAATTGCGACAAGGAAATTCTGAAAGTACTGATAGAAGCAGGAGAAAAGGGACTGTCTATACAGAAAATCTCCATGCATCTGTTCAATTCCTGCAACTCGCTATTCTACCCCGTAGGTCTCGACGAAATGCATGCCCATGTGGTGCGCTTTCTGGCGCGTAATACCAAACCCTCAAACCCTGTGGTGGTAAAGAAACAAAAAAGGGGAGTATATGCGTTCAACTTCGACCTGAAAGAAAACAACCAACTGCTGTTGCAGTTTAAAGACAAAAAAGAAGAAAAAATAGAAGAAAACAGCATTGATTTGTCGCTCCAACTTGACTTCAAATAACAAATATATCATTCGTTTTCTTTGCCATTCACTTTTTTTATATTAATTTTGCACGTTGAACAAAGAATATGTAAAATTATGCCACAAAACAACAATCACTTAGTTATTATGGCTGGTGGTGTGGGCAGTCGCTTCTGGCCTATGAGTACTGTTGAACGCCCCAAGCAGTTTATTGACGTGTTAGGAGTAGGGCGCTCACTCATGCAATTGACTTTTGACCGCTTTACCGGCATCTGTCCACCCGAAAACGTGTGGATTGTTACTAACAAGAACTACTTCGATGTGGTGAGAGAACAGCTGCCGGAAATCCCGGTCGGCAACATATTGCTTGAACCATGCAGAAGAAACACTGCTCCCTGCATTGCCTATGTGAGCTGGCGAATTAAAGCCAAAGACCCCAAGGCAAACATTGTGGTAACACCCAGCGACCATATCGTTGCCAACACAGAAGAATTTAAACGGGTAATCACACAATGCCTTAAATTTACTGGAGAAACCGACGGTATTGTTACACTCGGAATGAAACCAACAAGACCCGAAACGGGATACGGATACATTCAGGCCGACCTGAGCATGAACTCACTGCGCAACAAGGAAATCTTCAGAGTAGATAAGTTCAGGGAAAAGCCCGACCTGAAGACTGCACAGGAATACATTCAGCAAAACAACTATCTCTGGAATGCTGGCATCTTTGTGTGGAGCGTGAACACCATTGTGAACGCGTTCCGAGTTTACGAACCGGCCATCAACGAAATCTTTGAACGTTTGCTGCCCGTTTACGGAACAGAACAAGAACAGAAAGAAATAGACCTGCACTATGCTGAATGTGAAAACATTTCCGTTGACTATGCCATTATGGAAAAAGCCGACGAAATTTTCGTTTGTCCTGCCGACTTCGGATGGAGCGATTTGGGAACATGGGGTTCACTGCTCATGCAAACAAAACGCGACCTTTATGGAAACAGCTGCATCGGCGAAAACATCACCATGATTGAATCGCGCGACTGCATTGTGCATGCTACAGAAGAGAAGAAGGTGGTGGTGCAAGGACTGGAAGGCTACATTGTGGCTGAAAAGAATGGAACACTGCTCATTTGCAAACTTTCAGAAGAACAACGCATCAAACAATTTAGCGGCGAAAATTAATCGCTAAGAATAAAATCATATAATTAAAATGGAAAAAAAAGTTGCTCTCATCACAGGTATCACCGGACAAGACGGTTCATACTTGGCAGAATTTTTAATTGAAAAAGGCTACGAGGTGCACGGACTCTTGCGCCGTAGCTCTTCGTTCAACACCGGGCGTATTGAACACTTGTATTTGGATGAGTGGGTGCGCGATATGAAACAGAAACGTCTTGTTAACCTACACTGGGCCGACATGACCGACTCTTCATCGCTTATCCGCATCATAGGCGAGGTGAAGCCCACTGAAATCTATAACCTGGCTGCTCAGAGCCATGTAAAAGTTTCTTTCGACGTGCCTGAATATACTGCCGACACCGATGCCGTTGGCGTGCTTCGCCTGTTGGAGGCTGTGCGCATTGTGGGTATCGAAAAAGAATGCCGCATCTATCAGGCTTCTACTTCAGAACTTTATGGCAAAGTGCAGGAAGTGCCCCAGAAAGAAACAACACCATTCTATCCGCGCTCTCCCTATTCAGTGGCAAAGCTCTATGGATTCTGGATTATGAAGAACTATCGCGAAAGCTACAACATGTATTGCTGCAACGGTATTCTCTTCAACCACGAGAGCGAGCGCCGAGGCGAAAACTTCGTTACCCGCAAAATAACATTGGCAGCCTGCCGCATTGCACAGGGAATGCAGGACAAGCTCTATCTGGGTAACCTGAACTCGCTGCGCGACTGGGGATATGCCAAAGACTATGTGGAGTGTATGTGGCTTATCCTGCAGCAACCCGTGGCCGACGACTTTGTGATTGCTACCGGCGAATATCACACCGTGCGCGAATTTGCAACGCTGGCCTTCCACCATGTGGGCATAGAACTTGAATGGAAAGGCGAGGGAGTTAACGAACAGGGTATAGACAAAGCTACGGGTAAAGTGCTTGTTGAAGTAGATCCGAAATACTTCCGTCCGGCAGAAGTAGACCAGCTCTTGGGCGACCCCTCGAAAGCCAAGGAGAAATTGGGATGGAACCCACGCAAAACTTCTTTCGAAGAACTGGTGAAGATTATGGTTGAACACGACATGAAGTTCGTGCGCAAACTCTACTTAAAAGCACAAATAGCAGAATAGAAACATGCTGAACAAAGATAGTAAAATTTATGTGGCAGGGCATCGCGGACTCGTGGGCTCTGCCATTTGGAATAATTTAAAGTCGAGAGGGTACAACAACCTGGTGGGAAGAACTCACAGCGAACTCGACTTAACCAATCAGGCAGCCGTGAAAAAATTCTTCGATGAAGAGCAACCGGATGCCGTTGTGCTTGCCGCTGCCTTTGTGGGAGGTATCATGGCCAACTCGCTCTATCGGGCCGACTTTATCATGCAGAACATGAAAATGCAATGCAATGTTATTGGAGAGGCTTATGCTCATAGAGTGAAAAAACTGCTTTTCCTTGGTAGCACATGCATCTATCCAAAAAATGCACCTCAACCAATGAAGGAAGATGCATTGCTCACATCGCCTCTGGAATACACCAACGAAGAATATGCCATTGCTAAAATAGCTGGTTTGAAAATGTGTGAGAGTTACAACCTACAGTATGGAACTAACTACATTGCTGTGATGCCAACCAACCTTTACGGGCCTAACGATAACTTCCATCTCGAAAACTCTCATGTGATGCCGGCTATGATGCGCAAGGTTTATCTTGCCAAACTCATTCACGACAATAACTGGGATGCTATCTGTACCGACATGAACAAACGGCCGGTGGAAGGAATAACAGGCAGCAACAGCCATCAGGAAATTCTGGATGTGCTTGCCAAGTATGGCATCTACAACAACAAGGTTGAGCTTTGGGGGACGGGCACTCCGCTGCGCGAATTCCTTTGGAGCGAAGACATGGCAGATGCTTCTGTGCATGTGTTGCTGAATGTAAACTTCAGCGACATCATTGGCATTGAAAAATACTCTTCGGTGTTCTATGGTGCCAAGGCCGACGGTGCCGTGGATCGCAACAACAGCGAAGGTCGCGGTGGTGCCATCCCGTCGCTTGGTGAAATTCGCAACTGCCACATCAATGTGGGAACCGGAAAAGAGCTAACCATCAGACAGCTCTCGGAACTTGTGGTGAAGGTGGTTGGCTTTGAAGGCGAGATTGTTTTCAACACATCAAAACCCGACGGAACACCCCGCAAACTGATTGATGTTACCAAACTGCACTCTTTGGGATGGACCCACAAGGTGGAAATAGACGAGGGTGTTCAAAAACTCTTCGATTGGTATCAGCAATCGCTTGCCGAATAAGAGTAGGGAACATTCATCAAAAAAAGCAGGCATTCACATTTATCATAGTGTGAATGCCTGTCTTTTTTATTTTCATCTACGAGTTCATTGAAAGCAGGAACTCTTCGTTGTCTTGTGTTCGCTCCATGCGTTCATGAATGGTGTTCATGGCTTCAATGGGATTCATGTCGGCAATGTATTTGCGAAGAATCCACATGCGGTCGAGCGTGGTGCGGTCTTGCAGCAGATCGTCGCGGCGGGTGCTCGAAGCCACCAGATTCACCGACGGGAAGATACGCTTGTTGGAAAGCGAGCGGTCGAGCTGCAACTCCATGTTACCTGTGCCCTTGAACTCTTCAAAAATAACCTCATCCATCTTTGAGCCTGTGTCGATAAGGGCTGTTGCAATGATGGTGAGCGAACCGCCTCCTTCAATGTTTCTGGCTGCACCGAAGAACCTCTTGGGCTTTTGAAGCGCGTTTGCATCGACACCACCTGTGAGCACTTTTCCGCTTGCGGGGCTTACGGTGTTGTAAGCACGTGCCAAACGTGTGATGGAATCAAGGAAGATTACAACGTCGTGCCCGCATTCCACCATGCGTTTTGCTTTCTCAAGCACAATGCCGGCAATCTTCACATGGCGCTCGGCAGGCTCGTCGAAAGTAGATGCGATAACCTCGGCATTCACCGTGCGGGCCATGTCGGTTACCTCCTCTGGTCGCTCGTCGATGAGCAGCATCATCAGGTAGGCTTCAGGATGGTTGGCTGCAATGGCGTTGGCAATATCCTTCATC